>NZ_RAWG01000147.1 GCF_003611735.1 Corallococcus sicarius | reverse complement strand
GACTAGTCGTCGGCAGCGTCAGATTGTATAAGAGACAGGCCCAGGCCCGCAACGCGATCGTCGAACAGATTGAAAAGCGCGTCGTCGGCCAGCGTGACGTGGTGGAGCACCTGCTGATTTCGCTCTTCAGCCGTGGCCACTGCCTCTTCGTGGGCGTGCCGGGCCTGGCGAAGACGCTGCTCATCTCCACGCTGGCGGACGTGCTCAACCTTTCCTTCAACCGCATCCAGTTCACTCCGGACCTGATGCCGTCGGACATCACCGGCACGGACATCCTGGAAGAGGACAAGACGACGGGCCGCCGCTCCTTCCGCTTCATGCAGGGGCCCCTGTTCGCGAACATCATCCTCGCGGACGAGGTCAACCGCACGCCGCCCAAGACGCAGGCCGCGCTCCTCCAGGCGATGCAGGAGTACCGCATCACCGCCGGCGGAAGGACCTACCCGCTGGAGCTGCCCTTCCTCGTCTTCGCCACGCAGAACCCCATTGAACAGGAGGGCACCTATCCCCTCCCCGAGGCGCAGCTGGACCGCTTCATGTTCCTGGTGGACGTGGGCTACCCCTCCGCCGAGGAGGAGGTGCAGATCGTCAAGAGCACCACCTCCGGCGCCCCTCCGAAGCTGGAGAAGATCCTCTCGCCCGAGCGCATCCTCGCGCTCCAGGAGCTGGTGCGCCGCGTGCCGGTGCCGGACCACGTGGTGCGCTACGCGGTGGAGCTGGTGCGCCACACGCGCCCCAAGGAAGCGGGCGCGCCGGACTTCGTGGCGAAGAACGTGTCGTGGGGCGCGGGGCCTCGCGCGAGCCAGTACCTGGTGCTGGCGGCCAAGGCGCGCGCCATCCTGAATGGCCGCTTCGTGGCCACGGTGGAGGACGTCCGTGCGCTGGCGAGGCCCGTGCTGCGCCACCGCGTGCTGCCGAACTTCACCGCGGAGAGCGAAGGCATCACGTCGGTGAAGATCGTCGACCAGCTCCTCACGGTGGTGAAGGGCTAGTCCGCCCGTCCACGCCATGGCGCTGCTCGACGCCCAGACGCTGTCCCGCCTCCAGGGCGTGAAGCTGCGCGCCCGCGCGGTGATGGAGGGCGTGCTGTCCGGCCTCCACAAGAGCCCGCATCAGGGCCAGAGCGTGGAGTTCGCGGAGCACAAGGAGTACGCCCCCGGCGACGAGCTGCGGCACCTGGACTGGAAGGCGTACGGCAAGTTCGACAAGTACTACGTCAAGCGCTTCGAGCATGAGACGAACCTGCGCTCGGTGATGGTCGTGGATGCGTCCGCGTCCATGGGCTACCAGAGCGGGGCCCTGTCCAAGCTGGAGGTGGCGAAGACGCTCGCGGGCGCGCTCAGCTACCTGCTCGTGCGGCAGCAGGACGCGGCGGGGCTCGCGGTGATGGTGGGCGGCGCGTTTCGAGACGTGCCCCCGCGCGCGTCGGCGGGCCACCTCAACGTGCTGCTGGACGCGCTGGAGCACACCGAGGCGAAGGGCCCCACGGACCTGGGCAGCGCGGCGGATCACCTGGCGGAGGTGCTGCCCCGGCGCTCCACCGTCATCGTGCTGTCGGACCTGCTGGACGAGCGGCAGGAGGCGCTGAAGCGGGTGCTCGCGCTGCGGCAGCGCAAGAACGACGTGGCGGTGTTCCACCTGGTGGACCCCGCGGAGCTGACGTTCCCCTTCGATGACCCCACGCTCTTCCTGGACATGGAGGGCGAGGGCCGCATCGAGGTGAACCCGCGTGAAATCCGGCAGAGCTACCTGGAGGAGTTCGGCGCGTTCCTCGCGGACGTGAAGGCGAAGTGCGCCGAGGCGGACGTGGACTACGAGCTGGTGCGCACCGACGAGCGGTTGGATGACGTGCTGCTGCGCTTCCTGGGGCGTCGCGGGAGGCGCAGGTGACGTTCGGCAACCCGTGGTTCCTCTTGGGCGCGCTGGGTGCGCTCATCCCCGTGCTGGTGCACCTGTTCGACCGGCGCCGGCCCCGGGCGCATCCGTTCGGGCCGATGGCGTTCGTGCTGCGCAGCCAGAAGCGCACGGCGAGCCGCCTCAAGCTGAAGCGGCTGCTGCTCTACACGCTGCGCACGCTCATCCTGCTGGCCATCCCGCTGGCGCTCGCGCGGCCGGAGTTCAGCCGCGACGCGCAGGCGGCCACGGTGACGCGGGGCCCCGCCGCCACGGCCATCATCCTGGATGCGTCGCTGTCCATGCGCTGGTCGGACGGCACGCCGCTCTTCGAGAAGGGCCGGGACGAGGCGCGCGACGCGCTGAAGGACCTGCTGCCGGAGGAGCCCGCGACGGTGCTGGTGTGCACGGGCTCGCCGGAGACGCCGCCCCCACCGGGCTTCGACCGGGCGCGGCTGCGCGCGCTCGTGGACGAGGCGAAGCCCACGTACGGAACGGCGGACCTGTCGCGCTGCCTGGACCTGGCGGCGCGGGCGCTGGAGGAGAGCCCGATGGCGGGCAAGCGCCTGGTGGTGGTCTCCGACATGACGGCCACGGGCTTCCGGCTGGAAGCGCCGCCGCCCACGGTGAAGGGCCCCACGGGCGAGCTGGTGAAGCCGGAGGTGGTGCTGCGCGACGTGGCGTCCGGCCGCGAGTCGCTGGACAACCACGCGCTCGTGGACCTGCGGGTGGAGCCCGCGCTCCAGGCGGGTCCGCGCTCGTACCAGTTCACGTTCACGGTGCGGAACTTCGGCGCGACGCCGGTGAAGGACCTGGAGGCCGCGGTGCGCGTGGGCGAGTCCACGCTGGCCAAGGGCTTCGTGGACGTCCCGGCCGGGGGCACGACGCAGAAGACGCTGACGGTGCGCTTCCCTCAAGGGGGCACGGTGGTGGGCGCGGTGACGCTGGCGCCGGACGCGCTGGCGGAGGATGACCGGCGGGCCTTCGTGCTGCCGGTGCCGCGCGGGCTGAAGGCGCTGGTGGTGAACGGCTCGCCGCACGCGACGCGCTACCGCGACGAGGCCTTCTTCGTGGACGCGGCGCTCACGTCGCCGGGCTCGCCGGTGGACGTGGCGGTGCGCGACGCGGAGGTGGGGCTGCGCGAGGACTTCACCGCGTATGACCTGGTGCTGCTGCTCAACGCGCCCGCGCCCTCGGTGGAGGAGGCGGCGAAGCTGACGGCCTTCGCGGAGAACGGCGGCGGCCTCTTCGTGAGCGTGGGCGACCACGTGAACCCGGAGGCGTACAACCAGCGGCTGGGCGCGCTGCTGCCTCGGCCCCTGCGGCTCGTGCGCACGAGCGCCGAGCGCGAGGACCCCGACGCGGAGACGAAGACGGCGAAGCTGGCGCAGGTGCAGGTGGACCATCCGCTGTTCGCGCCCTTCACCGGCCGCGCGGAGGAGGGGCTCATCGGGGCGCGCTTCTACAAGTACATGCTGCTGGAGGCGGACAGCCCGTCCGCGCCGGGCACGAGCCAGGTGCTGGCCACGTACGAGGACGGGGCGCCCGCGGTGGCGGTGGCGCGCCGGGGCAAGGGGCGCGTGGCGCTGTTCACCAGCACGGTGGACCGCGACTGGAGCGACTTCGCCATCCGCACGAGCTTCCTGCCGTTGATGCAGCGCTTCGCCGCGTACCTCACGGGCTCGCTGGAGGAGCGCGAGGAGGTGCGGGTGCGCGTGGGCGAGACGGTGACGCTCCGTCCCGAGGGCACGCAGAAGGTGGCCGCGGTGCGTGCGCCGGACGGGAGCGAGGTGCCGGTGAAGGCACAGCCGGACGGTTCGTTCGTCGCGGGCCCCACGGTGGAGCCGGGCGTGCACACGGTGGTGGGCGCGGACGGCAAGCCCGTGGCCGCGCTGGACTTCGCCGCCACGTTGGACCCCGCGGAGAGCGACCTGTCCCGCGTGCCCCAGGACACGCTGACGGCCTACTTCGGCGAGGACACGGTGAAGGCCTCCACGGGGGACGCGGACAAGCCCGCGGTGCCGCTGTGGACGTGGCTCATCCTGGCCGCGTGCCTGGCGTTCTTCTTCGAGGGCACGCTGCTGCGCAAGTAGCGGGGGCGCGCGTCATGGGGACGAGAGTCGTCCCCCCCCTGCCACCTGACGGGCGTGCCACCTCAAGGGCACACTTCCACGCCATGCGCTGGTTGCTCCGCGCCCTGACAGGCAGCCGACGCTCGTGATGCGCGTGGGTTGCCCCACGTGCGCCGCGCTCTGCCACACTGCGTGGCCGTGAGCCCTGCTTCCGCCCTCTATCGCGACTGCGCCCGCCTCTTCATGGTGGGCTTTCCTGGCACCCGCATCGACGCCGACCTCGCGTCGCTGATGGACGACGGCGTCTACGGCGCCATCCTCTTCAAGCGCAACGTGGGCACCGCCCAGGAGACGGCGGCGCTGTGCCATGAGCTGAAGGTGCGCGCGGGCAGGCCGTTCATCCTCTCCGTGGACCAGGAGGGCGGCCGGGTGGCGCGCCTTCGCGGCGAGCCTTTCACCGCGCTGCCGCCCATGCGAGAGCTGGGACAGCGCGGCGACGAGGCCCTGGCCGAACGCGTGGGCCGGCTGCTCGCGCACGAACTGCGCGCGGTGGGCTTCGACTGGGACTTCGCGCCCGTCCTCGACGTGGACACCAACGAAGCCAACCCCGTGATTGGCGACCGCAGCTTCAGCCGCGACCCGCACGAGGTGGGCCGGCTGGGCGTGGCGCTCGCGCGCGGACTGGAGGCAGGCGGCGTCGCGTCCTGCGGGAAGCACTTCCCGGGACATGGCGACACGACGACGGACAGCCACCTCACCCTGCCCCGGCTGCCGCACGACCTGGAGCGCCTGCGCCGCGTGGAGCTGGTGCCCTTCCAGGCCTTCGCCAAGGCGGGGCTCGCGTCGCTGATGACGGCGCACGTGCTGTTCGATGCGCTGGAGCACGGCGTGCCCGCGACGATGAGCCACCGCGCGCTGCACGGCATCCTGCGCCAGGAGCTGGGCTTCGACGGCGTGCTCGTCAGCGACGACCTGGAGATGAAGGCCATCGCGGACCACTACTCGGTGGCGGAGGCCGCGGTGCAGGGCACGCTCGCGGGCGTGGACCTGTTCCTCGTGTGCCACCGCGCGGACGTGCAGCGCGGCGCCATCGAAGCGCTGGTGAAGGCGGTGGAGTCCGGCCGCGTCCCGCGCTCGCGCATCACCGAAGCGCACCGGCGCCTGGACGCGCTCGCCGCCCGCTTCGCGCACCCCGCGGAGAACCGGCTCGCCACGCTGGGCGACACCGCGCACCGCGCCCTCGCGCAGGGCCTTGCCAGTGCGTTCACCGGCAAGGACCCCACGGAGGTCATGCTCGCGTCGCGCTGAAGCCGCCTATTGCTATCAACAACCATGGATTGACATCAGCTGCGCCGAGTACCAATCCAACCATTGCTACGATGCTGCGGCCTGGGCGACCTGCCAAGCCCCGGCTTGAAGCAGGCGGTTTTTAAGTGCTGTGACAACTTGCGGTGCATCCCAGAGGGACGAATAGAAAGCCTCGCAGCCCTTCTCCGCGTACCATCCCGCCATATTGGACCAAGCGTATTCTTTTGGACCTGATGTGGGGCCCATGGGGCGACTTGCCAGCCACTGTTCCACCGCACCAGCTCTACCTGGGAAGGCATCGCTCAAAGAGGCACACACGAGTCGTTCGAGCGTGTGTTTCCAAGGCAGTCCTGGAGCATGAGGATCCGGAGTCCACCAAACCACGACGGATACGGTAGTCGTGCCGCCGTCCAACAGGAAATCTCCAGAGAGGCTCCTCGTAAATTGAGGATCAAACTCCTTCACGATGTTCTCTACCGATTGAAGTGCCGATTGGATGCCGTGCCCAGCCATGGCATCGACTCTCGCATCTGAGTCAGCGTCGTAATTCACTACGAGTTGGCGAATTTTTTTCGTGGCACGTCCGCTCAACTTGGTCCTGAGTTCCTCTGGGACGAAATCATCCCCACCACAGGGCACGATGCGGACGAATTCTCCCGACGCGGATTCGTACCCGTACTGGCCCCCCGTAACCCGGTTTCCCCAAGGGTCCTTGACCACGTTCTTGGAAGGTGTCCGCAAACTGTTGCATCCCAGGTGCCGCAGCCAGCCATCCCAGAACGCACGATCATGATAGCCTTCACAAACAATGACTGACTCTTCCTGCTTCATCTCAGATCGTCCTCGATCTGCCCGCGGGCAAAGGCCATCTTGTCCCCACTGAATCGACTAGATACAAGCACTCCGTCGTTCAATTTGAGCCGGTAGGTCGAGAGAAACTGCAGATCCTCCTCAGTGGCCTCAAGCAACAAGGAGTCAATCAACTCCAAGCTATGGGTGGAGAGCACAATCTGCATTCCACGCCGCATACTGGCAATCAATGCCTTTGCGCTCTGCTGAATTGCTCGCGGATGCTGATGAACCTCAGGCTCCTCAATCAGCGCCAGTCCGCGTCCCTGGGATGCCAACTCAAGGCCTAAGCGCAACATAGAGCGTATGCCGTCGCCTGCTAAAGCAACCGGAACACTCTGGTCTGGATAAATCAGATGCAGGACTGGTTCGCCTTGAGGGTTCACCAGGATCTCGATATTCCGGAGACCTGGAATTATTGCCTCCAAGAGTTCGCGAACTTCCTCTCTGCGACCGTGTGTCACTGCACCAGTGAAAAGAGTTGGAAGAGGTGTTTTCATCCCACCACCTCGCATATCGATGAATCGAACGCTTGGCGCCAGCCTCAACTCATCCGGCAAACGTTCCGGGACCTGGGCAAACTCGTAGGTATTGTCGGCCGCGAAGGCAGTCCATGCGACGATCCCTTGCGTAGCGCCCTGGCAAGTCGCTTCAACCGAACTGTATGGTCGCTCTTTGCGCTGGCCGGCCAACTTCTCCGCTAACGATTCTGGGACCTCAGTCTGCCATGTCAGTCTGCACGTTCGCGACGACTTCTGACTGTTTGTAATAGTCAGATCTACTGGCCCATCGTCTCCTTGACGCCAAAGCAGCCAGCGGGCATCTGCATCCCGCTCGGTCCTTCTACGAACTGCTCGCCCAACCGCGTCGCCAAGCGACAAGCTGGTCGCAATCAGCAACGCATCAAGGATCGTGCTTTTGCCACTGCTGTTGGGACCTACCAATACCGTCAATGGGGTGAGCTCGTTGAGCCGCCCCTCTCGGATTCCACGCAGGTTCTTGATTTGTATCGATTCGATCACGGTGGAAGAATGCAGGGAGGGCGTCAAACAAGCCTAAGCCAAGAGCTTCAATCCATTGTCGCCGCTCATCCTTAGGCGCAGTGAGGGGTACGCGCAATACCGACAAGCCACGGAGCATGAAACCGGCCATCGCGATGTAGGTAAAACATGGAGAGCACCCGGCGCCCTCAGGCGTCACTCCGTGTCGTGGTGGCCTTGGATGAACTGCTGCGTCCCCCCGGATCGCGCGTGGGCTCCTGGGGCGTGGTGAAGCCGGGCGCGCCGATCTCGTTCTGCTTCCCCTGGGCACCCGCGGGCTCTGGCTGCAGCGGCATCCCCTTGTTGTCCTTGGGGACATCCGCGCCCTGCTGGCCGGAGCCTCCCGTGGCGGGCGGGGCGGCCATCGGCTCCGCGGGCGTTCCGGGCTGCTGCGTGTTGGCGACGCCCTCGTAGCGGCTCCCCTCGCGGGGCATCATGGGCTTGTCGCGGTTGCAGCCGGGACCGACCAGCGCGACCGTGGCGGCGAAGGTCCCCAGCAGCGTCCAGCGATAGAGGGCTTTGGAACTCATGACCTGGCTCCTTCTGGAGGCGTTGAGGGCCTCGACGGTAAGGAGTGGCCACTTGGCTTCCCCGAAGGGAGTGGCGGGGCCGGAGCGTGGGCGCCCGCCGGCACGCCGGCCGGTGGGACGCCCTGGACTCCGGTACGACTAGCGCTGCTGCAGGTAGACGGGCGGGCTGACGTAGCTGTAGGGCACGTCGTAGCCGCGCACGCCCTCGCTCGCGGTGGAGGCGCCCCAGCCACCCAGACCCTCGGCGGCGGGCGAGTAGCCGGCGCCGCCCATGGCGCCATAGCGGCGGGCCATCATGCCGCCCGTGTTGTCCCAGAGGGAGTTGTTCTCCTGACCGTTCGTGGCCCGCGTGCGCGGGTCGATGCTGGAGCCAATCTTCCCGATGGTCTCGTTGTAGCCCCGGTCCACCGTCAGCACGTGCTTGGGCAGCTTCGCGGCCGCGCCGTCCTGATGCGCACCCCCGGGGGCTTCCTTCCCCTGCTGCTCGGCCACGTTGTAGAGGGCCTCGGGCTGCTCGCCGCGCTGGGCGAAGACACCGCCCCGCGCCTCATCCGGCTGCTTGCCACCCGTCTCGGGGAGCCCGCCGCAGGCCGTGCCCAGCAGCACACCCGCCGCCACCGTCGCCGCCCCCACCCACCGCTGAATGCCTCGCTCGCGCATGCTCATCGTCTCCGCCATCCCCGAGGAAGGGTCATGCCGTCCGCGCCAACCACCGGGCACCCACCCGACGGCTGGCCTTGCCGGTCGCCCGCTGTCCGGCCCGAAGGCCTGGACGGGGCTGAATCAAAGGCCGGTCCCTCCCGGGGAGCGAGGGACCCGCCATGGGGAAGGCATACACGGTCCCGGCCTCCCTGTCCTGCCAGGAGTGCACCGCGAATCCGCCACCCCGCACCACCTCAGGCGCGCGCGCCCTTGCGGACCGGAGCCTTCGCTAATGCCTTGGGCGCGGAGCCCTTCTTCGCCGCCGCTTTCTTGACGGCAGCGGGCTTCTTCTCCGGAGCCGGCTTCGCGGCCGGAGCCGGCTTCGCGGCCGGAGCCGGCTTCGCCACGGGCGCCTTGGGGCCTGCGTCAGCGGGCTGCTGGAGCGCGGCCAGCACCTCCGCGACGTGCCCGGCCACCTTCACCTTGGGCCACACGCGCAGGACCTTGCCGTCCGGCCCGATGAGGAAGGTCGCGCGGATGAGGCCCATGAACTTGCGGCCATAGAGGGACTTCTCGCCCCACACGCCATACGCGTCCGCCACCGCGTGGTCCGGATCCGCCAGGAGTGAGAAGGGCAGGCCCTGTTTCGTGGCGAACTTCTGGTGGCTCGCGGTGCTGTCCGGCGACACGCCCAGCACCACGGCGCCGGCCTTCACCAGCGCGGAGTGCTCGTCGCGGAAGTCGCACGCCTCCGTGGTGCAGCCGGGCGTCGCGTCCTTCGGGTAGAAGTAGAGGACGACGTGACGTCCCTTGAGCTGCGAGAGGGAGACGGTGGCGCCGCTCTGGTCGGGGAGCGAGAAGCCGGGGGCCTTGTCACCTGCTTGGGGCATGGGCATGTGACGCTTCCATACCCAGCCCCCGGGGGCTTCTCAACCCCGCGAGCACCTTCCGTCAGTGCCCTTCCTCGCCCGGCGGGTGGTCGTTGGCCTCCAGGCGGACCAGCTCCGCCTGACAGTCCTCCAGCGCCTTGCGCAGCAGGTCACGGCCCGGCTCCGTCGTGGTGCCGCCCAGCTTCTTGGCGAGCGCCTCGCAAGCGGCGCGCCGGGTCTCCACCTCACTGGCGCCCGCGCCCGTCGCGCCGGGACGGGCCAGGGGGCGCGCGGGAATCTGTTCGCGGGCGGCCTTCAGCGAGGCCAGTCGCCTGTCGGCCTCCGGACGGCTCCGGGAGTCCTTGGGGACGGCCTCCAGTTGGGAGATGACCTCCGTCCAGGCTGCGTCCCTCGGGGGCACCTTCTGGTTGATCAGCTCCTGGTAGCGCCCGTTGGCCTTGGCGAGCTGCTCCGGACCCGTGTCCTTGGAACAACCCGACAGCGCGAGCAGGCCCAGGAGCAGCAGCGCGGCGGAGTGTCGAGGGTAGGCGGTGCACATGGCGGGGGTGCTTCCTCCTGCTGGCCACCCGGTTAAACCACGGCTAGGGTGCGCCGTCGTGGCTCCCATCCTGCTCGCCTTCCTGCTCGGCCTGACCCAAGGTCTGCTCCATGCCCTGGGGCCGGACCACTGCGCCGCCATGGCGACGCTCGGAACCCTGGGCGGCGGCCGCCGCCGCATCGCGATGGTGACGGCGCTGCGCTTCGCGCTGGGTCACGCGGCCATGCTGGGCGGCATCGCCGCAGTGTGCCTCTTCGCGGGCGTGGGCCTGTCGGAGACCTTCGAGCGCTGGGCGGAGGTGTTCGGCGGCGCCGTGCTGGTGGCGCTGGCCATCACTGCGCTGCTCTTCCCGAACAGCCTGGACCACGGCCACCCGCACCTGCCGGGCCACGACCGCAAGCCGCACGAGCACGTGCACACCGTGAGCACCGCCGCCGGGGCCTTCATGGCCATCAGCGGCGTGCGCTCGCTGCTCATCGCCCTGCCCCCGCTGCTGGTGGGCGGCAGCATGAGCCTGTCCGCGTGGACGTACCTGCCCGGCTTCGCGCTGGGCATCCTCATCGGCATGGGCGCGGTGGGGTTGGTGTTCGCGGAAGGGCTGTCACGCGCCAGCGCGCGGCTCAGCCTGTGGATCCAGCGCGGGGTCGCCCTGGGCTCCGGCGCGCTGGGCCTGTTCTGGATCGGCTCGCGGCTCGGGTAGCTCGCGGCACCGGAGCTTAGGGGCCGGACGCGGCCTGCGCCTACTGGCGCTTGTCCAGGATGCCCAGCGCCATCATCGACACCAGGAAGCCGTAGACGACGTGCTCCGGGCGGTTGGCGAACGCGAGCAGCTCCGCCACCACGCGGTTGCCGTCAATCTTGGGCAGCAGCTCCGCCTCCCAGCGCTCCAGCTCCACCTCGTTGAGACCGTAGGCGGGGGCGACGGCGGGGATGAGCCGATCCTCCGGCTGCAGGAGGCGGCGCAGGCGCTCCGGCTTGTAGAGCTTCTTGATGCCGCGGACGATGAGGTTCGCCGGGTGCACGTCCAGCTTGATGGACTCCGCGGAGGCCTTCTCCTTGAAGCTCATCACGTACGTGCCCTCCTCCCAGGAGAAGAGCGAGTAGATGATGGCCTTCACCTGCTGGCCCACGTAGTACAGCCGCTCCGTGTCCTTCAGCAGGGCGCGCTCCACCAGCACGTCGCCGGTGCGCCGGTGGCTCAGCGCCGCGACGGCGGACGCGTCCTGGAGCTGCTCGGCCTTGATCTTCCCCACGCGCACCAGGAACTGGCCGAAGCGGTCCGCCAGCAGGTTGGAGAGCGCGAACACCGGGGTGCCATTCTCGAAGTAGACGACCTTCTTCACCTTGCCGCGCTGGATGCCCAATTCGCCCGTCTCGCGCGACAGGTAGAAGGCGGTGAGCAGCGACGGAAGGTTGTCGCGCAGCTCGCCCCGGCGGCTTCCCGGCGCGCCCGCGCCCACCGGCAGCGGATCCGGCGGACGGCCCGGCGTGGGAGCCCGCACCTGGGTGGAGGGCACCTTCTGCATGGGCGTGGCGGTGAGGTTCGCGCCCCGGATTTCGGCCGTGAGGTTGCCGCCGCCGGTGACCTTGATGCGGCCCGTCAGCTCCATCGCATCCTGGGGGCCCTCCTCCTCCACGTCGATGTCCAGCTCCACCTCGAAGGCGTCCTGGAGCGAGGCGGCGGGGGACTTCTTCTCGGCGGGCAGCACCTTGGCCACCGCTTCGAGCAGCTTCTGCGCCTCGAAGGGTTTCTCGAAGTAGCCGGCCGCCTGGTACTTCTGGCGCGCCTCGTTGGCGTGCTTGCCGCCCTTGAAGACACCCGTGATGAAGAGCAGCGGGAGCTGGGGGTTGTCCTTCCTGAGCGTGTCCGCCAGGTGGTAGCCCATCATGTCCGGCAGCAGGATGTCCAAGACGGCACAGCCGGGCGGCTGGGCACGCGCGGCCTCGATGCCCTGCTTGCCACGGCTGGCGCCCACCACCTCATACCCGGCGTCCTCGAAGAGCTGGGTGAGGAGGGAGAGGAGCTCCTGGTTGTCGTCCACGACGAGGATTCGAGGCGCCATCGCGGGGGGACCGTAGCAGATTCGGACGCCCTGTCGGCCAGCGATTCCGGGAAGAGCGGGAGGGGTGTCCCCCTCAGTGGAAAGATGCAAGCGTGCCGCCGGGGCGTTAGGGTGGCCCCCGCCTCATGTCCTCCCTCTTCTCGCGAATCCGCCCGGCAGGGCTCCTCACCTGTCTCCTCCTGCTCTCCCCCCTGATGGCGTTCGCCCAGACGGCGCCGGACGCCGGGGACGATCCCGGCGGCGAGGAGGGCGAGGACACCACGGGCCGCGTCCCTACCGACTGTCGCAGCACGAGTGACTGCGCCCCGCGCTTCACCTGTGCGGTGGGCAAGTGCAAGTACACCGGCGTGCGTCAGGCGAAGACCCAGGGCTGCATGCTGGGGCCCGAAGCCGCGGTGATGGTGCTGGGCGTGGCCGCGGTGGCCGGCGCCCGACGCCGCCGGTAGCCCCCCGCAAAACCCCCTCTTCCTAGGAGCGACGCGCGATGCGGCTGGGCCTCAAGGCGGACAACCTCCTGGAGCGGGTGGCGGACTTCCTCAACCTGGCGCCCCAGCCCCTGGCGCACGCCTTCTTCGGGATGATGGCGTCGCGCACGCTGATGGCCGGCGCGCGCCTGGGCGTCTACGCGGCGCTGGCGGACGGCGCGGCGACCGCGGAGGCGCTGGCAGCCCGGCTCAAGACGAGCACCGAGGGCATGCGGGCGCTGCTGGAAGCGCTCATCGCCTGCGAGGTGGTGGAGCTGCAGCGGGGCCGCTTCCGGCTGGCCCCTCGCGCGCGGCGGTGGCTGGACCCGCGCTCGCCGCAGGCCATCACCGCGTTCCTGGAGTTCAACTACGCCCAGTGGGACTGGTGGGGGCAGCTGGAGAACGCGGTGAAGAGCGGGCAGTCGGTGGACATCCACCAGTTCGCTCCGGACGACCCGCGCTGGCGCGACTACATCCAGGCCATGTACCAGCTGGCGCGGCTGGCCTCGCCGGAGGTGGCGGCGGCCATCCCCCTGCCCCGTGGGGCGAAGCAGCTCTTGGACCTGGGCGGCGCGCACGGCTGGTACGCGGCGGAGCTGTGCCGGGTGCACCGGGGATTGAAGGCCACGGTGCTGGACCTGGAGGGCAGCGTGCGCGTGGGGCGGGAGATCATCGCCCAGGCGGGGCTGTCACACCGGGTGACGCACCGGGAGGGGGACGTGCTGCACGCGGAGCTGGGCGGGCCGTATGACGCCGTGCTGCTGTTCCAGGTGATGCACCACCTGACGCCCGCGCAGAACGTGGCGCTGCTGCGACGCGTGCGCGGGGCGATGGCGTCGAAGGGGACGCTGGCGGTGCTGGAGTACCTGCGCGAGGAGCGCGACACGGCGGGGACGTCCGCGCCGCTCATCGGGCTGCACTACTTCCTCACGTCGGGAGCGGCGGCGTACACGCCCGCGGAGGTGGAGGGCTTCCTGGACGACGCGGGGTTCCGCGTGCAGAGCAGCCGGCCCATCCGCCACCTGCCGCTGCAGACGCTGCTCATCGCGCAGCCGGCGTAGCGCCGCCCGTCCGGACGCTTGTCAGACGGCGTTGCTGTCTCCACACTCCAGGCATGGCCCATGGCGCGCAGACGCTCGGGGGTCCCGCGACCCTCGCTGATATCGAGGCCCTGCCCGAGGGCGTGGTGGGCGAGATCATCGACGGAACGTTGTACACGCATGCGCGGCCCCGGGCCGGGCATGGTTATTTCGGTTTCAGGATCCTGCGCGAGCTGGATGAGCCGTTCCAGTTGGGCGAGGGCGGGCCGGGCGGCTGGTGGCTCATGCTCGAGCCCGGCATCCGGGTGGAGGGCTCTCCGGAGTTCAGCCCGGACCTCGCGGGCTGGCGACGCGACCGGGTCCCCGCGCTGCCGGAAGGACAGTGGACGGACGTGCCCGACTGGGCGTGTGAAATCCTCTCACCGTCGACGCGCGGCTACGACCAGCGCATCAAGCGGCCGTTCTACGCGCGCATCGGCATCCGGCACCTGTGGTTCGTGGACCTGGAGGCGCGCACCCTGACCGTGAGCCAACTGCGGGACGGCCGCTGGTTGGAGCTGGGCGTCTACAGCGACGCGGATGACCTCATCCGGGTGGCTCCGTTCGAGGACCTGGAGCTGCGGATGGCCTGGCTCTGGAAGTCGCTCGGCTAGGGCTGGGGCCGCTTCGGCTTCGCTTTCGCCTTCAGCTTCCGGGCGGCCTGCTCGCGCTCCTCCTGCACCTGCTGCTCCAGGAGTTCCTTGTGGAACTTCGCGAAGAGCGACGCCTCCAGCAGCCGGGGGTCGGGGGTCGGACCGACGTGTTCGAGGATGGCGTCCATCGCGGAGATGGACTCCAGCACCCGCTCCTCGCGGAGCAGCAGGAGGGCGCGCGACATGAGCGCCCCGGTCACGAGGGCCCGCATCCGCGGGTCCGTGTGCTGGCAGTAGCGCACGTCCACCTCGTCGAACTGGCCCAGCGCCTCGTCCTTGCGGCCCAGGCCCCGGAGCGCCTCGCCCTTCTGCTGGAGGGCTGCCGCCGTGTGCTCGACGTGGAGCGGGTCGTCGCTGCCGTCGAACATTGTCAGCAGCTCGTCCGACAGCCGCAGCGCTTCTTCGTACTGCTGCGCCTGGTTGTACGCGACGACCAGCAGTTCGCGCGCCATGCTCACCGGGGCGTGCAGCCCGTGCTGCTTCTCCAGGGCGCCAAAGCGACGCAGCACCGCGCCCAGGCCGGCGATGCCCAGGTCCGGGCGGTCCTGCTCCAACACCACGCGCGCGCGGTGGACCATGGCCCACGCCACGACTTCCCACAGCAGGGGCTGCTTCGCGCTCCAGAAGCGGCGCTCCACCTCCTCGAAGTGGACCAGGGCCTCGCCAATGCGGTCCGGGTGCTGCTCCGCCATCACCGCTCCCCGGTTGCCCAGCGCGCGCGCCACCTGGACCTGGAGCGCGGGCACCCGCGATGTCGTGAAGCGCCGGTACACCTCGTCACAGAGCGGAATCACTTCGTCCAGATGGCCCGAACGGATGAGCGCGCGCGCCCGGTCCATCATCGCCTTCGCCTCCACCTCCGGCGGCACCGCGCCCTCAGCGTCCGGCATCGGCACGCCCCTCGTCGGCCAGCGGCGGCACGTCGCGGCCCTCGCCGAAGTCGAGCGCCCAGAAGCGCGGCCGGACCTCCTCCTTCAACAACAGCCGCAAGAGCAGGTACTTCGCTTCGTCCTGCCCGTCGAACGCCATGGGGAAGGTGCCGTAGTGCATCGCCACCGACGTGTTCGAGCGCAGCACGCGGTGCGCCTGGAGCGCCTCCGCCGGCCCCATGTGCACCGGGTGGATGACGCGGGGACGGAACGCGCCAATGGGCAGCACCGACAGGCGCATGGGCCCGAAGCGCTCCGCGATGCGGTCGAAGTGCGGGCCCAGCCCCGTGTCGCCCGCGAAGAGCGCCGGGCCTCCGGACGTCTCCAGCACCCAGCCGGCCCACAGCGTCTCCTCCTGGTCCGTCAGCCCCCGGTTCGAGCGGTGCTGCGCGGGCACCGCCGTCACCTTCAGCCCCGGAGGCCCGCTCTTCGCGGACTGCCACCAGTCCAGCTCCTCCACGCGCTGGAAGCCCTCGCGCGTGAGCAGCTCGCGGTTGCCCAGGCCCACGAGGAACAGCGGGTGGTGCGCGGCCTCCAGCCGCCGCAGCGTGGGCAGGTCCAGGTGGTCGTAGTGGTTGTGGCTCACCACCACGACGTCGATGGGCGGCAGGTCCTCGAAACGGATGCCCGGGGGCCGCACGCGCTTGGGACCCACGAAGGACACGGGGCTCGCCCGGTCCGAATAGATGGGGTCCGTCAGCACGTTCACCCCGTCCGCCTGGAGCAGCACCGTGGCGTGGTTGATGAACGTCACGCGCAACTGGCCCGCGCCCACGCGCTCGGGAGGCCTGGGGCCAAAGGGCAGGTCCGCGTAGTCGCGCCACGCGCCGCGCTCCTCCTGCAGCGCGGCCTTCAGGAGCTTGAGGGGTGGCAGCTTCGGCGCGTCGCCCAGGTTCTGGAACGTCTCGCCGTCGTAGTGGTCCGTCACCGGCCCGCGGTGCACGGTGCCGGCGAAGCAGCCCGTCCACAGCGACAGGGCCAGCGCGGGCCACAGCCGCATCACTTGATGACGATGGTCCAGTCGCATTCGAAGGGCTCTCCGTCGAGGGATGGCAACACGTAACGCGAGGCCTGGATGCTCGCCAGGGCCTGCGCGAGCAGTTCCGGGGGCAGGTTCGCTTCCCGCACCTCGCACCGCTGGGGCACGCCGCCCTCCACCAGCCGGCACGTCACGCGCACGTGGTGCTTGCGCCCCTCGCGCCAGCGCTCGAAGGCCTCCTGGAACACCGGGTCATCCGGCGGGCCGCCGCGCACGCGCCGGGGCTCCTTCACGTGCTGGGACAGCCACGCACAGGCGTCCTTCACCTGCCCGTCACAGGCCTTGCCCATCAGGGACAGCGCGCGCAGGCGCTCCGGCCCCTTCGCGTCCGAGGCCAGCAGGGTCAGCGCCTGGTCGAAGCAGTGCTTCGCCGTGCGCACCGTGCACTCCTCGGTGGTGGGCGGAGGCGTGTTCGCGGCGAAGGCGCCCACGGGCGCGGGGCGCATGGGGTCCTCCACCACGCGCGCCGGGTCGCTGCGACGCGGCCCGCATGCGGACACGGCACACAGGAGCGCCAGCGCGGACCACCGGAAGGACTGCGGACGCCAGGTCATGGCGCCATCGTAGACGGCCCGCGCCCCGGAAGGGACCTCAGCCGTGCGCCACGAAGCGCGAGTCCCCGCCCAGCAGCGCGTCCAGGTTGCCCAGGAGCCGGCCCCACTCCTTCCGCGTACCCTCGTGGTACTGCTCGAAGCCGGGGCTCATCTGATGGGTGAGGGTGACCTCACAGCCCGAGTCCAGCGGAGCAATGTCCACGGTCACCACGTCGTACACCTCCGAGTACTTGGGGACCGCGAACGTGAACACCAGCCGGCGCGGCCGGTCGAGTTCCAGGTACTTGCCGGTGTGCTCCACCTCCTCGCCGTCGCGCAGGTCGCTGAGGTGGAAGGTGCCGCCCACGCGCGCGTCGATCTCCGTGCGCACCAGCGGCGTGGCGCGCGTGGTGAACAGGAAGTGGCGGACCTTCTCCGGATCCAACCAGGCGTCGAAGACGCGCTCGGCGGAGGCCTTGAAGCGGTGGGTGACCTGGATCTGGACGGGAGGGGGCGGGCTCATCGGGTTCGGCCTTTCTTGTCAGGAGGGGTGGAGGCCGCGGCGCGGTCCTCCGCTTGGAGCAGGTCATCGAGCGCCTGCAGGCGGGCGCTCCAGTTCGCGCGCTGCGCATCCATCCAGCGCGCCACGTCGTCCATCGGCTTCGGGGTGAAGGACAGCAGGTGCTCGCGCCCCTCGCGGCGCCGGTGCACCAGGCGCGCGCGCTCCAGCACGCGGATGTGCTTGGACACCGCGTTGAGGGACATGGCGAAGGGCTCCGCCAGCTCCGTCACGCGCGTCTCCCCCGCCGACAGGCGCTGGAGGATGGCCCGTCGCGTGGGGTCCGCCAGCGCCAGCAGCGTCTGGTCCAGGTGGTTCGGTGCTCGCATTGTTCAACCTCAGGGTTGAATATCAGCGCGGGTGCTCGGGCTGTCAAGACAGGCGCCGGGCTTCAGCTTCAGCGTGCGGCTTCCAGCGCCCGGGCCAGCGTGCGCGTCCCGGCGCGGAAGGCCTCCGGGCGCACGCCTCCGAAGCCGAAGACGAGGCCTGACTCACGGCGGCGGCCGAGGAAGTAGTCGGACAGGGCGGCCACCTCCACGCCCAGGCGGGCGGCCTCGTCGCGGACGCGCAGGTCGGACAGCGGGGAGGTGAGCGAGGCGGACACCTGCATGCCCGTGTCGCAGGGCCTGGGCGTCAGCGCGCCCGAGCAATCCGCGCGAAGGGCTTCGAGCAGCGCTTCGCCGCGCTCCCGGTAGGCCACCCGCATCCGGCGCAGGTGGCGGCCAAAGTGGCCCTCCGCGAGGAACACCGCCAGCGCCGCCTGTTCCAGTGAGGAGGCGGGCGCGATGGTGGAGGCGCGCGCGGCGGCGAAGGCGTCCACCAGCGGAGGCGGCGCGACGAGGAAGCCCAGGCGCAGGCCGGGGAACATCGCCTTGCTGAACGTGCCCACGTAGACGACGCAGCCGGCTTCATCCAGGCCCTGGAGCGCGGTGAGGGGACGGCCCCGGTGGCGGAACTCGCTGTCGTAGTCGTCCTCGAGGATCCACGCGCGCGTGCGCTCCGCCCACTGGAGCAGCGCCATCCGCCGCGCGAGGCTCAGCGTGACGCCCAGCGGATACTGGTGCGAAGGCGCCACCAGCGCGACGCGGGCGCGAGCAGCGCGGGCGATGCCGGCACCCACGTCGAGCCCTTCCGCGTCCACCGGCACCGGCACCGGGCGTCCTCCCGCGGCGAGCACCGCGCGACGGGCGCCGGGGTAGCCCGGGTCCTCCAACCAGACAGCGTCTCCCGGGTCGAGCGCGAGCCGGAGGACCTCATCGAAGGCCTGCTGCGTCCCCGCGGTCACGAAGACCTGTTCGGGCACGCAGCGCACGCCGCGCGACGTGGCCACGTGGGCCGCGATGGCCTCCCGCAGCGGCGCATGGCCCGCGGGGTCGCCACCGTCGAGCAGGCCGGTGCTCGCGCGGGCATGGACTCGCGTCACCGTGCGGCCCCACAGCGCGGTGGGGAACAGGTCGAGCGCGGGCACTCCGGGACGGAACGCACGGGGCGCGGCCCCCAGGCGCGGCGCGCCGACGGGTGAGGACTTCAGGGCCCGCGCGGACGAGGCGAGCCGGGGACCTCGGGACACGCGGGGCGCGGCGCTCCGGGCCCGATCCTCCGGAGCGATGGGCAGCTCAGGCGCGACGCGGGTGGAGGAGCCCGCGCGGGCCACCACGTAGCCTTCGGCGGCGAGCGCATCCAGCGCCTGGAGGACGGTGCTCCGGGCCACGTCCAGCTCGACGGCGAGCTGGCGGGACGAGGGGAGGCGCAGTCCGGGCGGCAACGCGCCGGAGAGGATGCGCGTGCGGACGCCTTCGAAGAGCTGCTCGTGGAGCGGCGTGGAGGCGCGGGAATCCAGCCGCAGGAGCAGCGAGGTGGCGGCGTCCAACTGGTAGGGTCGACTCGGGCTCAAGTGGTCTTCATGACCCTACCAGCTTGCTGGCAAGGATGGCCTCCGCACCCGTCCTCCGGAAGCCTGATGCCGCCCCCTTCTGCTGCCTGCTGCTCGGTCATTGAACTGCGTCAGTACACGCTGCATCCCGGTCAGCGCGACGTCCTCATCCCGCTCTTCGACACGCACTTCGTGGAGACGCAGGAGGCGGTGGGGATGCACGTCGTCGGTCAGTTCCGCGACGAGGACCGGCTGGACCAGTTCGTGTGGCTGCGCGGCTTCCACGACATGGAGTCCCGCGCAGCCGCGCTGGGAGCGTTCTACGGAGGCCCGGTGTGGAAGGCGCACCGGGAGGCCGCGAACGCGACGATGCAGGACTCCGACAACGTCCTGCTGCTGCGCCCGGTGCGGCCGGACACGGGCCTGGAGCATCCGGGTCCACCGAGGCCTGCCGCAGGCACGGAGGCCCGTCCCGATTCGCGCGTGGAGCTGACGCTCTGCTTCCTGAAGGCCCCAGCCGACGAAGGCTTCACGGCGTTCTTCGAGCAACGCGTGCGTCCGGTGCTCGCTCGGACGGGGGCCCTGCCCCGGGGCCTGTTCCAGACCGAGCCCGCGCCGAACACCTTCCCTGCCCTGCCCGTGCGCACGGGCGAGCACGTCTTCGCCTGGCTCACCGTGTTCCCGGACGCCGCGCACCACCGCGAGCACCTTCGACAGCGGGCCGGGTCGACGGCGTGGACGGAGCAGGTGCTGCCCGGCCTCGATGACTGGTGTGGCAGGCCGCTCGAACGTCTGACGCTGTCACCCACCTCCCGCTCCCAGTTGCGTTGAGCCTCCTGCTGAAAGGACCTGCCTCCATGAAGCCCCTTCCTGCGTTCCCCACTGGCGACGTGCACGACTTCGACTTCTTGATGGGCGAGTGGGATTGCATCAACCGACGCCTCAAGAAGCGGCTGTCCGGCAGCGACGACTGGGACACGTTCTCCTCGAGGACGCGCTGCCAGCCGCACCTGGGCGGGGTGGCCAACGTGGAGGAAGCCGCCTTCGAGCGCGGCTTCTCCGGCATGGCGCTGCGGCTGTTCGACCTCCAGCAGCGACGCTGGTCCATCTACTGGGTCGACAGCCGCGGCGGCGTCCTCATGCCTCCCGTGCACGGGGGCTTCACGGGCGACCGGGGACTCTTCTACGGCGAGGACACCGACGACGGCCGCCCGGTCCAGGTCCAGTTCCGCTGGACCCGCCAGGGGGCGGATCGCGCGCGGTGGGAGCAGGCGTTCTCGCTCGACGGCGAGCACTGGGAGACGAACTGGGTGATGGAGTTCACGCGGGCGAAGTGAGTGACCCACCTTCGAACCTGGACTCCCACATGGGGCATCCGCTTGAATATCCGTCTTTTCCCGGAGATCCCTCGGATGCGCCATTTGGTCGCCGCTGCCCCGCTCTTCGCACTCGTCGGCTGCGCCTACGTGAACCTCTCTCCGAGCCCGACGCCGCGGCTCGGACCGAGGTCGTCGAGCCCGCAGCCCGTGAGCGTCCGGGTCGGTACGCCTCCTGAGAAGACCATCGAGGCGTCCGAGTCCGCCCCGGAGGGCTCCGAAACCGTGACGCCCGCGGCCCCTGCCGCCGGGGCCACCGCTTCCGCCAACTCGACGCAGGAGTGAACGAACCGGACGCGGCCCTCCTGCGTTCGGTTCGACAGCGTCGCCGCGCTCAGGCGGACGGCGGGGCTCGCAGCAGCGTCGCGGACTCGTAGAGGCTGGCCTGCTGGAAGGCCCCGGCCGCGGAGGTGTCCTTCTCCAGTTGCTCCTGCACGCCCTTGGGCAGCTGCGCGTAGAGGTCCTGGCCCAGCAGCGTCTCCAGCTGATCCACCGGCACGCGCGAGGACTCCAGCAGGGGGACGATCTTGTCCTTCTTCGACGGGCCGTCCTTCGTGTTCGGCACCATGTACGCGAACATCGTGAGGTGGCCGTTGGGCAGCTCCAGCAGCACCGTCTTGAAGTTGTGCGTGGGCACCGCGATCTTCCGGTCCTTCGCGCCCGTCGTCTCGATGGACTCGGGCGGCAGCGGCTTGCCCTTGTCGTCCAGGTACAGGTTGCCCGTGACGATGTAGGCCTTGCCGCCGGTGTCCTTCACCAGCTCCGACACGCCGCGCTCCAGCGTGCGCCACACCTGCTGGTTGTGGTTGCCGTGCTGGGGGGCGATGTTGGTCATGTAGTGGCTCTCGTCCATCGCCGCCTGCGTGGGCGAGTCCTCGGCCGCCTTCATGTGTCCCCGGTCGAAGCCGGTGTTGTTGTAGTCGGAGTCCGTGACGGCGCCGTTGCCCAGCTCCGGGTCGCGCACGAAGGTGCTGTTGAGCCGGTTGACGTCCGCGGGCGTCTCCTTCACGTCCGCCGCGGACAGCAGGTAGCTCACGAACTGGGGCGCGTTCTTCTCCGGATCCAACAGCGTGCGCGAGTACTCCTTCACCAGGTTCAGCCCCGGCGTCGCGCCCTCGCCGCCCACCGCGCGCAGCGGATCCATCTCACCCGCGACCTCGGCCACGCGGCTCTGGAAGGTCGCCATCTGCTGGTCGGGCACCCACTGCGTGTCCGCCGCCGTCCCCGTGCCCTTGGCCTGGTTCGCCTTGGACGCGTTGATGTAGGCCGTCAGCTCGTCCGCGGAGAGCTGCCCGTCGGCATTGCCGCCCAGCAGGTCCGCGCGCTTCGCCACCGACGCCTGCCAGGGGCTGTCGAACGCGTCCACTCCCACCGACTGCGCGCCACCCGCGAGCTTCGACTCGAGCGCGGCGCGCTGCTGCTGGAGCGCCGTGGACGTGAGGAACTGCGCGTCCGTGGGCGCGCGGAGGTACGTCTCCAGCTCCGCCGCGGACACCTGGCCGTTCTGCCCACGGCCCTCCACGCCGCCTTCGTCCGCCGCCTTCAGGAGCCGGCCCTGCCAGCTCTCGTCCGTCCAGCCGAACTTCTGCTGGAGGTCGGAGATGGGCACTTCCTTCGTGGCCGAGCGCTTCCAGCTTCCCCCCGTGGGGGCCACCACGGTGTTGGCGGCGGGAGCGGCACCGCCCGGCACGGCCCCGGCGGGCACCGCGGTGTTCGCGGGCGCGGCGGCGGTGTCGGAGGCATTCGCGGGCGTGGGGCGCGGGGGGGTGGCTCGCGTCGGGATTCGCAGCGACATGCGGTGGACGTCCTCGG
>NZ_RAWG01000146.1 GCF_003611735.1 Corallococcus sicarius | reverse complement strand
GGGGGGGGCGTGGGGGCGCTGGAGTTGTGGTTGCTGGACACCGGCGCCGGTGCGCTGGACGCGGGGCTGTATGGCTCCGCGCGCCAGGGCCTGGTGGCCTCCGTCCAGGCGCGGGGCGAGGCCCTGCCGTACTGAGGTCGGGTGTCTGGAGGCCATGGCGCCACCGGCGCGCGCTTCACGCCGGTGTAACGCCGCTCACAGCGCCATGTACGCGCGGGCTGCCGTGACGGAGTAGAACTTCCCTTCCGGCAGCACATACGCGGTGAGCTTCCCTCCGTACACACAGCCGGAGTCCAACCCCAGCGCGAACGGATGCCTTTGCAGGCCTCGCATCGCGTCGTGGCCGAAGACCACCAGCTCCGGGCCCGTCCACAGGCTGCCCCAGGGCTCTCCCGCCTCCAGCCGCTTCGACGGCGTTCCGTCCGCCGCGATGCTGCGCATGTTCAGGAGGAACTCCTCCTTCTGCTCCGCGAGCGGCACCCCCGGCACCAGCCCCGCGTGCACCGCGACCACGTTCAGGTCCGCGAAGTGCTCGTAGGTGGGCAGCCCTTCCAGGTACGCCCAGTCCTCCGCCGCCAGCGTGTCCAACACCTGCCGGTGCTCCGGCTTCAGCTTCTTGCCCTTGGCCGCCTTGCCCGCGTGCCAGCGCAACACGTGCGCGTCGTGGTTGCCCTTCACCGCGCGGAAGCCGTGCTCCCTCGCCCTTCGCACCACGCCCGCCGAGTCCGGCCCCTTCGCCACCAGGTCCCCCACCAGCACCACCCGGTCCCCCGGCGTCCAGTCACATGCCTTCAGCAGCGCGTCCAGCTCGCTCGCACAGCCGTGTACATCCCCGATGAAGAGCGTTCGCATCTCTCTCCCTCTTAACGCACTGCCCGTGTCCACCTCGCCCGGATTCTCGGGAGGCTCCCGGGCAGGGGAGGGGTCGCGCGGTGCGTTACTCGGAGTGGGTGCGCAACAGCCGGCTCAGGCTCACGTCCAGCTGGCTGGAGATGAGCCGCAGCACGCTGTCCAGCTGTGAGCGCGTCAGCCGCAGCCGCTCCGTCAGCCGCTGCCGCGTCCCGTCCAGCAGCTCCTCCTGCGCCCCCACCACCCAGCGCGCCGCCGTGGAGCGGTGGACGCCGTACAGCGCCCCCAACTGGTCGATGCCCAGCCCGTCCAGGTACTTCAAGCGCAGGAAGTTGCGCTGCCGCGCCGACAACGCCGCCAGCGCCGCCGTGAACGACGCGCTGAACTCCGCCCGGTACGTCTGCTTCAGGTACGCCAGCTCCGGGTCGTCCCCGGGCGCCACCAGCATCGACAGGTCGCCGTCCTCCGACTGCGCCTGCCCCGAGCGCTGCCGCTGCCAGTCCAGCGCCAGCCACAGCGCCGCCGCGCGCACCCAGCCCGCCAGCGGCCCCGTGCCCGGGTACGCCGCCAGCCGCGCCGGCGCGTCCGCGCTGCCCACCAGCATCCGCTGCCGCAACAGCTGGCGGACCTCGTCCAGCCCCGCCGCCGGCAGCTTCAGCCGCGACACCGCCGCGTCCACCTCCGGCATCAGCCGCGCCTCGAACGTCGCCAGCGCCGACGGCAGCCCGTCCGCCGCCGCCCGCGCCAGGTACACGTCCACCATGTGCAGCTTGCCCCACGCCGCCTCGTCGCCGTCCGCGGGCACCAGCCGCGCCAGGTGCGCCGCGAAGCGCGGGCCCTCCAGCGACACCCCGGGCCAGGCCTGGCGGGCCGCGTCCAGCGCCGCCGCCAGCCGCTCCTGGAGGACGGGCAGCGCACTGGCCGGCTCCGTGCTTCCTCGGGCGGTCATGAACGCCTGGGCTAGGGGCAGATCCGGAGAGGCCACGACCCAGCACATTAGCACCGGCCACTGTCAGCTCGCCGAACGACCCCCCACGTTGAAGCCGGTTTCCCGCCGGTCGGATGTCCCCCGGCACACGCTCGCGCCCCCTCCCTGTCGACCCCCGCACGGCCCACAGCGCCGCGAAGGCAGCCCCCTTCGCCTCCTGCCCGGCCGACGGGCGTGCCGGCCCCCGTGGCTCCCCGGCCACGCTCCCCCATGGCCCGCGCTTTGCTGGTAGAGGGCAACGCGGGCCCGGTGATGCGGGCCCGGTGATGCGGGCCCGGTGATGCGGGACGGTGTGGAGGTGTGCACGTGGAGCAGCAAGTCGGTGGCGGGCCTGGTGACGCGGTGTACTCCTCGTGGTTGGAGCTGAGCGCGTCCCACCTCCAGCACAACGTGGCGGCCTTCCGCGCGCTGGAGTCGTCAGGCCCGACGCCCCGGGCGCTGGGCGTGGTGCTCAAGGGCAACGCCTACGGCCACGGGCTCGCGCAGGTGCTGCCCCTGGTGCACGCGGGCGTGGACGTCCTCTACTTCATCGCCCCCCAGGACGCGCTCACGGTGCGCGCGTACGAGGCCGCGCACGGCCTGCCCCCCCGGCAGGTGCTGGTGCTGGGCGCGGTGGCCCCCGAGGAGGCCGTGGTGCTGGCGCGCCAGGGCATCGACGTGGTGGTGGCCGACAGCTCCTGGGCGGACGCGGTGCCGGGCTTGCGCGCCGCGAAGCTGCCGCGCCCCCTGCGCGTGCACGTCCACGTGGACACGGGCCTGGGCCGCGAGGGCTTCACGTTGGATCAGCTCCCGAAAGAGACGCGCTTCCTCGCGGACGCGGCGGACGTGTTCGACACCGTGGGCGTGCTCAGCCACTTCGCCAACACGGAGGACGTGACGGAGCAGGCGTACGCGCTCGCGCAGCTGGACGCGTTCGAGGCCGGCATCGCGCGGCTGACCGAACAGCTCAAGCCCGGCAAGCCGTTGCAGCGCCACATCGCCGCGAGCGCCGCCGCGCTGGTGCTGCCCCGCGCGCGCTACGAGTCCTCGCGGGTGGGCATCTCCCTCTATGGCCTGTGGCCCTCACCGGAGACGCGGCTGTCGGCGCGGCTGGTGCTGGGCACGCTGCCGGTGCTCAAGCCGGTGCTGTCGTGGCGGTGCAAGAGCCAGGTGGTGAAGTGGCTGCCCGCGGGCAGCTACGTGGGCTACGGCTGCACGTACCGCTGCTCGGAGCCCACGCGGCTCGCGGTGCTGCCGGTGGGCTACTACGACGGCTATCCGCGGCTCGCGTCCGGCAAGGCGCACGTGCTGGTGAACGGGCGGCGGTGCGCGGTGCTGGGCCGCGTGATGATGAACCACCTGATGGTGGACGTGACGCACGCCACGTCGGATGAGCGCCCGGTGACGGCCACGCTCCTGGGCCGCGACGGTGAGGAGTCCGTGTCCGCCGAGTCCCTGGCCGGCTGGGCCCAGACCATCCACTACGAGCTGGTCACCCGACTGGGCGCGCACCTGCGCCGCGTCGTCGTGGAGTAGGCGCCACGGCGTCACGGCGTCACGCCTTGGGGGCTGAGTCCGGCGCCGGTCCCGACGTCAGGCCGGGCGACGGCGCCGTCACCAGCGTCGCGGGCGGCTGCACCTTCCAGCGGCGGTGCAGCCACAGCCACTGCTCCGGGTTGCGGCCGATGGCGCGCTCCAGCGCTGCTGTCACGCGGGCGGTGTGCTCCGTGATGGGGTCCGCGAACTCACCGGGCTTGGGCGCGGGGATGGGGCCTTCCACCTCCAGCCGGAAGCGCGCGCCAGGGCCGGGCGGACGCACGCCCATCACCACGAACACCGGCGCGCCCGTGCGCTCGGCGGCCACCGCCATCGCGGGCGTGGTGGACGCGAGCCGTCCGAAGAAGGGCACGAACACCGCGGACTTCGCGGGCAGCGCCTGGTCCAGCAGCATGAACGCGGACTCGCCCCGGTTCACCGCGTCGGTGATCTCCTGGATGGCGCCCTTGGGATAGATGAGCCCCGCGCCCGCGCCCAGCCGGTTCTCCGCGATGCGCGTGTTGAGCGCGCCCTTGAGCGGCCGCACCAGCGCGTTGAGCGGCACGCCCAGGCGGATGAGCATCTGCCCCACCAGCTCCCAGTTGCCGAAGTGCGCCGTCGCCAGCAGCACGCCCTTGCCCGTGGCCACGTGCGCCTTGAGCGCCGCCCACGCCTCCTCGCCCTCGATGCCCTGACGGTCCCAGTCCGGCGCCATCCGGTCGCCCCCGGGCAGGGACTCCACCACCACGCGCGCCATGGTGATGTACGCGCCACGCGCGATGGCGCGACGCTCCGCCTCGCTCTTCTCCGGCATCGCATGCGCCAGGTTGTCCAGCGCCACCTTGCGGCGGATGCCCAGCGTGTAGGCCAGGTTCCCCACGAAGCGCGCCAGCGCGTCACGGGCCGCGGGGGACAGCGCCGTGAGCAGCGCCCAGACGCCGCGCGTCAGCAACCCCACGATGGGACCGGGCGGCTCGCCGATGATGCGGCGCAGGTGCTCCGGAGGCTTCTTTCCTTCGGGCGGGGTGTTCATTTGCGATGGGGGCGGATGCGCGGAGACAGGGGCGGACACGGCGGCGCACTCCACCCCGAACACGACCTGACAGCAAGGCCACCCACCGCTTGCACGGCGCTACCTTGCCTGCCCGCTCTTACGACACACTGCGCGGCCATGCCCAACCTGCTCCGTCCGGTGGCCCTCGCCGCCGCCACCTTCCTCGCGGCATGCGGTGCCCGACAGGGCGCCGCTCCCGCTCCCGGTGCTGTCGAAACGCCGCCCGTCTCCGCGTCCGCCGCGCAGGCCGCGCCCACGCCGCCCGCGCTGCGGCTGCCGGACGACGTGCGCCCCACGAACTACGCCATCGTGTTGAAGGTGGATCCGAAGGCCGCGACCTTCGAAGGCACCGTGGACATCGCCCTGGATGTGAAGAATCCCACGCAGGTGGTGTGGCTGCACGGCAAGGGCCTCATCGTGAAGGAGGCCACCCTGGAGCAGGGAGGCATCACGCAGCCGGTGAAGCCGTCCTCCGCGGGCGAGGACTTCCTCGGCCTGTCGCTGGAGAAGCCCCTGGTCGTGGGCGGCGCGAAGCTGCACATCGTCTATACGGGCACCGCGTCCGAGCGTGAGACCTCCGGCGCCTTCCGCGTCAACGAGGGCGGGGACTGGTACGTCTACACGCAGCTCGAGCCGCTGGGCGCCCGCCGCGTGTTCCCGTCCTTCGACGAGCCCGGCTTCAAGGTGCCCTGGCAGCTCACCTTCCACGTGCCCGAAGGCAACGTGGCCGTCACCAACACGCCGCAGCTCGCGGAAGAGGCCGGCGCGCAGGGCTGGCGCATCTTCCGCTTCGCGCCCACGCAGCCCCTGCCCAGCTACCTCATCGCCTTCGGCGTGGGGCCGTTCGACTTCCTGCCCGCGCGCGATGCGGGGCAGAAGCAGGTGAAGACGCGCATCATCACCCCGCGCGGCCGGGCCAGCGAGGGCGCGTGGGCCGCGAAGGTGACGCCGGACATCCTGGAGCGCCTGGAGGCGTACTTCGGCATCCCGTACGCGTTCGAGAAGCTGGACGTGCTCGCCGTGCCGCTCCTGGGCGGCGCGATGGAGAACCCGGGCCTCGTCACCTTCAACACGCGCCTCATCCTGGCGAAGCCGGAGGAGGACTCGGTGCGCCGCCAGCGCGCGTTCGCGACGGTGCAGGTGCACGAGCTGGCGCACCAGTGGTTCGGCGACCTGGTGACGATGGCGTGGTGGGACGACCTGTGGCTCAACGAATCGTTCGCGTCGTGGATGGAGGCGCGCATCGTGGAGTCGTGGCAGCCCACGTGGGACGCGGCGGTGGAGCGCGTGCAGGAGCGCAACGATGCGCTGGACGCCGACAGCGCCGTGTCCGCGCGCTTCATCCGTCAGCCCATCCGTGACTCGGGCGACATCCAGAACGCCTTTGACGGCATCACCTACGCCAAGGGCAGCGCGGTGCTGGGGATGACGGAGGCGTGGCTGGGCCAGGACGTCCTCCAGAAGGGCATCCAGCGCTACCTGAAGGCGCACGCGGGCCGCAACGCCACCGCGAAGGACTTCCTGGAGGCGCTGGCCGCCGAGTCCGGCAAGGACGTGGCCTCCGTGATGAACAGCTTCCTGGACCAGACGGGCGCGCCCTTCATCACCGCGACGCTCCTGTGTGACGGGGGCAAGCCGCGCGTGGGCCTCTCGCAGCAGCGCTACGTGCGCCTGGGCTCCACGCCGCCCGCGCCGCAGCTGTGGAAGGTGCCGGTGTGCGTGAAGTACCCGGGCTCCTCGGGCAAGGACGTCACCGCGTGCACGCTGATGACGGAGGCGAAGGCGGAGCTGCCGCTGCCGGAGACGAAGACGTGCCCCGCGTGGGTGTTCCCCAACGCGGACGGCGCGGGCTACTACCGCGTGCGGCTGGCCGAGGACACGCGCGCGAAGCTGATGAAGACGGGCCTGATGAAGCTGTCGCGCGCCGAGCGCGTGGTGCTGCTGGGTGACGCGCTGGCGCTGGCCCAGGCCGGGGCGCTGCCCGCGGCGGACGCGCTGTCGCTCTTGACGCGCGTCGCGGAGGATCCGGACCGGCAGGTGCTGGGGGCCGGGCTGGAACTCCTGGAGCTGGTGGCGCCGCGCATGCTGACCGAGGCCCAGCTGCCGGAGCGCACCCGCTTCATCCGCGACACCTTCGGCGCACGCGCGCGCAAGCTGGGCTTCAAGCCCCGCCCGGGGGAGAGCGAGGACACGCGGCTCATGCGTCCGCGGCTGTTGGAGCTGGCCGGCAATGAGGGCGAGGACCCGAAGCTCATCGCCGAGGCCCGCGCGCTGGCGGACCAGTGGCTGAAGGACCGGCGCTCGGTGAGCGTGGAGGTGGTGGATCCGGTGCTCGCCATCGCCGCGAAGCACGACCCCGCGTTCGGGACGAAGCTGCGCGAGGCGCTGCGCACGGAGAAGGACCGCTTCCAGCGGCAGATGATGCTGGGCGGCCTGTCCAACTTCCGGGACACGCAGCAGGTGCAGGAGAACCTGAAGCTGCTGCTCGACCCGCAGCAGGACATCCGGGAGAACCTGTGGCTGCTCTTCGGGGCCTCGCGGCACGCGAGCAGCCGCGCCGTGGCCTACGACTTCGTGAAGAACCACTACGACACGCTGGTGGGCACCGAGGCCAGGCCCGGCCTGTTGCCGGAGGGCATGGACAGCCGGCTGCCCATGATGGGCATGGGCGCCTGTGACGCCGCCCAGCGCCAGGACCTGGAGGCCTTCTTCGGGCCTCGCAGCCAGAAGATCCCGGGGAGCGAGCGCCACTTCCAGCGGATGCTGGAGAACGTGGACCAGTGCATCGCGCTGAAGGAGGCCCAGGGCGCGAGCCTCCAGTCGTTCCTGTCCGGGACTCCCGCGAAGCCGCTCCCGGCACCGCCCGCGCCCCGCTAACCCGCGTCTGGCATTGAGAGGGCTGGCGCGGCCGGGGACTACTTCCGGCCGCGCGTCATGAAGGACATGAGGGCTTCGCGGGCCTCGTCGGAGTGGAGGCGCTGGATGAACTCCACGCCTTCGCGCTTGAGGGTCTCCTGCACCTGCTCCCGCAGGGGGCCGCGGATGAGGCGCTTGGTCACCTTCAGCGCCTCCATGGGGCGCGCGGCGAGCGAGCGGGCGCGCTCGGTGGCGACCTCCTTCAGCTGCGCCTCCGGGACGGCCTTGTTGATGATGCCGGCGCGCAGCGCGGTCTCCGCGTTGAACGGGTCGCCGAACATCAAGAGCTCCGACGCGAGCGCGAACCCCGCCATGCGCGGCAAGAGCAGGCTGCTGGCGCCTTCGGCGCACAGGCCCAGGTTGACGAAGGGCATGCTGAAGCGCGCCTTCTCCCCGGCCACCACGTAGTCACAGTGCAGGAGCATGGTGGTGCCGATGCCCACCGCCGCCCCCTCCACCGCGGCCAGCACCGGCTTCTCCATGCTGGAGAGGGCGCGCAGGTAGCGGAACACCGCGCTGTCCTCGCCCGCGGGCGGGTGCTCCACGAAGTCGCCAATGTCGTTGCCCGCGGTGAACGCGCCGCCCGCGCCGGACAGGAGCACCACCCGGACGTCGTCCCGGCGGTCCGCCTCCTGGAGGGCGGCGGTCGCGGCCTCGTACATGGCGTGGGTGAAGGCGTTCTTCTTCTCCGGCCGGTTGAAGGTGACGGAGAAGACCCCTGCGTCGAGCTGCGTCAGAAGCGTGTCGGACATGGCCGGGCACACTAACGCGCGTCGGGCCTCAGTGCGCGCAAGAGCAGCGGGGCCAGCGTCACCACCTGGTGGGGAAAGGGCAGGCCCTGTCGGGGCTCCACACTGTCCGTGCTCACCAGCCGCTTGACGGGCACGCCGTGCAGCCGCTCCAGCGCGGGGCCCACCAGCAGCGCGTGCGTGGTGGCGAGGATGAAGTCGTCCACGCAGCCCTCGCCCCGCAGCTCCTTCGCCGCCGCCGCCAGGGTGCCGCCGGTGGAGATCATGTCGTCCACCAGGATGGGCCGCATGCCGCGCACCTGGCCCAGCAGGCCCAGCGTCTCCACGTCGTTGCCGCTCAGCCGCGCCTTGTGCACCACCGCCCACGGGCGGCCGAGCAGCTTCGCCAGCGCCTCCGCGCGCTTCACCGCGCCCAGGTCCGGCGCCACCACCACGGAGGTGTCGGAGACGTAGGGGCGCAGCGCCTCGGCGAGCAGCGGCAGCGCGGACAGGTGCTCCAGCGGCGCGCCGAAGCAGCCCTCGAGGGCCGGGTTGTGCAGGTCCACGGTGAAGACGCGCTCGAAGCGGCCGTGGGAGAGCAGGTCTGCCACCAGCCGTCCGCCCAGGGGCTCGCCAGCCCGGGCCCGCCGGTCCTGGCGTGCGTAGCCCACGTAGGGAATCACCGCCTCCAGCGACGCCGCGCCCGCGCGCCAGCACGCGTCCGCGAGCAGGAGCAGCTCCAGCAGGTGCTCCCCCACGGGCGGGGTGGAGGTCTGGAGGACGACGACGCGGCGACCCCGGATGGCCTCCGGGGGCACCTCGATGTGCAGCTCCCCGTCCGGGAAGCGCTCCATCTTCGTGGCCACCGGGTCGACGCCGAACGCCTGGGCGAGCGCACGGCCGAGGTGGGGACTGGCACTGCCGACGACGAGGGCGGGTTCCATCATGGGCCTCCACCCTAGCGCGGCTTTCCCTCGCGGTGCCCTGGCCTCCCGGGCATCCCGGCAGGAGAGCCGCTGGTCGTGTCTTCGCCGCCACGTTTCATGAGGACGCGCACCTTGCGTGAGAGGCCATCCAACAATGCGTTTTCGGGACAGGGCAGACGCGGGGCAGAAGCTCGCAGGGGTGCTGGCACCCTACCGCTCTGGAGATGTGTGCGTGCTGGGGGTGGCGCGTGGGGGGCTGCGCGTGGCGTTCGAGGTGGCGCGCGCGCTGGATGCCCCGCTGGACCTGTGGGTGGCGCGCAGGGTGCGGGTGTCCGTCCCCGGCCGTCGGCTGACGCTGGGCGCGGTGACCGAGGGCGGCGGGATGTACCTGGAGGTCCCCGCCGCGCCCCAGTCGCCCCTGTCCGGGGCCGCGCTCCAGGCCTTCGTGCGCGACGAGATGGAGGACGTGGAGCGGCAGGCCCGGCAGCTGCGCGGCGGACCGACCCCCGCCGTGCGCGGTCGCACCGTGCTGCTGGTGGATGACGGGATGGTGACGGGCTCCACCGTGGCCGCGGCGCTCCTGGCGCTGCGGCAGCTGGGGGCGCGCCAGCGCATCGTGGCGGTGGGGGTGGCGACGCCCCGCGCGCTGGAGCTCATCCGGGGCCGCGCGGACGCGGTGCACACGCTGACGCTGGACGCCGGGATGCGCGAGGTGGCGGAGGCCTACGGCACCTTCCCGGCGCTGACGGAGGACGAGCTGCGGCGATGGCTCGCGCGCGCCCGGGAGGCGGCCCCGGGGCGGAGCGGAGGGGCCGCGCCGACGCCGGACATGGGGGGCGGTTGGTGGTTCTGAAAGACGCGATGTGAACCGGAACGAGCGGGAGGACCTATGGAAGCCGAAGTGGTGCATGCGGAAGGCAAGCCCCGGACCCACTGGGAGCACTTCACGCGCGACGAGCAGCTCGGGGTGCGGGGCGTGGGCCGCTCCCTGGAGCAGGCCTTCGAGATGGCGGCGCTGGGGCTGTCCGCGCTGGTCACCGACCCCCAGAGCGTGGAGGCGCACGAGGAGCTGGAGGTGTCGTGTCAGTCCGTGGACCATGACGAGCTGCTCGCGGACTGGCTGCGCGCGGTGGTGGGCGCCATGGCCGGACGGCGCCTGCGCTTCCAGTGCTTCGCGGTGCGCCTGGACGGGCTGAACCTCTTCGGTCACGGCTTCGGCGAGCGCGCGGGCGCCGAGCGCCACGGCCTGCATGTCCCGGTGACGGGCGCGTCGCTCACCCACGTGTCCGTGCGCCAGGGACCGGGCGGGGTGTGGACGGCCGAGGCGCTGGTGGACCTCTAGATGCCGACCCGGGCGGTGGCCTTCCCGGGGGGCGGCGGACGGCTGGAGCTGCCCTCGGGCGCCCCGGCCGCGAGCGCGGTGCTGGTGTCGTGCTTCGCCTGCGTGGGCCACTCGCCCGGGCCGGAGCGGCTGGCGCGCGCGCTGGTGTCGCGGGGCTTCGCGGTCCTGCGCCTGGACTTCACGCGGGGCCCGGGAGGTGGGAGCGCGGAAGGCCCCCCGGACACGGTGCCGAGCGTGGACACGGTGGTGGCCGCGTCCGCGTGGCTCTCACAGCGCGCGCCGGTGCCCCAGCTCCTCGTGGGGCACAGCATCGGGGGCACGGCGGTGATGGCCGCGCTGTCCCGGCTGCCGGACGTCACGGCGGTGGCGCTGGTGAACGCCCCCGTGGGCGCGGACACCGTGCGGATGCTGCTGCCGCCCGGTGAGCGCGACGCGGAGTCCAGCGACCTGGCGCTGGGCCCCGGCCGGCTGCGCCTGCGGCGGGACTTCCTGCGGGCCATCGAACCGGAGGCGGTGGCGCGGGCGCTGGAGGCCTTTGGGGGCGCGCTCCTGGTGATGCAGGCGCCGGAGGACCGGTACGTGGGGCTGGAGCGCGTGCGTGGGTTGCTGGGGCGCGCGCGGCGGCCCGCGAGCCTGGTGATGCTGGACGGAGCGGATCACTTCCTCTCCCGCCCGGCGGACGCGGTCTACGCCGCGGACCTGCTGGGCCCGTGGGCCGCGCGGCACGTGGCGCCCCTGCGCGAGCGCGAGGAGCCGCTCCCGGAGGGACAGGTGGAGGTGCGCGGGGCATTCGAGGGAGGGCTCGCCCAGGACATCCGCGTGGGCACGCACCGGCTGCGCGCGGACGAGCCGCAGGCGTTGGGGGGGCAGGATTCGGGGCCCTCGCCCTATGGGTTGCTGGCCGCGGCGCTGGGGGCGTGCACGTCGATGACGGTGCGGATGTACGCGGACCGGCATGGCTGGCCGCTCACGGACGTGCGCGTGCGGCTGAACCACGACACGGTGCATGCGAAGGATTGCGCGGAGTGCGAGTCGCGGGTGGGGCGCGTGGACCGGCTGGAGCGGTTCGTCCGGCTGGAGGGGCCCCTGACGGACGCACAGCGCTCCCGGCTCTTCCACATCGCGGACCTGTGCCCGGTGCACCGCACGCTCGAATCCCGGGTGGACGTGCTGACGCGATGGGACGATTCCTCCACGGAGTGAGTGCTCCAGGGCCTCGGGCTGGTATAGGGAGCGTTCCTTCCCCCTTCGCGATCAGGATTTTCGTACATGGCCCGTGAGACCCGCCTTGTCTGGCTCGACCTGGAGATGACCGGACTGGACCCCGAGTCCTGCGGCATCATCGAGGTGGGCATCATCATCACCGGCCCGGACCTGCGGCCCATCGCGGAGTTCGAGCGGGTCATCTGGCAGCCGGAGGAGATGCTCCAGCGCATGGAGCCCGTCGTGCGCGACATGCACACGAAGAACGGCCTCACCGAGAAGGTGCGCTCCTCGAACGTGTCCCTGCGCGTGGCGGAGCGCGAGGCGACGGCCTTCATCGCGGACCACTGCGAACTGGGCGAGGGCATCCTCGCGGGCAACTCCATCCACACCGACCGGCGCTTCCTCATCAGCCACATGCCCATGCTGGACCGCTACCTGCACTACCGCATGGTGGACGTGACGAGCCTGAAGGTGCTGGTGCGCGCGTGGTACCCGGCGCTGGTGGAGCCGCGCAAGCCGCCCAGCGGGCACACCGCGCTCGCGGACCTGCGCTCCAGCCTCACGGAGCTGCAGTACTACCGGGACATCCTCTTCCGCGCGACGCCGGGCTGAACTCCGAGCTGAGCTCCGAGCTGCTCAGACGCGGGCGCCGTCGGCCGGGAGCTGCCGGGCGATGGTGCCCAGCAGGTCCTCCAGCTCGAAGGGCTTGGCGAGGAAGTGGGAGCTGTCGCGGCGCTCCTCGTCGGTGAGGCGGCCCGCGCTCATCACCACCACGGGCAGGTCGCACAGGTCGGGATGGGCGCGGATGCGGCGCAGCAATTCGCCGCCGTCCATCACCGGCATCATCAAATCCAACAGGACGAGGTCGGGCTTCGAGGCCATGAGCCGTTGGAGGCCCTCGTCGCCGTTGTAGGCGGTGACGATGTCGTAGCCCTCCAGGGACAGGATGTCCTGGAGCGCCTCTACGATGGCCAGCTCGTCGTCCACGATGAGCAGCCGCTTCATGCGTCCCCGGCCTTCACCTTCACACTCCTGCCGCGCCGGCTCCCCTCCAGGCAGGAGGCGCAGGGGTGCGGCAGACGGTGGGTGGGACGGGTGGTCATGACGTGAGGGCTCCGGCGGCATCTGCTGGAGAAGGTAGGTCGCCTCGTCACTTCGGCCAGGGGCCGGTGTGGGTTTTGTCCAGTGGATGGCGGTACAGGTACGCTCAGGGTGTGAGCAGGCGCTCCTTGAGGACGTGTTTCTGCACCTTGCCCAGGGCGTTGCGGGGCAGGGCGTCCACGAAGACGACGCGGCGCGGCTTCTTGAAGGCGGCCAGCCGTTCCCGGCACCAGTCGACCAGGGCCTGGGTGAGCGCCTGGGGGTCCTCCCGGGCGCTTTCGGTGTGGACGGCGCGGACGACGACGGCGGCGACGACCTGCTCGCCGAAGTCGGGGTCGGGCAGGCCGAGCACGGCGGCCTCGGCGACGGCGGGGTGGGTGGCGAGGACCTCTTCGACCTCGCGGGGGTAGATGTTGAAGCCGCCGCTGATGATGAGCTCGCGGGCGCGGCCGGTGATGCGCAGGAAGCCGTCCGGGTCGTACTCGCCGAGGTCGCCGGTGCGGAACCAGCCGTCGGCGTCGAAGGCCTCGGCGGTGGCGTCGGGGCGGCGCCAGTAGCCGGTGAAGACGTGGGGCCCGCGCACCTCGATTTCGCCCGTCTCGCCGGAGGGCAGGGGCTTGCGCGTGCGCACGTCCACGACGCGGGCCTCCTGGCCGGGGAAGGGCATGCCCACGGTGCCGGGGCGGCGCTCGCCTTCGTAGGGCTGGGTGGTGTTCATGAGGGTTTCGGTCATGCCGTAGCGCTCCAGGATGCGGGCGCCGAAGCAGGCCTGGATGTCCTGGCACAGCTGGGGGCTGAGCGGCGCGGATCCGGACACCCACAGGCGCAGGGCGCGGGGCTTCACGCCGGTGCGGCGGGACTCCTCCAGCAGGCGGCCGTACATGGTGGGCACGCCGAAGAAGAGGGTGAGGGACGCGTCGTCGTGGAGGGACGCGAGCGCCTCGCCCGCGACGAAGCGGCGGCGCAGGTCCACGCTGGCGCCGGTGAACAGGGTGCCATGCAGGCCGACCATGAGGCCGTGGGTGTGGAAGAGCGGGAGGGTGAGGAGGAGGCGATCCGCGTCGGTCCACCGCCACGCTTCGGTGACGGCGCGCACGTTGGCGAGCAACTGGCGGTGCTGGAGCATGGCGCCCTTGGAGCGGCCGGTGGTGCCGGACGTGTAGCCGAGCACCGCGAGGTCCTCCGCGCCGGGCAGGGGCAGGGGGACGGTGGACGCGGCGCCTTCGGCGAGCACGGTGTCGAAGGGCACGGACGTGAAGGGAAGCGCCGGGGGCGGAGGCTCCACGGTGATGAGCCATTGCAGGGTGGGGAGCTGGTCGCGCAGGGGGGCGAGTTCGGAGGCACCGGAGGTGCCGGTGACGCAGACCTTCACCTCGGCGTCGGAGAGGATGTGGGCCAGCTCCACCTGGCGGTAGGCGGTGTTGACGAGCACGGCGACGCAGCCCGCGGCCTGGATGCCGAGCCAGGTGACGACGAACGCGTCGCTGTTCTCCAGGAAGAGGGCCACGCGGTCCCCGGGGACGAGGCCCCGGGCCTTGAGGCCGCGAGCGAACGCGGTGACGCGCGCCGCGACCTGTCCCCGCGTGAAGGTGGTGTGCTCGAAGGAGAGCAGCGGGCGCGCGGGCGCGTGACGGGCATGGTCGAGGAAGACTTCGAGCAGGGAGGCCGGCATGGTGCGCGCGAGCCTAGCTGGGACCGGATACGATGGCCGCATGTCCGTGCGTCAGCAGGCGATGCGACTGCCGCTGTTGCTGGTGGGGCTGGCGTGCTCGGCACCCCGGCCCACCCCGGGGGTCGTCCGAGGCAGTCCCGGAGCGCCGCTTCAAAGCCTGCCTGGGCCCATGCCCGGCTTCGGGCCATTCGACACGTTCTCGGATGCCTTGATCGCCGCATGCCCCCTGATCCTCTCCAAGCCCCACGCGACCGCAGGGCGCCCAGGAACCCAGGACTTCGAGCTCCGCTGGCGCATCTCGAAGGAGTACTGCGCCTGGCTGTATTACACGCCGGCCGGCAAGTACGAGATGAGCATGCTGACGGACCAGTCAGCCCAGGATGACCTGGACCGCAGGAGAAGCTGTCTGCTGCCCGCGACAGTCGATGATGCGCGCTTCCCGCCCGGGAGTCTCAAGTACGTCTTTGCCCTGCACAACCATCCCTACGCGGGGCGTCTCTCGGACGGAGATCTCCGGATGATCACCTCCATGGGACGGACCCATGAGTGGGTCGTGCAGGTGCGCGGGAAGAAGGTTCCCCTGTCCGTTGTCGCGTTCTTCTCGAACTCCAACGACCTGGAGCATCCGTCCTGCGATGGTTTCTTCCAGTACATCCCCGTGACGGGCGAGCTGAAGAAGTGGACCGGAGATGCCTCCAGCGGCTGGCGTCAGGAGTTGCTGGGCACGGTCACCTGGCAGGATGAAGAGCACTACCGGATCGATGAGAAATAGAGTGTTCACCCGTCCGCGCCCTGCCAGGAGCGATGCATGAAGAGGCTCTCCACCCCCCTGGTGTTCGCCTTCCTGCTCGCGAGCTGCCTGCGGCCTTCCGCGACCCTTCCTGCGAGGATCCAGGAAGACCCCTCCATCGTCTTCCCACCGTTCTTCGCGCAGCCCGCCGTCTTGCTGGGCGCGGAGGGCACGGTGTATGAACTGGACGGTGACACCCTGCGGGCGCTCTTCGTGGCCACGGAGGACCTGCTCCCTCCCCAGGACAAGCCCCTGCCGTGTGGAAGCCGGCGGGAGTCCCAGCGGTACCGGGTGTTGAGACAGGGCGACCTCTTCTTCATCCGCATCGACGAGGACCCCAAGGCCTGTGGTCGCACGCAGCCCGCGCTGGATTCAGGCGCGAGCTACGCCATCCACCGGGACGGCCGGATCCTGCGTCGAGTGATGGATGGTGAAGCCGACGTGACAATCCCTGGCGCGGATGCCGGTGTGAACTCCACGCCCGGAGAACCCGGCGCCTCCTCCGCGGACTCGCTGAGCGATGGTCCCTCTCCGTTCCTGCCACCCGCATGGCAGGACGCGGGTTCTCCGGAACCTGTTCCCACCCGGTGAGCTGACGACGACCGAGCCGAGGCCGGGCGTCCGGCACCTCTTCCCCTCACCCCTGAGCAGCGGCGCATGGCCGGCAGGTACCGGGCTGAACGTCAGACGTGTCTCCTTTGCTCCCTTCGCCGGGGCATTCATGTTGCGAGGCGAGCTGGTTGATGGCCGGGTGAGCCGGCTGGATGATGGACGCCGGAATCCCGAGTCGGTTCAAGGCCCTACGGCCGCCTGGCGGCGGTGCCCTCCGGGCAGCCTTGAGCCGCCTCGTGCTCCGGCTCAAGCTGCAACCGTCGATTCCCCAAGGGGAATCGCCTCAAGAAGAGGCCATCATCGGCGGTGACACCCGGCCGCGCGCGCTCGTGATGGACTCCAGTGGTTTCGCGCGCTTGCTGGAGGTGCCCATCAACGAGCCGGTCCGTGGAACGCCGTGGAACCATCAAAAAGCGTGCTCGGCAACACTGGCGGTTGAAGTCCGCCGTCCCATGCAGCCACCGCATGCGCCACTCAGCACCCGCGGGCCGGAGCTCGGCAACGCCGCCCCGCCGCTCGTGGACGAAGACCTCCACCGTCAGCTCCCGCCGCCCGTCGTCCTCCTGCTCCACATCCGCGTCAGCCGCATCCGAATGAAGGGCCTCCTCCGACAGCAGTGGGCGTCGGGCGCACGGGCGGGGCAATCCCCCAAGGGAGGTAGGCGTCAGCGGTGAGTGTGGGGGACGCAGGCCCAGAGCAGCCACAGCCCCAATGCTCACCACCTATCGACCACTCGACTGTCGGGGGTATGGAGACTCGGCGCGCCTGCGCCCGGGCATGCCTTGCTGCACGCTCAACCCGCAGGCTTGAAGCGGCCATCCGCCCCGCGAAAGCGCCCCACCTGCGGATCCCACTCTTTGCCACCGCCCAGAAGCGAAGAGAGGAGCCACGCCGCACCCGCGACAAAAGCCGTCCCCATGAGGACACCACCCAAACCGGTCCCCTGAGACTGCGGTGCCGAGGCCGTCACCCGCACCAGGAGCCCGTACTCTGCCTCGACCGCCTCAAGTCGCTGAAGCACCTGGGGGAGAGACGGTCGCCGATTCGCGTCACGATTCAGCATGTCCTCCAGCAGTTCGAAAAGCTTAGGACGAAGCGGAAGTCGCGGAGTGGGACCCTCGACGGCATGAGGTTCGCGCCCGGAGAGCATTCCCCAAAGCACCACACCTGCGGAGTAGACATCTCCTCGCGGCGACGTCATCCCCTCGGGGGGCATATAACCGGGCGTTCCTCCCCTATGTGCTCCGAACTGCATGGTCTGGCCGACTCCTCCTCGCGCCAGTCCGAAGTCCGCCAGCTTTGCGGCCTCACCTCGCAGCAGCACGTTGGCCAGCTTGATGTCTCCGTGGAACGCACCGTGCGCCGACGCATGCACCTCCGCCAAGCCGCGGACCATCTGCCGGAAGAGGCCAAGCGCTCGACGCGGCTCGATAGCCCCCTCTCTGGACACCAGCGCCGCCAAGGAGCCATCCATCATCTCCATCGCGAAGCCTCGGCGGCCATCCGGATGCCGGACCGACTGCAGATACCGGACGACGTTGGCCCCCTGGTGGCGCATAAGCCGACGCTCCTCGTCCAGGAGCATCTGTTGAGCCTCCGGGCTCATGTCCTTGGGGAACTTGGCGGCGAAAGCCACCTGGTTCGCATCACGACACCGGAACAACTCTCCCAGCCCTCCTGCGTCGAACTTCTCCACCAGCACAAAGGGCTCTTTCAAAGCAGACATTGGCTTGTTCCCCTGAAGGGGCACCCACCAGGCGCCATGCCCGGTCGTCGTGCCTCCTGTTGCCGGGCGCACAAAGCAGCCGGCATGCCAAAGGGTGCGCTCCTCTGAACGGCCGCTCTAGGAGACGAATTTCGGGCTAGAAATCAGATTTTTCTGATCGATAATCCTGATATCCTGATTTTTGGATACCTGGACTACCGAAGAGCCGTAGTGTGGTCGTGCCATTAGGGCCTGCGGCAACATGGTTTCGGGTTTGCACTGGAAGCCGGTGGACGCTGCATGGAGGTCACGTGAAGTACGTCAAGGAGATTGCCGCACAGCGTAAAGTCGCCTCCGAACTGGCTGCTGACCGCAAGGAACTGCTAGGTCAGATTCCGTTTGGCTCGGAGTTGGAATCCACTCGCTTTGACTTGGACCGGATTGCCGTGCCCATCGTGGCCGTGACAGGCGCGTACTCCGCCGGCAAGAGCGCACTCATCAACGCGGCGACAGGCACCCGTTATCTGCCTACCGGCGTGACCCCCACAACCCTGGTCCCCGTCCTTCTGCGCCGAAGCGCGCGGGAGGCCTGCTTCATGCGTACCGCCGCCGGATTTGTCGAGGAGCCCTACTCCACAGCGACCTTCAAGAAGCTCATCACCGACAAGAACTCTACGGCCCGCCACGTCGTCCTGGATTCACCCAAGCTGACGGCTCACGGGTGGCACTGGTTGGACACACCGGGCGTCAACGCCGACATGCAGCGACAGGCGCCACTGAGGCTTCAAGCGCGAGACATCGCGGACATCTGCATTCTGGCAACCTCCGCCCTCCAACCCCTTACACTGAGCGACCTCACCCAACTCCGGGAGGTGGGGAAGATTTTCAAAGGGAATAATCTTTGTGTCGCGCTGACCCGTATCGACCAGCTCCCCTCCGGGGAACTGGCATCAGTGGAACGCTACGTCCGCGAAATGTTAGATCAGGCTCTTCCCGGACGCGCCTTGAAGGTCCTTCCTGTCTCCAACGGCGATGCGGCAAGCCTGTCGGCGCTGACGCAACATCTGGCAGACGTGGTGTACCACCATCAAAAGGAGCGGCTGAAAGAGGCCCTGGAGGCGTGGCAGAACATGATTGTCCACCTCCAGCAGTTACTTGAGATGCGTGAGTTGTTGCAGGTCAAGTCCACGACCGTCCAGCGAATTAGGACACGGCTGGATGCGGTCATCCTGGAGTCGGGTGCGCTGCTGACCACGGACCTGCCAATCTTCATGGACGAAACGTGCCGAGAGTTGAAGGTCAGGCTCCCTGCGTCCCAGCGCCAGTTGCTCGACACCTTTCGAGCGCGGTTTCACCAACGCTTCGCGGAACGACTCCAGGAGATCGGAGCGAGAATCAACCGCGAGCTAGCGGAGGCGCTCCAACAGGACGTCTCCAGTCCGATCTCCGTGACCCTAGCGAACCGCTTCCTCCGACTGCTGGAGCCCACCAACCCCTTCTTCGACTGGGCTTCCGCGACGCTGGGCGGCACCATGGGCGCCGGAGCGGCTGCCAGCGCGGCGTTGCTATCGGCGGCCTTGCCCCCGGTCGGGCTGATGCTCGCGGGCGCCGCAGTCATCGGAGGCCTGCTAGGCGGCCTCATAGGAAGCGCCTCGTTGATCGAGAACGGGGATGAGTTGAAGGAGAAGATCGGCCGGCCCACAACCCTGGAGTACCAGCAGCACCTGGATGCCGCCATCTATAGCTACCGGACGGACCTCCAGCACCTGTGTAGACTCATTGACCAGGTGAGCACCATTTTCTCCAAGCCCACGGCCGCCGCCTACGACGTCCAGAATATGCTCCAAGTCCTGTCCATGGCAGAGGATCGGCGGAGCAAACGACTCGTTCCCAGCTATCAACGGATCGCGAGCGAACTCCTGGTAGCGGAGATGGCGGAAAGGCAGGCCCGCTTTGGCCTTCAGCCCCCCCCGGCGCTCGCGTCAAACAATACGCCGGCGGCGTCCGTCGGCAAGCGCCGGAAGAAGGCCTGAGCCGTGAGTCCGAGGGATCCCTTCGCGCGGGCGGAGCTACGCGCTCTGCCATCTCCATCCACAGGGGGCTGGGGGGGATTGCGGCGAAAGTACCATCAACTGAAATCCCAAATGCACGGACGTCCGTGGGACACACCAGCAGGGAAGCTGCTCGCAAGCGAAATTCATTTCGAGATGCAAATGAAGGGAGCTGTGAAGCTGCCGTCCAATGCGGTGTTTTCTTCGCCTTCTACGCTAGGCCTCTACTGGGACATTCTCAATGCTTGCGAGACGGGAGTCTCGAACATTCTCATCATAGGAGAGCCAGGCACCGGCAAAGAAATGGTCGCGAGCGCCGTAGCGCTCACTCTGGAAAAGGACTGCGTTCCCGCGAATTGCGCCAACCTCACGAATGAAGTCGCAGACGCTCTTCTCTTTGGCGTTAAGGGAGGACAGGGCATCTCGAACGTATCCAAGGATGGTAGCCAGGGGTATGTCCAGCGCGCCCGCGGCAAAGTTCTCTTCCTAGATGAATTATTCGAGGCTCCGCCAGCCGTCCTCCCGAAGATGCTCCGTCTGCTTCAGCAGAGGACTTTCGCCCAGGTGGGAGGACCCGAGGAGCGCTTGGAAGACACGCACATAGTCGCAGCGAGCAACAGGTTTCCCAGCCGAAAGAGCCTTGACCTTGCACGCGCTAACGGAGAGGCCAGGGCGGACTTCATAGATCGGTTCCCGATGGTCCTGGAGCTCCCCCCGCTCCGGGATCGACGTAGCGAGATTGCATTTCTTGCCGAGCATCTCGTCACCCAGGGGATGCGTGACGCCCTGAACCCATCACGGGGGTTTGGCTTCGTAGGGGTTTCAGAGGCCACCCTCCAGCGCCTTGTTGAACTTCGGTATGCGTGGCCAGGCAACATCCGCGAGCTTCAGGACCTCCTGCGCGACCAGATGATGAACCGACGTCATGAGTCGACTGAGCCGGGCAGGCTGCTCGACATCCCCCAGGAGGATCTGGATAACTTCCTAGAGGGTCGCCCTCCCACGCTCGCAGAGTCAGTTCTGCCAACTGCGCAGGAGCCTGCGCTCTCCGCGTGGACGAAACAGGGGCTTCGACAGCTCCGGGAACAACAGCTCATTAATTCTCTGCGATACGAAGTCTGCGAACAAGGACTCATGGCCTCGCAGCTAGATTCCCGCTGGCTCACGGATGCAGTCTACCGACGCCTGAATGTCTCCAACGTCAGCCAGAAGCTCAAGGATTCCATCAATAAGTCCGTGAAGGACTTGCTTCTGATACTGCAAAGCGGGTGCCCCCCAAACGGGGGCACAGAGGGATCCATCGCCATCCAGCCCCGTCACCTCGACGTAGGCGTCCCGGGCACGCCGGGCACTCGCGACGCTCCGCACGCTGAATAGGCCTGGCGCCGTCACCCGCGCCACGGCCGTGCCGTTGCCCTGGCGGTTGAGATCCGTCGTCCCATGCAGCCACCGCACGCACCACTCAGCGCCCACAGGCTGGAGCTCAGCGACGCCGCCCCGCCGCTCATGGACGTAGGCCTCCACCGTCAGCTCCCGCCGGCCGTCGGCATTCTGCTCCACATCCTGCGTCAGCCGCATCCGCATGGAGGGCATCCTCCGACCGCAGCAGGCGTCGGGCATGGCCAGGGCAATACCCCGAAGGAGGTAGACGTCAGCGGAGGACGTGATGGGCACGCCAGCGATGGCGACAGCCGTGCACCGTGCGCGGGGTCATCCCAAGTGCTCGAGAAATGCTTGCTACGCTCAGCCCCTGGGCGCTCAGCAGCACGATGGTCGCCCGGAGCGCAACGCCTGCTTCCGTTTGGCTCCTCAGGACGCACAGGAGTCCCTTCCGCTCCGCCTGCGTCAGCGTCAGACTGCGCCTTGCCTGGGCCATCGCGCCGCTCCTCCGCACTCACGCAGACGAGCGGCGATGCTACCCCTGAAAAACTTAGTTCGGATGGCTTAGCGTCTACTTAAACCCCGAAGCCCAGAGGAAGAAACTGACATGAACGACGAAGACATTGACATGATGGAGCGCTTGGTGGCCGTTGCGAAGGCACGCTTCGACGGACACCTGACGATCATGAGATTCACGCACAACTGGCGGGTTGGCTTCTACCAGGCACAGGACCGCGAGCAGATCCAAGAGATGGCATGCGGGACGACGCTGGCCGAGGCTGCTGAGGCAGCACTGCGCGCGGTCAACGCCTAACCCTCCCAATCCCCTGCTCCCTGCCGGTTCGTGGCCGCGGGCTGTGAATGAGGGAGTTTGGCTCCTCAGCACGCGCAGGAGTTCCTTCTGCGCCTTGCCTGGGCCATCGCGCCGCTCCTCCGCACTCCCGCGGATGAGCGGCGATGCTTCCCCTGAAAAAACTTAGTTCGGATGGTTTAGGAGGTCGAGGCTGCGGAACCTGTCAACGTGAATGAGACAGTGGATTCGAGAGATTACTGCGCAGCCTGATGTGAAGAGGCAAGCCGCGCGGGGTTGTTGATCCAGACGGCGTTCGGAAGGGCCTGCGGCTTCGGTGGGCCGTGGGAGAAGCGCTCGGGGTGCGCGGCGAAGGCGGCGGCGAGGACGGTCGCGCGGGCCGCGAGACGCTCGTCAGCGTGGCTTCGGAGAGGGCGCGGGCCAGCTCTGGCACGGCATCCAGCAGGGTGACTCCGGACGGTCCATACGGTCCATCTTCGGGGCCTCGATGATGTTGCTGGGGGCCGCTGGCGGGCATGCCACTTACGAGGACATGGCGGGACGCGTCCCCTACAGCCAGTTGCCTGCGTGGGCCCGCTACGACTTCGAGTGCGTGTTCCGGGGCAAGCCGAGCACCGATTCCGGGCCAAGGTGAGCAGCGATTCCGGAGCAAGGTGAGCAGCCGTTCCGGGGATGCCGAGCAGGCATTCCGGGCATGTCGAGCACCGATTCCGGTG
>NZ_RAWG01000145.1 GCF_003611735.1 Corallococcus sicarius | reverse complement strand
CCCCCTGCTCGCCTGCCCCCTCACATCCAGCGCCCGGGTGCCCGCCTGCCCCGCCCCGGCGAGCTTCAGCCGCTGAGCGCGCGCACGCGGGCCGCGAGGCTCTGCGTGAAGAGCCGGTAGATGTGCAGCGACGCCGTGTCGTGCGTGGCGAGGAAGTGCTGGAAGCTCTCGCGGGTGATGCGCAGCGCACGCACCGCCGTCTTCGCCCGCACGTTCGCGGACACCGGGCCGTCCTGCACGAGGGAGATCTCCCCCAGGTGCGAGCCCGGCCCCAGCGTGTTGAGCAGCCGCGCGTTCGGCTCGTTGCCGCTGAAGACCTCCACCGTGCCCTCCAAGAGCACCAGCAGCCCGGTGCCGGGCGCGCCCTTCTCCAGCAGCACCGCGCCCGCGGGCACCGCCACGGGGCGGGCCACCCGGTAGAGGTCCTTCATGTCCTCCAGCGGCATCTCACCGAAGATGGGGATGGCCTTGAGGAAGCGGTAACCGCTGGCCTCCGGCACGGACGCACCGGCCGCCAGCCGCGCGAGGAGCGCCTCCGCCTCCACGTCCAGCCCCATGCGCCGCAACAGCCGCGCCTTCTCCGTCACCAGCACCGGATCCACGCGCAGCAATTCAGAGCTGCTCAGCGCGTCCGCCAGCACCGCGAGCGCCCGGTGCGTGAAGCCCTCCGAGTCCAGCGCCTTGCAGGTGCGCAGCACCGCTTCGACATACCGGGGGTCCTCGGCGCGCACGCCGCCCAGGGCCTCGGCCTCCGCGTGCGTCTGGCCCAGCTCGCGGTACAGGTCCGCGGCCTCGAAGGGGCGCCCCAGCCGGACGAGGCAGTTCGCCATCGACTCGCGCGCGCCCAGGCCCCGGTACACCTCCAGCGCCCGCTCCAGGGCCCCGCCGCGCTCGAAGGCCGCCGCGGCGCGCTCCACCTCGCCCGCGCGCAGGTACGCCTCCGCCGCCGCCACGTACTGGCCCCCTTGCGCGTACAGGTCCGCCACCGACACGTCGTCGCCGCTGCCGTCGAGCAGCCGCGCCGCGCCCGTGAAGTCGCGCGCCCGGCGCAGCACGTCCACCAGCCAGTGGCGCTCCTTCACGGTGCCCTGGGAGGCCTCCTTGCGCAGCCGCTCCCGCTGCGCGGCGCCCAGCTCCTCGTAGAGCTGCGCGGCGCGCTCCGGCTCTCCCTGGGCCGCCAGGGTCTGCACCACCTGGAGCGTGCCGCCTCGCGTCGCGCCGCCCCGTCCGCTGCTCTCCGTGTCGCCTGCCATGTCACTTACCCTTCCCGGTCCCGCTCCTCTGGGGCGACGCGCCCGGTGCCGCCACCGCCTGACTAACCAGGAACCCGGGCGTAAAGCTACCCCGGTACCATCCGCCCGTGGCCCTGGGGACATCGGGTCCAGTAGGGTCCCGGCCATGGCTGTTCCTGTGCCGGCCGGGGTGGTTCCGGACCGTCTCCCCGGGCCCGTGCGGCCCCGCTCCTGGTACCTCGTGGGTCCTTCCGCGTCGCTGCGGCGGGGGCAGGCACGGGGCGTCAAGCTGGGTGGGCGCGAGGTGGTGGTGTTCCGGAGCGAGACGGGCCAGGTCCACGCGCTCGGGGCCCACTGCCCCCACCTGGGCGCCCACCTGAAGCACGGCACCGTCCAGGGCGAGCTGCTGCGCTGTCCCCTCCACCACTGGAGCTTCGATGGCGGGGGCCGGTGCCGCGCCGCGCCAGGGCGGAGCGACGTGTCCGAACTGCCGGGCCCGCGCGCCTTCCCGGTGGAGGAGCGCTTCGGGGGGGTGCTGGTCTTCAACGGCCCCACGCCCCTCTTCGCGCCCCCCGACCTGGGCGGCCCGGAGCACGTGTGGGACGTGGGGCCGCCGGTGACGGTGCGCTGTCCGTGGCTGCCGCTCGCGGCGAACTCGTTCGACCTGGAGCACCTGCGCACCGTGCACCACCGCGAGCTGTGGGACACGCCCACGGTGGAGCAGCCGGATCCCTTCACCCTGCGCCTTCGCTACACGTCGCGCGTCATCGGCACGGGGGCCAGCGACCGGTGGATGAAGGCCCTGTCCGGCAACCGCATCCGCGTCACGCTCACGATGCACGGCGGCACGCTGATGTCGGTGCAGAGCGACCTGGGCCGGGCCCAGGGGCTGCTGCTCGCGGCCCTGTCGCCGGTGCCGGAGGGCGTGTCCGTGCGGCTCGCCGTGGCCGCGCGGCGGGGTCGGATTCCGGGCACGACGGCCGTGGCGCTCGGGGTGTCGCGGTGGCTGTACACGTCCTTCCTGCGCCGCGACCTGTCCGTGCTGGACGGCATGCGCTTCAACGTCGGCACCGCGACCGCGGACCCGGTGATGCGCCAGCTGCTCGACTTCGCCGTCGGACTGCCCGAGGACGCGGACGATGCGCGCTGAGGACACCCCGCCCATCCCGGCGGCGCTCAATGCCTTCCTGCTCGTCGCGGCGATGGGCGCGGGAGCGCTGTGCCTGTGGACCGCTTCGCACGCGGAAGGACTGGTGGTGCGACTGGTGGCGGCCGGGGTGTTCTCGTACGTGAACAACACGGTGTTCTCGCTGTTGCACGAAGCGACGCACGGCGTGCTGCACCCCACGAAGCGCCTCAACGACGGGCTCGGGAGGCTGGCGGCGACGTTCTTCCCGACGTCGTTCACGTTGCAGCGCGCCTTCCACCTCACGCACCACCGGAACAACCGCACGGAGCGCGAGCAGTTCGACTACTTCCGCCCGGGCGACCACCGCTTCCTCAAGCGGGCGCAGTGGTACGCCATCCTCACGGGGGCATACTGGGCCTTCGTGCCGGTGGGGGCGTTCGTGTTCGCGCTCGCGCCGGGCCTGCTGCGCAAGCTGCGCGGGCCGGGCACGCGCTATGGAGAGCAGACCGGCGCGGATGCGTACCTGGGGCGGCTGGAGGATGCACCGGGCGGCACCATCCGCGCGGAGGTCCTGCTGATGGTGGCCGTGCAGGCGGGGCTCGCGTACGCGTTGGAGCTGACGCCCACGGGGTGGGCGCTGTGCTACGCGGCGTTCGCGGTGAACTGGAGCTCGCTCCAGTACGCGGACCACGCGTGGTCGCCCCTGGACGTGCGCGAGGGCGCGTGGGACCTGAGGGTCGCGGCGCCGGTGCGCTGGGTGTTCCTCAACTACCACTACCACCGGGCCCACCACCGTCACCCGCACGTGCCCTGGCTCTACCTGGGCCGCTACGTGGATGCGAGCGCCCCGCGCCCATCCTTCCTGCGCATCTGGTGCGCGATGTGGCGGGGGCCGCGTCCGCTTCCGGAGAAGGCCCCATGACGGCCGCCCTCTTCGGATGGCCGACGCGCGGTGAGCTGAAGCGCACGGCGGCGCTCGCGGTCGGCTTCGCGCTGTTCTTCCTCGCGGTCTACGGCGGCGCCAGCTGGGTGACGGGCTTCTATCCCGGCGGCCTGCGCATCGACCTGCCCTTCGAGCAGCACATCCCGTTCATCCCCGGCTGGGCCGCCGTCTACGTCAGCATGGACGCGCTGCTCTTCTTGTCCCTGTTCATCTTCCGGACGTGGCGGCAGATGCTGCCCTTCGCGCTGGCGCTGTGCGCGGAGACTGTCATTGGCGCCCTCTGCTTCCTCGTGTTCCCGGTCGAGGTCGCGTGGGCGCCGCGCGCCGTCACGGGCGGCTGGATGCAGGTGTTCCAGCTCGCGGACACGATGAACCTGGAGCGCAACTACCTGCCGTCGCTCCACGTCGCCTTCGCCTGCACCGCGGCCCTGGCCTACTCCGAGCGCTCGGGCCCGGTGGCTCGCGCACTGTTCGCGCTGTGGGCACTGGCCATCGCGGCGTCCACGCTGCTCATCCACGAGCACCACCTGGTGGACGTGCTCGCGGGCGCCCTGCTGGCGTGGGGCACGTGGCGCGTCGTGGCGCCCCGGGTCCGGGACGCGGCGTTCCTCGAAGCCGTGCGCGTGGAGGCCCTCTGCGCGCGGGAGCTGTATCGCTTCGCACGCCGGCATCCCCGGTACGGCCTCATCGCGCTCGCGCTGTATCAGCAGTCCGTGGGCCGCTGGCGCAAGGCACGCCGGGCCCGGGTGGGGTTCTGCTTCCTCCAGCTCGTGGACGACGTGCTGGACGGAGACCGCCCTGTCGAAGGCGAGCCGTTGGGTCACATCGACGCGCTCCTCGTCCGGCTGGAGACCGGCGCGACGGACGCACCGCGCACCTCGGTGGAGTTCCACGACACCGCGACCACGCTGGGACGGGTGCTGCTCGCGGAGCTGACCGAGGCCCGGACCCGCGCGCAGGTGTTCGAGCTGGTGCGCACGATGCGCAAGGACCGCGAGCGCGTGCGCGACGGACGCTGGTGGGACGCGAGCACGCTCCAAGCGCACCACGCAGCCACCTTCCGCTTGTCGGTGGGCCTGATGCTGCATGTCGCGGATGCCCAGGTGCGCGCGGAGGATGCGCCCTCCCTCCTCGCGGCGCTGGGGTGGTGCTCGGTGATGCGCGACCTGCGCGAGGACCTGGCGCAGGGCCTCTTCAACGTGCCGGCCGACGTCGCCGCCGATGCCCGCGCCAGCGGTCACGACCCGGCGGACTTCGACGCCCTGCTCGCCTCCGACGCAGGCCGCGCCTGGGCCGTCTCCGAATACCAACGGGCCCGGGCATTGCTGGACCGCTCCGCGTCGGAGCTGGCCTCGTTGGAAGGACGACCCGGGGCGCCCCTGCTGCGCCTCTTCCACCGGTCGGTGGAGTCCTTCTGGGCGCGGAAGCTGCCCCGGCGGCTGCCCTTCCTGCGTCCGGCCTCCGCGCTCAGGACCTCCTGAAGCAGGTTCACGCGCCTTCGTGGCGGGACGCAGCGAGTCCCACCTGGCGCGTGACGGGACGCGGCGAGGCGGTGTGCGCATTGACGCGCGCAGGACACGGGCATCTGCTGGAGGCATGTCCGACGCCACGACCTCCGACCCAGGCACCCGCGCCCGCCCGGTGGACGTCTCCGAACGGGTCGCCCTGCTGGACGTGCTGCGCGGCTTCGCGCTGTGGGGCGTCTTCGTCTCCAACAGCTTCGCCTGGTTCAGCGGCTACGTCCTCCTGCCGCGTGCCCAGGCCCAGGCGCTGTCCGCGCCTGGGCTCGAAGCCGTCGTCAGCGGGCTCTACCACTTCTTCGTGAACCAGAAGTTCATCACCCTCTTCTCCTTCCTCTTCGGGCTGGGCTTCTCCATCCAGCTCGCGCGCGCCGAGGCCCGGAAGTCCTCCATCGTCCCGCTGTACTCGCGACGGTTGGGCGTGCTGCTGGCCATCGGGCTGGTGCACCTGGTCGCGGTGTGGGCGGGCGACATCCTCTCCACCTACGCAGTGCTGGGCTTCATGTTGCTGCTCTTCCGCCAGCGCTCGGACCGGACGGTGCTGACCTGGGCCGGGGGGCTGCTGGTGGCGGTTCCGCTGCTGGCGCCCTTCGTCCAGCATTACGGCCCCATCCTGCTGCACGGCGCGCAGGCGGCGGCCCAGGCCGCGAAGGCCAGCAACGAGATCGATCTGCGGGCGAAGGAGCAGCTCCTGGCGGGGCTCTCCAGCGACTCGTTCTGGACGGCGCAGGCGGCGAACGCGCGCTTCCTCACGCACATGGTGCCGCAGTCCAAACGGCTGCTCTGGATGGCGAGCATCCTGGGCCGCTTCCTGCTGGGCCTGCTCGCCGGGCGGTACCTGTTGTTGCAGGAGGTGGAGCGCCGCCGCTCCTGGCACCACCGGCTGCTCTTCTGGGGACTCGTGCTGGGCGTGCTGGGCAACGGCGCGGGCGTGGTGATGCAACGACTGCGCCTCGCGGGGCTGGTGGATCCGGCGAGGGACCCCTGGATGCTCGCGATGTCCGCCGTGATGGAGGTGGGCTTCCTGGGGCTGGCCGCGGCGTACGTGGCCGCCTTCGCGCTGCTCTTCCAGCGCGAGCGGTGGCGCCGGGTGATGCAGGTGCTGGCGCCGGTGGGCCGGATGGCGCTCACGAACTACCTGCTCCAGTCCGTGGTGAGCCTCTGCCTCTATGACGGCTGGGGACTGGGCCTCATCGGCAAGCTGCCGCCCTCGCGGTGCGTGGCGCTCACGCTGATCATCTTCGCGCTCCAGGTCCCCTTCAGCCATGCGTGGCTGTCGCGCTTCCGCTTCGGCCCGGCCGAGTGGCTGTGGCGCTCGCTCACCTACGGCCGGAGGCAGCCCATGCGACTGGCGCCCGGGGACGCCCCGGCGTCCATGACGGGCTGAGCTACGGGGGCGACGCTGCGCGGCCCATGGGAATCACCAGCGGTCCGGGCTGATCCGGCCGCGACAGCACCTCCACGCGCAACCCGAAGGTGTTCGCGATGAGGTCCGGGGTGAGGACGTCCACCGGGGTGCCTGTCTCCACGCACCGGCCCCGGTCGAGCACCGCGATGCGGTCCGCGTAGCGCGCGGCCAGGTTCAGGTCATGCAGCACCGTGAGCACCGCGCCGCCCTCGCGTGCGAAGGCCCTGGCCCGCTCCAGCACCAGGTGCTGGTGGGAGAGGTCCAGGCTCGCCGTCGGCTCGTCCAGCAGCAGGTAGCGGTGGCCGCTCGCGGGGGGCGTCCACAGCTGGGCCAGCACGCGCGCCAGTTGCACGCGCTGCCGCTCGCCTCCCGACAGCGTGGGGTACGCGCGGGAGGCCAGGTGCTGCGTGTCGGTGGCATCCAGCGCCGCGCGGGCCACCTCCAGGTCGGACTCCGCGCCGCCGCGACGCGCGTGCGGACTGCGCCCCAGCAGCGCCACTTCCAGCGCGGTGAAGCCGAAGCCCAGCGAGGACTCCTGGAGCAGCACGCCCAGCCGCTGCGCGCGTTCCACCGAGGGCCACGCGTGCAGGGCGCGTCCTTCCAGGAACACGTCGCCTGTCCTGCAGCGCAGCTCCCCCGACAGCGCGGCCACGAGCGACGACTTGCCCGCGCCGTTGGGCCCCACCACGGCCAGCACCTCGCCGGGCCGCAGCTCCAGCGACAGCGGCCCCGCCACGCGCCCACGGCCTCGCCACACCTCCACCTCGCGAGCCTCCAGACTCATGCCGCCCCCTTGCGCGCCAGGAGCGCGATGAAGGCCGGCACGCCCAGCACGGAGGTGAGCGCGCCCACCGGCAGCTCCGACGGGGCCGCCAGCGTGCGCGAGAGCAGGTCCGCCGCCAGCAGCAGCGACGCGCCGCACAGCGCGGACGCCGCCAGCAGTCGCCGGTGATCCGGCCCCAGCGCCATGCGCAGCAACGCGGGCACCAGCAGGCCCACGAAGCCAATCATGCCCGTGAAGGCCACCGCCGCCCCCACGCCCAGCGCGGCGGAGAGGATGAGCCGGCGCTTGAGCCGTTCCACGTCCACGCCCAGGTGCCACGCCTCGCGCTCGCCCAGGAGCATCAGGTTGAGCGCTCGCGCCTCGCGCAGCAGCAGCCCCAGGGTGAGCAGCAGCGGCACCGTCGCGGCCCCCACCGTCTCCCAGGACGCGCCTCCCAGGCTGCCCAGGCTCCAGAAGGTGATGGAGCGCAGCTGCGCGTCCGTCGCCGCGTACGTCAGCAACCCCATGCCCGCGAAGGCCCCCGAGCTCACCGCCACGCCCGCCAGCAGCATGCGCGGCGTGTCCGTGCGGCCTCCGCCCATGCCCAACCGCTGGGCCAGCAGCGTCGCGCCCAACGCGCCGCAGAAGGCTGTGCCCGGCACCATCAGCATGCGCAACCCTCCCAGGTGCGCGCCCAGCGTCACGTCCAGCACGATGGCCAGCACCGCGCCCAGCGCCGCGCCGCTGGAGGTGCCCAGCAGGCCCGGCTCCACCAGCGGATTGCGGAAGAGGGCTTGAAGCGCGGCGCCCGTCGTCGCCAGCACCGCGCCCACCATCACGCCCAGCACCACGCGCGGCAGGCGCACGGAGAGCAGCACCGCGCGCTGCATCGGCTCCAACCGTTGAGAGGCCTCGCCCAGGCCCAGTGCCTCCCAGAGGCTGCCGAGGATGGCGAGCGGAGGCACCGACACCGTGCCGATCGCCAGCGAGGCCATCACCACCAGCACCAGCACCCCTCCCAGCGTCGCCCAGGGACGGGTGCCCGGAAGCCGGGAGGAGGGCACCGGCCGCGCGGCGGGCACGGGCATGGCCTCCGATGCGCTCATTTCCCGCCGCCCTTCCCGCTCACGCCGTCCTGGAGGCGCCCCACGGCCCGGCCCAGCCCTGGCCCCAGGCCCATGAAGTCCACGTCCTCCACGGTGACGAGGCGCCAGCCCTTCACCTGCGACAGGCCCGGCTGCTTCGCCAGCCCCTCCGCGCCGCCCACGGTCGTCACCGAGCCCGCGGGCAACAGCACGAAGTCCGGCGCCGCCGCCACGACGGCCTCCGCGCTGAGCGGCTTGTAGCCCTGCATCCCCTCCGCCGCGTTCACCGCGCCCGACAGGCGGATCAGCGTGTCCGCCACCGTGCCGGAGCCCGCCACCATCATCGCGCCCGCGCCCCGCGCGTACACCGCGAGGACGCGCGGCGGCTTCGTGCCCTTCACCGAAGCCACGCGTCCAGCCGCGCGCGCGAGGTCTTCATCCAGCTTCGCCACCAGCGCCCGGCCCTTGTCGGGCGTGCCCAGCCGCTCCGCGATGACCTGGATGCGCGAGCGCGCCGCCTCCACCGTGGGCTCGTTGCTGAACGTCTCCACCTGCATCCCCGCCTGCTTCAACTGCTCCAGCACCGCCGGAGGCCCGGCCTCCGCCGACCCCAGCAGCAGGCCCGCCCCCAGCGACAGCACCCCTTCCGCCGACAGCGCGCGCTGGTAGCCCACGGTGCGCACCTTCGAGACCTCCGGCAGCGCCCCGCTGGAGTCGTCCACGCCCACCACCCGGTCTCCCGCGCCCAGCGCGAACACCGTCTGCGTGACGGCCGGTCCCACCGTGATGAGCTTCGGCGCGGCCTTCGGTTCCGCCTTCTTCGGGTCGGGCGACGCCGCGTGCGCCGTCAATGCGAGCAGGGCCGCGAACAGCCCCCACTTCGAAGCCGGGAGCTTCATGACGCCACCTCCACCGCGGGCAGCGCCCGGCCCAGCTCTTCCATCAACGCCCGCCACGCCGGCGCCTCCAGCTCCCCCGGCTTCCGCTTGCCGAACAGCAGCCCGATGTTCTCCCCCGCCCGGTCGAACAGCTCCAGCGACGTGACGGTGCCGTCGCGCGTGGGCTTGCGCACCACCCAGGCGGAGTGGACGTGATCCGCGCGCACGTGGAGGTTGAAGCCGGGATCCAACACGTTCATCCACGGCCCCATGGGCCGCACCGTGCGCACCGGGCCGGTGTGGATCTGAATCGCCCCGGGGTTGCCCACGAAGATCATGATGGGCATCGCGGACGCCGCGGCCCGCTCCAGCGTCCAGCCCAGCGCGTCCGGCGCCACCGGCAGCGCGAAGTCGGGGCCCGCGAGCCGCAGCGCCTGCGTGCGCGCCACCTTGAAGCGCTTGAGCAGCGCGAAGAACTCGTGCGTGTCCTGGAGCGCGCGCCAGCCCGCCACCAGCCCCGCCGCGTCGATGTCGGAATCCGGCAGCGGCACGGAGGCCGGGGCCGCCGGCACCACGTTCAACTCGGGGGACTGCTCCGGGTTCGTCAGCTCCTTCACCAGCGCCTCGTAGGCGGCGACGTCGGCGTCGGGCTGGAGGTAGATTTTGTGCACCGCGGTGCCCGTCGCGTCGAACACCTGGAGGCTGCGGCGCACCTCGCCGGAGACGTCCTCGCGCAGCGCGAACACGAAGCACCAGCGCGACAGGAACAGCCGCAGGTCGATGTCCTCGTCCAGCACCAGCGCCATCGCGCCGTGCAGCTCCACCTTGCGGTAGACGCCCTTCTTCTCGTGCACCGCGGACGCGTTGCGCGTCAGGGCCATCACCCGGCCCAGCGACTCCAGCCGGGGCAGGAGCACGTCGAAGCGCGGCTCCAGCCGCACCACCTCACCGCCCAGCCCGGTGAAGAGCAGCTGCGCCTCGCTCACCCCCAGCGCCTCCGCCGCGTCGCGGATGCGCAGGCGCGGCTGGGACTCCTTCAGGGCCAGCCAGCGCTCTCGCAGCGCGGCGGCCGTGCTTCCAGACGTCTCCACCGGGGTCGTCATCACGGCTGCCCCCCGGCCGGCGCGGCGACCTTCGCCCACCGCAGCTTCACGTTCGCGGGCGAGCCGGCATCGTCGTAGTACGACAGCATCTCCACCTTGAAGTACGTCCCCTGGTCGGAGCGGACGACGTAGAGCTGCGTGCGCGGCGTGAGCGTGTGGAACTTCAGGTCGTAGACGTACCAGCCGCCGGCCGCGTTGAAGACCGTGTCCGGCGTGGTGTCCACGTCATCACCGTCGGCGGCGTCCGTGGCCCAGCCCGTCGAAGGCGCCTGGGTGAGCTGTCCGAAGGACGTGTCCGCGACGAGGGCCACCTGCACGCCGCCCGTCCCGCTGACGCCTCCGCGAGACATCACCACGAAGCGTTGGAAGGCCAGGTCCCAGGCCGCGTCCGCCGCCGCGCTCACCTCCTTGCCCGCGTCCAGATCCAGGCCCACCCACGCCGTCGGCTCGGTCGCGTTGACGACCGACGTGAAGGACCCATCCCCGTGGTCCTGATGCTTCAGGTTGGCGCTGTCCTCCGGATGGACGACGGGGTCCTCCACCTCGTCGGGCCCCGGCTGGGGCTGGAGGTCGTCACCGCAGGCGGAGACCAGGCCCGCGACGAGCAGCGCAGCGCAGGCGCGGCGGGAGAAACCGGGGCGCAACGGAGAGGGGAACATGCGGACTCCTTCGGAAGAGACAGGCGGTGGAAGGGAAGCTCAGAACCGGGTGGAGACACCGGCCTGGAGCGTGCGGGGTGGAATGGGCAAGTCGGTCGGATTGCCCGTGTCGGTGAGGTTGCTGCCCACGACGAAAAGCTGGAGCCCGCCCGCTGGCATGAGCCAGGCGACGCGGGCATCCAGGGAGACGGTGCGGCTGGCACGGTAGGGATCCGCCTCACCGTCTCCGTTGGTATCTGGATAGAAGGGTCGCTCGCCCGTGAGCACGCCGCGCACCAGGGCCTCCAGGCCCCACGCGCGGTGACGCCACGTGGCCTGCGCGGTGAACCGGTGACGCGCCTGGCCTTCCAGCGCGCGCTCCAGGTCCTGGTCCGTGCCGTCGGTGAGCGTGTAGCCCAGCTCCACCTGGATGCGGCCGGGCAGCGCCTGACGCACGCCCAGCTCGCCGCCGCGCACGCGCGCCCGGGCGATGTTGACGTACGAGTAGCGCAGCGCTTCGCCTTCGGACTGGAGCGACGCGGCGATCATGTCGCGCAGCGAGTGCTGGAACACGCCCGCCCACACCATGGAGTCGCGCAGGGGCCGCACCTCCAGGTTGAAGCTGTAGCTGCGCGAGCGCTCCGGCTTCAGGTCCGGGTTGCCGCGCACGGTGTAGCCCACCGAGGGGTTCTCGAAGTCGATGAGCAGGTCCTGGAAGGACGGCGCGCGGTAGCCCCACCCGTAGCCGCCGCGCAGCGTGAGCCACGACAGCGGGTCCACCTTCAGGGCCGCGCGGGGCGTCACCGCGAACCCGAACTGCGAATCCAGGTCCACCCGTCCGCCCCGCATCGCCACCAGCCCCAGCGACTCCACCAGCGTCCAGCTGTCCTGCGCGTAGAGCGACCCGCGCCCGCGCCGTCCCCGCCCGCCGTCCAGCCGGTCCGAGCGCAGCCACTCCCCCAGGTACTCCGTGCCCACCACCAGCGCGTGTCCACCGCCGGGCCGCGCGTCCAGCTGCGCGCCCACGCGGGCCTGCTGGTCGCGCGTGTCCTCCACCGAGTCCAGCGCGGAGGCGTTGCGCTGGTCGCGCAGGTAGCGGCGCTCGTAGTGCCCGTAGGACACGTCCGTGCGCAACGTCACCTTCTCCCCCAGCTGCCAGGACGGCGACAGGCGCGAGGCGAAGGTGCGGTCGCGCGTCGCCCGGTCGAACACGGCGCTGCCCGCGCCCAGGTCCACGCCGCGCTGGAGACGGTGGGAGAAGGACGCCGTGCCCTCCAGCGTCAGCGTCTCCGAACCGCGCCAGTCGCCGCGCGCGGAGAAGTCGTAGCCCTCCAGGCTGCTGCCCGTGGTGCCGAGGTCCGACGGGCTCAGGTCATACGCGGAGCGCCGCTGGAGCCCACCGCTCAGCCGCAGGCCCCACGCATCGCCGCGCGTCTCCCCCGTCGCATCCAGGTCCAGGCGCCCGAGCGTGCCGTAGGCGGCCTTCAGGTCCGCGCCCAGCCTCCGCTGCGCCCTGCGCGTGATGAAGTTCACCACGCCCGCCACCGCGTCGCTGCCGTACATCACCGACGACGCGCCCTTCACGATCTCCACCTGCTCGATGTCCTCCAGCGACAGGCGCGACAAGTCCACGTCGCCGTCCACCTTGCCGGTGACGCGCTCGCCGTCCACCAGCACCAGCACGTACTCCGGCGCCAGGCCCTGCACCGACAGCGTGGCGCCGGAGAAGCCCTGCTGCACCACCAGCCCCGGGCGCGTGGCGAGCAGCTCCGAGGCGTCCCGGGCTCCGCTCGCGACGATCTCCGCGCGGGTGATGACCTCCGTGGCCACCGGCGTCTCCCGGAGCCGCTCCTGGCTGCGCGAGCCCGTCACCACCGTCTGGAGCGCGGGCGCTTCCTCCGCCACGCCGCCATCCACGGACGACACGTCCTCGGCCCGGGCCACGCCGGACAGGACCATGCACAGCAGTGCGTAAAGCCAACCACGCCCGGACATCCAGCGTCCTCCCGGCACGACTGCCGGGGGCCTCCCGCGAACGGGAAGCCTGTCGGGCGCTGGGCTCAAGGGCCTCGGGCCTCAGGAAATGCACCGCCACCGCTCCCAGCCCCCTTCCTCGGAGCCGGGCACCGCCCGCCGCCTTCAGCCGCCCCCACTCCGGGGCGCCGCCGTGCGCCTGCGGGAGTCCCGGGAGGCAGGGGCACCCTCCAGCGGAACCACCTGCGTCCGGTGACACCGGCGGCACTTCAGCTCCACGCCGCCCGGCACCAGCCGCGCCAGCAGGCTGCCGCACATGCAGCGCAGCTCCCCGGCACTTCCCTGTGGCCCGCATCCCTCGTGCATCGCGGCTCCCTGCGTTCGATGGGGCCGGAAGATATTGAGATTGAATATCAAAGTCAAAAGACTTCCGGTGAACGCTTCCTTCGAATGGCTTCCCTTCGTGGACGGGCTGACTAACGTGGGTCGGTGCTCTCCCTCCGAGGTACCGCGCTGGCCATCGTGTTCGGCACCTCGCTGGGGGTGGCCGTGGGCCTGGGCGGCTACACCTTCGTCTACGCGAAGGGGTCCAGCTACCTGCAGGACGACCCGGCCGCCTGCGCCAACTGCCACATCATGACGGAGCAGTACGACGGCTGGCGCAAGTCGAGCCACCACGCCGTGGCCACCTGCAACGACTGCCACACGCCGCCCGGCACGATTGCGAAGTACGCCACCAAGGCGAGCAATGGCTTCTGGCACTCGTTCTACTTCACGCTGGGGACCTTCCCGGACCCCATCCGGATCCGCCCGGGCAACCGGGAGGTGACCGAGAGCGCGTGCCGCAAGTGCCACAGCACCATCGTCGAGGCCATTGAGGCGCCCGCGGGGGTGGACGGCACGCCGCCCGCGCACGAGCAGCAGACGCAGTGCCTCACCTGTCACAACTCCGTGGGGCACCCGGAAGGTTCCGGCAACCCCACGCTCGTTCCGCCCCACTTCACGCAGAAGGAGCCATCACCATGACCGAGCCCGGCAAGCCGCGGCGCCTCGTGGGTACGAAGGCCGTCGTCCTCATCGCCGTGCTCTCCGCGGTGGCGACCGCCAGCATCACCGCGCTCCTGGTCAACATCATGGAGCGCAAGCAGGAGGCGCTAAACCCCTTCTACCGGGTGGTGGAGCTGAACGACACCATCACGGACCCCGCCGTGTGGGGGAAGAACTTCCCGCTGCAATACGACGACTACAAGCGCACGGTGGATCAGCAGCGCACGCGCTACGGCGGCAGCGAGGCGCTGGCGCGCACGCCCACCCAGGCGGATCCGCGCTCGGTGGTGGCGCAGTCGCGGCTGGAGGAGGATCCGCGCCTCAAGACGATGTGGGCCGGCTACGCCTTCGCCACCGACTTCCGCGAGGAGCGCGGCCACGCGCACATGCTGGAGGACCAGACCTTCACCGAGCGCCAGCACGTCACCGCGCAGCCGGGCACCTGCATCCACTGCCACGGCAGCGTGTACGTGCCCTACAAGAAGCTGGGCGACGGAGACCTCATCAAGGGCTTCGAGAAGATGAACGTGATGCCCTTCGCCGAGGCGCGCAAGCTGGTGGAGCACCCCGTCTCCTGCATCGACTGCCACGACCCCACCAACATGCAGCTGCGCGTGACGCGGCCCGGCTTCATCGAGGGCATCGCGGCGCTCAAGGCGAGCCAGGGGGTGCAGAACTTCCGCGTGAACCAGGACGCCACGCGCCAGGAGATGCGCACGTACGTGTGCGGGCAGTGCCACGTCGAGTACTACTTCAAGGGCAAGGAGAAGCGCCTCACGTACCCCTGGGCCAAGGGCATCACCATCGAGCAGATCATGGCCTACTACGACGAGGACGGGCACACCGACTGGACGCACAAGCTCTCCGGCGCCAAGGTCCTCAAGGCCCAGCACCCCGAGTTCGAGATGTACAACCAGGGCATCCACGCGCGCAGCGGCGTGGCGTGCGCGGACTGCCACATGCCCTACAAGCGCGAGGGGGCCATGAAGGTGAGCGACCACCACGTGCGCAGCCCGCTGCTCAACATCAACCGGGCGTGCCAGACGTGCCACAAGTGGAGCGAGGCGGAGCTGCTCGACCGCGCGCAGACCATCCAGACGCGCACCTTCCAGACGCGCAACATCGCCATGGATGCGCTGGTGGACCTCATCCACGACATTGAAGCGGGCCAGAAGGCCGGGCTGCCCGAGGACACGCTCGCCAAGGCGCGAGGCCTGCAACGGCGCGCCCAGTTCTACCTGGACTTCGTGGAGGCGGAGAACTCCATGGGCTTCCACGCGGACCAGGAGGCGGTGCGCATCCTGAGCAACTCCATCAACTTCTCGCGCCTGGGCCAGAACGCGCTGCGCCCCGGTGATGCGTCCACTGCTCCAAGCGAGCGGCCCGCGGGAGCACCGGCGCCCGTGACACCGCAGGGCGCGCACTGACGGCGGAGCGTCCCGGCTCTTCGTGCCCCCTTCACCTGCGAGGGGGCGCGTCACGGCCTCTCGTGCACCCTCCAACTGCGAGGGAAGCGCTGCCACCCTTCGTGCCCCCTTCACCTGCGAGGGGGTGCGCCGCCGCCTCTCATGCGCCCTTCAGTTGCGACGGAGAGCGGAGGGAAGCCTTCGGGTCCGGAGCCCCTGACCGAGCAGCAGCGCGATGAGCGCGCCGGACAGGGTGCCCCCCGCCGCCTGACAACCACCGTCCTCGACGGGCGGGCCCGGCGGCTGGGGCTCCTCGTCGGGGAGGCCTGCGTCCATGTCACCGGTCCCCGCGTCGGAGGGGCCGGCGTCCGGGGTCGTCCCGGCATCCGTGCCGGCATCGGCCGGAGGAGGCTCTACGGGGGCACAGGCAGCGTCCTGGCCACTGGCCGCGATGCACAGCCGGCCATAGCGCCCCAGCCCCTGCGGCCTGCCGTCCACGACGGAGACCACGACGTGCGTCGCATCGTGCGCGGGCACCTGGGCCCAAAGGACCTCGGACCTGTCCGACTGTCTGACACGCAGCACCGTGGTGTCGGTGACGGCCGCCACGAGCAGGGACAGCCCGGCGGGGTCCGTGCCGGGTTCGGGTTCAAACGTGGCCGAGACGAAGGACGCGCCCCCCGCGACCTCGAAGTTCCGTGACGACGCCGCAGCGACCCGCAGGGAGGCGATGGAAGCGGGCAGCGCCGTGGCGGTCGTCGCCAATGGGGCATAGCCCTCGGCGCGCGCGTAGCCATGACCGGGCGTCGCGCGGGCGCCCGTCCCCAGGTTCCACGCGGAGAAGCGCGCGAAGGCGGCATCGAAGGACGACGCGAAGTCGCGGCGCAGGCAGGTGTCCAGCAGCAGCGGCCAGCGCGCCTCCGGCTGCCGCACGGACTCCTCCAGCAGCGCGACCAGGAGCGCGTCACCGAAGTGCTCGCCCGCGAACTGGAAGAAGAGGCCCGCGCCGTAGTTGAAGCCCACGCCGGGGCCGCTCGGATCCGTCAGCAGGCCGCGGTCCGGGCTCTCCAGGTAGTAGTGGGTGAAGCCCTCCAGGTCATCCAGCGCGGGCTCGAAGCGTTCGGTGGCCCAGACCGCGGTGCCCTCGGAGGCGATGCCGCCCAGGTCCGGCCGGTAGGCGGCCTGCACCGCGTGGAAGAACTCGTGGCTGGCCAGCGTCTCCACGGCGTGCGCGTCGGACGGGTAGCCGTAGCCCGCGAAGTCGTTCTCCTGGAGCATGTAGCCGGTGCAGCGGGTGGTGCCGTTGCCCTCCAGGCACGTCTCCATCCGGAAGGTGCCATCGCCGCGCCGGGCGAAGTCCACCAGGTACACGTCGAAGCGGCCATCGCCGCCGTTGTCTCCCGGCGTGGTCGCGTCGCCCGGCGGTGGGCGGAACCCCAGGCCCGCGTAGAACGTCGCCACGCGTTCGTAGGTGCGTCCGACAAGCTCCACGAAGTCGGGCACGCCGCTGCCATCCGCGTCCGCCAGCGGCACCGCGTTCGGGCCCTGGCGTGTGAAGTGGACGCGGAAGCGGTCGCCCTCGGACACGGCGGACTCCACCGTCTCCGTCGGGTCGAAGCGTGGCACGGGCGCGCTGGCCGAGGTCGGGCGTCCGGACTCGACGACCACCCCCGGCACGGGCGCCACCGCCTCCTCGTGGAGGAGGCGGTGCGGAGTCCCCGCGCCAGTCAAGAGCAGGAGCAGCGCGGGGACCCCGGAGGCCATCATGGCAGGTACGCCCACTTGAAGCGGAACTGCGCCGCGCCGCTCGCCGCCGGCAGCGTGCCGGAGGTGTTGCACTGCGCCTGTGCGGCGGGCTCGTAGTACGACGCCACCTGCAGCTTCACGTGACGCCCGTCGGCCAGCTGCACCAGGAAGACCTTGTTCGTCATCGCGAGGCAGCTGTTGTAGCTCCAGAACGTGGCCATCGCGGTGCCGGGGGCGTTGATGCCGGATTCGTCCGGCACGAACTCGCAGGTGTTGGCGGTGAAGTACGCCTCCGCGAGGAACTCCGAAGCCGGGTCCACGGACGTGACGGCGTCGAACAGGGTGCCCGCGGGCGTCTGGGCCACCGTCACGCAGGACGGGCCGGACACGCCGCTGTTCACGCGGATGTTGTAGCGGCGCACCGCGATGTCCCACGCCGTCGACGCGAGCGCGGATTGATCATCGAGGTCCACCTTCACCAGCCCCGTCTGCGTGAAGCGCGCGTAGGTGTACGACTCCAACGAGGACGCCCCACCCGCCCGGGCATCCAGGAACGTGAGGTACTGCCCCGGCGTGGTCCCCTCCTCCCGCACCAGACCCGTCGCGATGTTGGTGCGCAGGGTGAGTTCCGCGATGCTCTGCTCCTTGCACGCCACCGGGCCACCGCACACCTGCGAGCCGCCGTCCGGAGTGCCCGCGTCCGGGTCGGTTCCCCCATCCGGGGTCGTGCCCGCGTCGGGCTCCGTACCCGCGTCCGTCGTCGTGCCGGCATCCGTCGTCGTGCCGGCGTCCGTCGTCGTGCCCGCGTCCGTCGTCGTGCCGGCATCCGTCGTCGTGCCAGCGTCCTCGTCGGGCACGGCGGGCAGGTCGCGCAGCTCGCACGTGTTGTCGGCGTTGCAGACGTAGCGCTGGCCCTCGGGTGCCGAGCCCTTGTCACGGCAGTCGAACGCATCGACGCACTCCTCGCCGCTGCATCCCGCCACCGCCAGCGTCAGCGCGAGGACCGCCAGGGCCCCCCTGCCGTACCGCCCTGCACCGCGCCTCAGGACCACCCCTCCAGCCAAGCCCATCGTCGTCACCTTTCGAGGCGGAACACCGCCGTCTTCGAAGGTGCCGATCCATATCGATAACGATTATCATTTTCAATATCGACTCTGCTTTCCGTGCGGAAGACGCCTGTGACGGCATGACGGGCAGCGGCCCCGCACCCCTGATTCACGCGGTCCCGGGTCGCGGTGTGGCGAGCGACAGCCGGCGCATGCGGCGTGCGCCGTCAGACTGTCGGAACGGTTCCACCGTCGATGGTGTACTCGCTGCCATGAATGGACGCGGCGCGCTCCGACGCGAGGAAGGCGACGAGCTCCGCGACCTCCTCCGGCCAGGACGGGCGCCCGATGGGAATGCCGCCGAGCGCATCCATGATGCCCTGGCGTGCGGCGCCCTCGTCGGTGCCCGAGTGTTCCGCCATCCGCTTCACCAGGGCTTCGGCGGCAGTCGTCCGGATCCACCCGGGAGCAATCGAATTCACCCGCACCCCCTTGGGTCCCAGCTCCTTGGAGAGGGCCTTGCTGTACGTCGACAGCGCGGCTTTGGCGGCGGCATACGCGATGGTTGAATCGTGGAGCGGAAGCCGCCGCTGGATGGACGAGATGTGAAGCACCACGCCCCTTCCGCGCTCGATCATCGCGGGGATGAGCGCGCGATCCAGCCGGACCGCGCCCAGGAGGTTGAGCGAGAGTTCGTCCTGCCAGAGCTGATCCGTGAGCGAAGCGAATCCGCCACCAGGCGCGGAGGAGCCCCCCAGGTTGTGAATCAGGATGTCGATGCCGCCCACCGTGTCCAGGACGGTGCGCACCACCGTCTCCACACCCTCGGGGGTACAGAGGTCCGCCTGCACGAAATGGCCGGGCAGCGCGTCCCCCGGAGGCGCGGTGCGAGCGACCGCGACGGTCACGGCGCCAGCAGCGCGGAGCCGACGAACAATGGCCTGGCCCGCTCCCTTGGTCCCTCCCGTCACGAGCACGCGCTGGTCCGCGAACTCACGAGGATCGATGTGGAATGGGGCGTTCACCGGCATCCCCCGAGCTCCAGATGCGCCATGCGGTCCTGGACGGGGCGGAGGCGGTAGGACTCGGCGAGCAAGCGAGAGATTCCTGTTCCTGACACGGGGTTCTCCAATGGAAAGAGGGTGTGATCAATGGAGTTAGACTCACCCGATGACAAGAGCGCACGGAGAAGTGGGTGACCCACCCGTGGGTAAGTATGAGGAGCCTGCTACGCCCGAGGCGGCAGCGGATCGGGTCGAGGACGTCCTGAAGCTGCTCGAAGGTCGCTGGAAGCTGATGATTCTCTTTCAGCTCTTCGGAGGTCGCGTGGTGCGCTTCTCGGAGTTCGAACGGGCCATTCCTGGCATCTCCCAGAAGATGCTGGCGCAGCAGCTGCGCCAACTGGAGCGGGATGGGCTGGTGCACCGGGTCGTGTACGCGGAGGTCCCGCCGCGCGTCGAGTATCGCCTCACCGCGTGGGGCCAGTCCCTGTGCCCGGCGCTCGACGGGCTGCTCCGATGGGCCGCGACCCGGGGAGCACCCGCCGAGGGTGTTTCGGATTCCTGAAACGCGGTGCTTCCGAGGTGCGGCGCTGCTTCTGGAGGGAGCTGGTGAAGCAGCTTCCCGCCGGAGTCGAAGCGACACGTTGAGCGCGGGGCTCAGGCCGTCGCCGTGCGGCGGCCCCGGCGCCCGAAAAAGAACCCCGCGGCGAGCGCGGCGACGGCGGCCAGGGCCCCGAAGCCCATGGCGGCGTTCTTCACCTTGGTGAGCAGGGGGTTGTCGAACACGTTGGTGGAGTAGTGGAACGCGGCGATGAGCCAGCGGTCACCCTCCTTCACCAGCGTGCAGGTCCACCGTCCGTTGATGACGAGGTCGCTGCCATCGCTCAGCGAGTAGTGGTCCTGTGACGAGCCATACGCGACGCCCGCATTGCCATACAGCCGCGTGAGTGAGTCCACGTCGAACTTCGCCGTCACCTTCTTCACCACGCTGTTCGGACCGCCCAGCATCTCCGCGTAGTAGGCGCGGATGGCGTCCTTGCCCACGCGCACGTCGTTGTTCATGGTGGAGAAGACGACGTCCGGGTGCAGGTGCGACAGCAGCCGCTCCACGTCCTGCTTGTTGAGCGCGTCCTCCATGTCCTGCTTGATGGCGCGCAGCGCCTGGTGCGTCGCCTCGTCTCCGGAGGCGACCGCCGCGGGCGCCACCGCCTCCTGGGCCCCCGCCAGCGCGGGTACCACGACGAACAGCAACGCCAAGAGGCCCAACCGGGTGCGCACCATCGAAGCTCCACGAAGGAAGGAGGAGGCGAGCATCCTAGACACGCTCCGGGTGCGTGTCCCCTTCCCTCGCAGGAGTGTCAGGCCGCAGGCAGCGGCTTCACCGTGAGCTGCTTCGACGCGAGGAACTCCGGGTTGAACACCTTCGACGCGTAGCGGCTGCCGTGGTCACACAGGAAGGTGACGATGCGCAGCCCCTCGCCCTGGTGCTTGCGCGCCACCTCCCACGCGGCGCGCACGTTCAGCGCCGCGGAGGTGCCCACCACCAGCGCGTCCTCGCGCGCCAGGTGGTACAGCATCTCCAGCATGTCCTGATCCTCCAGGCGCATCGCCTCGTCCACGCGCGCCTGCCGGAAGTTCTCCGTCAACCGCATGATGCCGATGCCCTCCGTGATGGAGCTGCCCGCCGACTCCAGCTTCCCCGTGCGCACCTGGCTGTAGAGCCCCGACCCCGGCGGATCCACCAACACCACGCGCAAGGCCGGGTTCTTCTCCTTCAGGTAGCGGCTCGTCCCGGACACCGTGCCGCCGCTGCCCACCGACGTCACCAGCACGTCCACCTTGCCTTCCGCCTGCTCCCAGATTTCAGGCCCCGTCGTCTCGTAGTGGAAGTCGCCGTTGGCCGTGTTCTCGAACTGGTTCATCCACGCCCAGCCGTTGGCCTCCGCCAGCACGCGCGCCTGATGGAAGAAGTGCGCGGGGTTCGCGAAGGGCACCGCCGGCACGCGCCGCACCTCCACGCCCATCGCCTCCAGGTACTCGTACTTCTCGCGCGCCTGGTTGTCCGGCATCGTCACCACCACCCGGTAGCCACGCTCGCGCCCCAGCAGCCCCAGGCCGATGCCCGTGTTGCCCGCCGTGCCTTCGACGATCGTCCCCCCGGGCTTCAACTGCCCGGACGCCTCCGCGCGCTGGATCATCCCCTTCGCGGCGCGGTCCTTGATGCTGCCGCCCGGGTTCATGAACTCCGCCTTCGCGACGATGTCGCAACCCGTCCCCCGGCTCAGTGAACCGATGCGCAACAGCGGCGTGTTTCCCACCGCATCCCAGAGCGAACCCAGTCGTGGAGCCATGTCGTCGTGTCCCTTCGCCGCCTACAGCTTGCGCATGCGCACGCGGCGGACCTTGTGATCGTTGCCCTTCACCAGGATGAGCCTCGCACGCGAACGCGTGGGCGCGATGTTCTGCGCCAGGTTGGGCCCGTTGATCTCCGCCCACACCGACGCGGCCCGCGCCACCGCCTGGTCACGCGTCAGCTCCGAGAAGCGCCGGAAGAACGAACGCTCGTCGCGGAACGCCGTCTCCCACAGGTGGAGGAAACGCTCCACGTACCAGTGCCGGATGTCCGACTCGGACGCGTCCACGTAGATGGAGAAGTCGAAGAAGTCCGACAGGAACGTCTGCGGCAGCCGCCCCCCCTCCACCGGCCCCGTCTGCAGGACGTTGAGCCCCTCCAGGATGAGGATGTCCGGCTGCCGGATGGTCTGCACCTCGTCCGGGACGATGTCGTAGACGAGGTGCGAGTACATGGGCGCCGACACCGTCTCCCGACCCGCCTTCAGCTCCGCGAGGAAGCGCACCAGCCCGCGCCGGTCGTAGCTCTCCGGGAAGCCCTTGCGGTTCATGATGCCGCGCTCGGCGAGCACCCGGTTGGGGAACAGGAACCCGTCCGTCGTCACCAGCTCCACGCTCGGATGATCCGGCCAGCGCGCCAGCAGGGCCTGGAGGATGCGCGCCGTGGTGCTCTTGCCCACCGCCACGCTCCCCGCGATGGCGATGATGAACGGCACCTTGCGCACCGAGTACCCCAGGAACGCCTGCTGCGCCGCCCACAGCGACTGCGCCGACGCCACCTGCAGGTGCAAGAGGCGCGACAGCGGCAGGTAGACGTCCACCACCTCGTCGATGTCCAGCCGCTCGCCCAGGCCCCGCAGCTTCTCCACCTCCTCCGCCGTCAGCGTCAGGGGCGTGGAGGCCCTCAACTCGCGCCACGCGTCGCGGTCGAGGTCGACGTACATCGAGGCGGCGCGGGGTTTGGTCGCGGACATGCCGCAAGCATGAACCAAACCTGCGTGGATCCGGCAAGTGAACGTGAGAACAGGACTTCCCAGACGCCTTGACAGCAGCGCGCGCCCTCCACAACGTCCCCGCCCCCCACCCGGCGAGGGAG
>NZ_RAWG01000144.1 GCF_003611735.1 Corallococcus sicarius | reverse complement strand
GGAGGAGGCAGGGCGCTGTCGGTGGGGCTTCGCATCGCGGAGGCTCGCCTCCAGCTTGAGGGCCCGGGCTGACAGCGGTATGTCAGGAATCCACGGCCATGCAGCGCACCGAGCGTCTTTTCGCCCTCGCGGAGTACCTGAGAGGCCGTCGTACCGGCGTCACCGCGGAGGTGCTGGCGGAGCGCTTCAACGTGACGGTGCGCACCATCTACCGGGACCTGGACGCGTTGCGCGCCGCGGCACTGCCGGTGGGGGCGGAGCGCGGCCGGGGCGGCGGGTACGCGTTGGACCGCAGCTACAGCCTGCCGCCGGTGAACTTCACCGCGCGCGAAGCGGCGCTGGTGGTGGCGCTGGGGCGCTTCGCCATCGACATGCGGCTGTTGCCCTTCACGGGGACGCTGGAGTCGGCGCTCGACAAGGTGCGCTCGGCGCTGTCCACGTCCGCGCAGCGTGAGCTCTTGGAGCGACTGCGGGAGCTGACGTTCCTGGGCGTGCCTTCGCTGCCCACGAAGAAGAACGTGCGCGAGGCGCTGGAGCGCGCGTGGTTCGAGCGCCAGCCGCTGCGCATCACCTACGTGGACGGCAACTTCCTGGAGACGACGCGCGAGCTGCGCATCGAGTCGGTGGTGATGGACCGGCACGAGACGCGGCTGGACGCGGTGGACCTCGCGTCTGGCGAGCGGCGCCACTTCCGGTTGGATCGCATCACGCGCGCCGAAGTCGTGGAGTGAAGTGGGGCCCCGCGCCCTTCAAGGGGAGGCGCGACGCCAGGGACCGGAACACCGCAAGCCGGCCCGCACCTCCATGCCGAGCGGACCGCGGAGGGCGATGATGGAGTGTTGAAGGAGGTCCCTCCCGTGTCCCAATCCCTTCCTCACGTGCGGGTCGCCATCGCGGGCGCTGGCTTCGCTGGACTGGGCATGGCCATCCGGTTGAAGCAGGTCGGCATCAATGACTTCCTCGTCTTCGAGCGGGCGGACGACGTGGGGGGCGTCTGGCGCGACAACGTCTATCCCGGCTGTGCGTGCGACGTGCAGTCGCTGCTGTACTCGTTCTCCTTCGTGCCGAATCCCGTCTGGTCGCACGTCTATTCGCCGGGCGCCGAGATTCAGGACTACCTGCGCGAGTGCGTGATGCGCTTCGGCCTGTCCCCGTTCCTGCGCTTCGGGCACGCCGTCCTCTCCGCGCGGTGGGACGCCGCCCGGCAGCACTGGCGGCTGGAGACCTCCCGGGGCCCCTTCACCGCGGACGTCTTCGTGTCCGCGGTGGGCGCGATGAGCGAGCCCCTCATCCCCCCGCTGCCCGGGCTGGAGCGCTTCCAGGGCAAGGTGATGCACTCGGCGCGCTGGGACATGGACTCCCCGCTGGCCGGGCGCACCGTGGGCGTGGTGGGCACGGGCGCGTCCTCGGCGCAGATCGTCCCGGCCATCCAACCCACCGTACCCTCCGCCGTCCGGCCTCCAGCCTACCTGCCAGGATGTAACGCATTGCGCTGAAGGGAGGGCTCGCAACTGGCACCCCCTGTTCTCCGATAATCTTCGCAAAGCCGTACTTTGAAGCTTGGGGAGAACTGTCATGGGGGTTGACGGAATTGGCCGGAGCGGTGCACGCCCGGCGCAGAACACGGAAGCTTCGCAGGCCGCGCGGACGGTGGTGAGCCCCCGGCCGGCGCAGGTGAACGCGAACCCCGTGGGCGATCTCTTCAAGGACGCCTTCGACAAGGCGAAGAAGGCGGACGCGGGCACCATCGGCGGCATCCTCGGTGGCATCCTCGGCGGTCCCGCGGGCGCCGGCCTTGGCGGTGCGATTGGTGGCGCCATCGGCGACGCCATCCAGGCCTCCAAGGACAAGGTGAAGCTGCAGGAGACGAAGGACGTCCTCAAGAACTCGCCGACCGGCGCCGCCGCGGTGAAGTACCTGGAGGACAAGAAGATCCCGGTGGAGTTCGCCGACGGCGGTGGCTCGTACTGGGACGGCAAGAAGATCGTCATCGACCGCAGCCAGGATCCGCAGGAAGCGGCCCTGACGCTGGTGCACGAGATCAACCACGCGAAGGCGACGATGGACGGCCCCCGCGCCGACATCAACACCCAGTCGCGCGCGGACTACGTGCAGACGCTGCTCGACGAGGAGACGCGCGGCACCGTCGACAGCATCAAGGCGAAGAACGAGCTGGTCGCCAACGGTGAGACGGTCACCGCCACCTTCCCGCTGGAGGCCGAGTACAACGCGGCCTCCTCCCAGGCCATCACCGACGCGAAGGCGAAGGACCCGTCCCTGACGGAGACGCAACTTCGTGAAATCGGCGACAAGGCGGGCTACGCTGCCGTGCTGGACGGCTTCAAGACGGGCAAGGTCGTGACCAGCACCAACGGTCAGAACTACCCCGACTACTACGGTCAGGGCTGGGACAAGGCGCACCCGTAAGCAGGCTGCATGCACCGGATCCTCGTCGCCGCCTTGTGGGTGCTGTCCGCCACTCACTGTGACACCGCCCGGCCTTCGAAGGCCGGGTCCCTGGAGGAACCGAAGGTGAATGCGGACGCCCAGACGTTGCAGCGCATCGAGCAGGTGGACCCGGTGCACGCCGGGACCATCAAGGAGAACCTGGCGGCGACGACGTTCACGCGTCAGCCGCTGGGCTTCTACAAGCGCTTCCAGCTGGTGACGGTGGAAGTGCGGCTGCCGCACCGGGCGCTGCGCTTCAAGTACGCGGACGACGGGAAGAGCGCCGTCAACCTCACGCCCGCCACCCCGGAGGCCCTCTACAAGGTCAACCAGGAGGAGGCGCTGACGCTGGAGGCCGCCGAAATCCCCGCGTACCTGCGCTTCTTCGTGGAGAACACCGAGGGCGGCAAGCGCCGGCTGGTGGAGCGCGCCGAGGACGTGCAGTGGCTGCCCGCCACGAACACGGACCCGACGCTCACCGCGCAGAAGGACGCTGCGGCCGCGAAGCTGCACCCCATCCAGGTCACCGACGGCGAAGAGGGCTTCAAGGCCTCGGCCGTGGTGCTCGTGGGCAACCAGCTGCTCGCGTGTGACTTCGTCATCCGCAAGAGCGGCAAGGTGCAGCTGGCGAAGCAGCAGGCCGTGGCCGACGCGCTGCCCGTCCCCTTCGCCCGCTGAAGCCCTCCGCCGGCTCCCGCGAGGTGCTTCCGGCACCTCACCGGGAGTCGGCCAGCGCCCGGATCGCACGGGCATGGCCCCGTGCCAGGTCCGCCTCCGGGAACAGCTCCAGGGGCTTCTGGGGCGGCACGCCCCGGGCCTCGCGATCCTCGCCCTTCGTGTCCGTGTAGTGCTCGTTTGACAGGTGCACCGTCCAGCCGTTGGGCAGGGGTTTGACGAGCACGTCGGAGAAGCAGCCCCGCGTGGCCGAGCCCACGTGGACCACCTGGGGCAACGCTCGCATCGCCAGGGTGAACACCTCGCCGGCGCTGACCGTCACGTCGCTCGTCACCAGGGACACGGGCCCGTGGAACGCGGGGCGCGACGTGGGCGTGAGGAAGAACTCCTGCGGCGGCACGTCCTTCGCCCCCCGCGCCCACTTGGAATACACATGCCGGCGCTGATCCGCGAAGCGCTCCGCGATCGCGCGCGCGACGCCGTCATGGCCGCCACGGTTGTTGCTCACGTCCACGATGACCCTGTCCGCTCCGGCGAAGGCCGTCATCACCTCGTCGAGCACGGGCTCCAGCGCGGCCAGCTCCTCCGCGAGCGTCGGCGCTTCCTCGCCGGACGTGGCGGCGAACCCGCCCATCGTCAGCACGTTGAGGTAGCCCACGCGAGGCGCTGCGAAGCCCCAGAGGATGCGCTGGTTCGCGACGTGGTGTCCCTCGCCGCGCAGCACCGTCTGGAGGATGCCGTCCCGGTATGCGCCCATCCATTCCTTCTGCACGGCCCGCATGGGGCGCTCCGTCCGCTGGGCCTCGCGCTCCAGCAGGGCGAAGGTCCCCGTGGCGCGCTCCTCGTAGCGGAGTGAGTCCGACGAAGCGTCGTCCGCCAGCAGCTCCACGTGCGAATCCCCCAGCGTCCGCAGCGCGTCCGCGAAGAGGGTGAACAACGCGGTGTCGTCCGTGTTGGGGTTGACGCGCGAACGCTGCGCTTCCAGGCGCGACATCCAGTCGGGGCTCCGTTCCGGGAAGAAGGCGTAGTGCTCCGCGAAGGTCGCCTGGAACACGTCGAACACCGCCGGGGCGCTCCAGGGCCCTTCGGTGTCGCAGCCGGGGGGCAGGGCGGCCACGCGGTCGAAGCGGTAGCGCGTCTCCCCGGGCGAGGAGAGGAAGTCCACGCTGTCCGCCGAGGGCCCCGGCTCCTGGAAGCCGAACAGCTCCATCAGCTCCGCCGACGACGACGGATCCGCATGACACCCCGCCGCCGTCTCGTGGTGCAGGCGCAGCCCCTGCGGCGTCACCGTGAGCAGCCACCCGTAGCCTCGGGAGCGCCACACGCCGAGCGTCTCCGGATGGGGCGCTCCGTCCTTCATCACGGGTGTCACGAGCCCAGGGCCCACGCCAGGTCCCACGGTGGAGCGGGGCGTGGCACAGGCGGCGGCGAGCAGGCCTGCGAGGACCAGCGGGACGAGGCGCGAGCGAAGCATGGGGACCTTCATGGCGCGGAGGTTTCCTTCATCCGACACCCCGGAGTGTGTGGGGCGGGCTGGGACAACGGGTGCGCTATAAACCCCGCCCGGGGTGGCGGTTGGCGGTGCCGCGCCCGTGGCGGGGAGACATCATGGGTGGAGTCGCTCGGAAGCTGGGATGGGCGCTGGTGGCGCTGGCCGGGGCGTTCAGCCTGGGCGTGGTGGCGCTGCACCGGGGAGAGTCCATCAACGCCATCTGGCTGGTGGTCGCCTCGGTCGCGGTGTTCATGCTGGGATATCGTTTCTACGGCCGGTTCATTGCCGAAAAAGCGCTGCGCCTGGACCCCACGCGCGCCACCCCCGCCGAACGCCGCAATGACGGCCTGGACTACGTGCCCACGGACCGGTGGGTGGTGTTCGGCCACCACTTCGCGGCCATCGCGGGCGCGGGGCCGCTCGTGGGGCCGGTGCTGGCGGCGCAGATGGGCTACCTGCCCGGCACGCTGTGGATCCTCGTGGGCGTGGTGGTGGCGGGCGCGGTGCAGGACTTCGTGACGCTGTTCCTGTCCATCCGCCGCGACGGCAAGTCGCTGGGCGACATGGTCCGGATGGAGCTGGGACCGGCGGCGGGCGTGACGGCGATGGTGGGCGTGCTGATGATCATGATGATCATCCTCGCGGTGCTGGCGCTGGTGGTCGTGAAGGCGCTGACGGCCAGCCCCTGGGGCACCTTCACCGTGGCGATGACCATCCCCATCGCCGTGTTGATGGGGCTGTACCTGCGCTACGTGCGCCCGGGCCGCGTGCTGGAGGTGTCCATCGTCGGCTTCGTGCTGCTGATGCTCAGCATCTACTTCGGCGGCCAGGTGGCCGAGTCCGCCGCGTGGGCGCCCGCGTTCACCTTCGACAGCAAGACGCTGGCGTGGCTGCTCATCGGCTACGGGTTCTGCGCGGCGGTGCTGCCGGTGTGGCTGCTGCTCGCGCCGCGCGACTACCTGTCCACCTTCCTCAAGATTGGCACCGTGCTGCTCCTGGCGGTGGGCATCGCGCTCGCCGCGCCGGACCTGCGCATGCCGGCGGTGACGCGGTTCGTGGACGGCTCCGGCCCGGTGTTCTCCGGCAGCCTGTTCCCGTTCCTCTTCATCACCATCGCGTGCGGCGCGGTGTCCGGGTGGCACTCGCTCATCGCGTCGGGCACCACGCCGAAGATGCTCGCCAGCGAGGCCGACGCGCGCATCGTGGGCTACGGCGGCATGCTGATGGAGGCCTTCGTGGCCATCATGGCGCTCATCGCCGCGTCGGTGCTGGATCCGGGCGTCTACTTCGCGATGAACTCGCCCGCCGCCCTGATTGGCACCACCGCGACGCAGGCGGCGCAGACCATCAGCCAGTGGGGCTTCGTCATCACGCCGGACGTGCTGGAGCAGACGGCGCGCGACATCGGAGAGACCACCATCCTGTCGCGCGCAGGCGGTGCGCCCACGCTGGCGGTGGGCATGGCGCAGATCCTCCACGGGCTCGTGTCCGGGCAGGGGATGATGGCCTTCTGGTACCACTACGCCATCCTCTTCGAGGCGCTCTTCATCCTCACCACCGTGGACGCCGGCACGCGCGTGGGGCGCTTCATGATCCAAGAGCTGGCGGGCCTGGTGTACGCGCCGCTCAAGCGCACGGAGTCCTGGGGCGCGAACCTGCTGGCCACCGCGCTGTGCGTGGGCGCGTGGGGCTACTTCCTCTACCAGGGCGTGGTGGATCCGCTGGGCGGCATCAACACGCTGTGGCCGCTGTTCGGCATCGCCAACCAGATGCTCGCCGCCGTGGCGCTCACGCTGGGGTGCGTGGCACTGGTGAAGATGAAGCGCGAGCGCTACGTCTGGGTGCCCGGCATCCCCGCCGCGTGGCTGGTGCTGTGCACGCTCACCGCCGGCTACCAGAAGGTGTTCGGCGGCGACGTGCGGGTGAGCTTCCTCGCCCACGCGCGCGCCTTCTCCCAGGCGGTGGCGGAGGGCCGCATCATCGCCCCCGCGAAGTCCGTGGAGGAGATGGAGCGCATCATCGGCAACGACTACCTGGATGCCGCCCTCACCGTGTTCTTCATGGCCGTGGTGGTCGCGACCCTCATCTTCGGCGTGCGCGCCATGCTCGCGGCCCGGCGCTCCACGGTGGCCACCTCGCACGAGACGCCCTACGTGGCCGCCGCCGTGGTGGAGCGCTCATGACGGACTTCGCGCGGACGCTCCAGCACGGGTGGCGCCAGGCCGTGCGCGTCGCGCGGCAGATGATTGGCGTGCCCGACTACGAGACCTATGTCGCCCACATGCGACGTCATCATCCGGACAGCGCGGTGATGACGTATGCGGAGTTTTTCAACGACCGCCTCGAAGCCCGCTATCGAGGCGGTGGCGGCCGCTGCTGCTGAAGCGATGAGTCGTTGAGTCCTCCGGACAAAACTGCTTAGTGGGATTTACGGGTCCAATCCGTGAAACCCATGACGCAGGAGTCATCCTTGTCTCGCATCGCATCACCGTTCCGCACGTTGGCGCTGGGCGCCGTGTTTCTCGCATCGTTGGGGGGCTGTTCCGGCCCGGGGGACGTTTCGCCGTCCGAGGCTTCCGAGGACCCGATGGGGGTCGTGGAGTCCCCGGCGCTGGCGACGCGCGTGGTGGGCTACCTGCCGACGTGGGCGGGGGACGTGAACACGCTGCCGTACAACAAGCTGAGCCACATCAACTACTCGTTCGTGCTGCCCACGGCGCAGGGTGGCATCACGGGCGTGAGCAGCGGGGACGCGCGGCTGCGCTCGCTGGTGACGCTGGCGCACGCGCAGGGCGTGAAGGTGCTCATTGCCGTGGGCGGCTGGAATGACGGCAACGACAGCGCCTTCGAGCAGCTGGCGGCGAACGCGAGCACGCGCACCGCGTTCGTGAACAACCTGGTGAACTTCGTCAACGCGGCCGGGCTGGACGGCGTGGACATCGACTGGGAGTACCCGGACCCCGGCACGTCGGGGAACAACTACGCGCTCCTGATGCGGGAGCTGGGCACCGCGATGCACAGCCGCGGCAAGCTGCTGACGGCGGCGGTGGTGGCGAACGGCTACACCGGCGGCGGCGTGCAGGCGTCGGTGTTCAGCGACGTCGACTTCCTCAACATCATGGCCTACGACGGCGGGCAGCCGCATTCGACGTACGACTACGGCGTCCAGTCGCTGAACTACTGGAAGGGGCGCGGGCTGCCGGCGTCCAAGGCGGTGCTGGGCGTGCCGTTCTACGGCCGCTCGCCGTCGAGCTACGTGGGGTACTCGGAGCTGGTCGCGCGCGACTCGCAGGCGCCCTACAAGGACAACGTCGGGGACGTCTATTACAACGGCATCGCCACCATCCAGGCCAAGACTCGGCTGGGCATGCAGAACGGCGGCGTGATGATCTGGGAGCTCAGCCAGGACACGTCCGGGAGCACGTCGCTGCTCAACGCCATCTACACCGTGGCGCAGGGGACGGGCGGGACGGGCGCCGTCCGGCTGGTGAACAAGGCCTCCGGGCGCTGCGTGGACATCTCCGGCCCCAGCACGGCGGACGGCGCCATCATCCACCAGTGGAGCTGCCACACCGGCCCCAGCCAGCAGTGGGCGATGGAGGCGACGGACAGCGGCTACTACCGCTTCGTGTCGCGTCACAGCGGCAAGGCGCTGGACGTGCGGGACGTCAGCAGCGCGGACGGCGCGGGGCTCCAGCAGTGGTCCTACTCCGGCGGCGGCAACCAGCAGTTCAAGCCCGTGGCGCTGGGCAACGGCTACCACCGGCTGGAGGCGCGCCACAGCGGCAAGGTGCTGGACGTGACGGGCTGCCAGGCCGGCAGCGGTGACGGCACGCTGCTGCAGCAGTGGACGTGGTCCAACAACGACTGCCAGCAGTTCCGGCTGGAAGCACAGTAGTCCGCGGCCCGGTGACAGGGTCGGTGCGTGTCGCCGTCCCTGTCACGGAGGTGTGTCGGGGTATCCGCGAGCTGACCCGTGGCGGTGGATTCCACGCGGTTTGCACACGGAGAAAATGCATTTTCAAGAGGGCGAAGAACGGGTGGCCCGGTTACACGGCTGCGCATTCCCTGACACGGCTGCGCAACCCAGCTCGTTTGAGTGCCCACGATGCATGCCTCGCCCTCCGCTCCTTCCCCTGAAGTGCCCTTCTCTCCGCCCCGCCGCGGCAGCCGCCTCAAGCGGTGGATCATCGGCGTGTTGGTCCTGCTCGCCATCTTCGTGGGGCTCGCCGCCATCAAGGGGGCCCAGATTGTCGCGATGATCAACGCCGGTGAGACCTTCGTGCAGCCGCCGGAGTCCGTCACGTCGGCGCAGGCGGAGTCCTTCGGGTGGCAGGCCGCGCAGGGCGCGGTGGGCACGGTGCTCGCGGTGCGCGGCGTGACGCTGAGCGCGGAGCTGCCGGGCGTCGTCAGCGACATCCGCTTCGAGAACGGCGCGTCGGTGAAGAAGGGCCAGGTGCTCGTCCAGCTCGACGCCTCCAGCGAGGCGGCCCAGCTGACCGGGGCCGAGGCGGACGCGCAGCTCGCGCGGCTCACCCGGGACCGCGTGGAGAAGCTGCTCGCCCAGGGCGCCAACACGCAGTCGGAATTGGATGCCGTCCGGGCGCGGGCGGTCCAGGCGGAGGCCGTGGTGGCCCACCTGAAGACGCTGCTCGCGAAGAAGGTCATCCGCGCGCCCTTCGAGGGCCGCATCGGCATCCGGCAGGTGGAGTTGGGGCAGCTCGTCTCGCCGGGCAACCCCATCGCTTCCCTGCAGTCCATCACCCCCGCGCTGGTGGAGTTCCAGCTTCCGCAGCAGGCGCTGGCGCAGGTGAAGCAGGGGCAGAAGGTGCGCCTGCGCGTGGACGTCTTCCCGGGGCAGACGTGGGAGGGGGAGCTCACCACCATCAACCCGGAGGTGGAGCTGTCCTCGCGCAACGTGCGCATGCGCGCCACCGTGCCCAACGCGGACGGACGGCTGCTGCCGGGCATGTTCGCCAACGTGGAGGTGCTCGCCGAGGCGAGCACCCCCGTGGTGGCCATCCCCGCCACCGCCGTGCTCTTCGCCCCCTACGGGGACTCCGTGTTCACGCTCGCCGAGGGCAAGGACGCCGCGGGCAAGAAGGCCCTCCTGGCGCGCCAGCAGTTCGTGCGGCTGGGGGAGCGGCGGGGCGACTTCGTGGAGGTGACGTCGGGCCTGACGGCCGGGCAGACCGTGGTGAGCAGCGGCGTCTTCAAGCTGAAGAACGGCGCGGCCGTCGTCCTCAACAACGCGCTGGCGCCGCCCGTCGAGGCCGCGCCCCAGCCCGTGAACCCGTAGGGATGAGGAAGGCGAACCCATGAACTTCACCGCCCTCTTCATCCGGCGCCCCGTCGTGGCGCTGGTGGTCAACCTCCTCATCATCATCGCGGGCCTGCAGGCCCTGCGCTCCCTCAACGTGCGGCAGTACCCGCGCAGCGAGAACGCCGACATCATCGTCACCACGGCCTATATCGGCGCCAACGCGGAGCTGGTGCGCGGCTTCATCACCACGCCGCTGGAGCGCGTCATCGCCGCGGCGGACGGCATCGACTACGTGGAGTCCCAGAGCCTGCAGGGCGTCTCCATCGTCCGCGCCCGGCTCAAGCTCAACTACGACTCCAACCGCGCCTTGAGCGAAATCAGCGCCAAGGTCGATCAGGTGAGAGGCGACCTGCCGCCCGAGGCGCAGGTGCCGGTGCTCGGCATCGAGTCCGCGGACAGCCAGTTCGCCGTCGCCTACCTCAACTTCACCTCCGACTTCCTCCAGCAGAACGAGCTGTCCGACTACCTGGTGCGCGTGGTGCAGCCGCGGCTGTCCTCGGTGGAAGGCGTGCAGCGCGCGGACATCCTCGGCGCGCGCACGTTCGCGATGCGGGTGTGGATGAAGCCGGACCGGATGGCCGCGCTCAACGTCAGCCCCTCGCAGGTGCGGCAGGCGCTCGCCGCCAACAACTCGCTCGCGGCCGTGGGCCAGACGAAGGGTTCGCTCGTCCAGGTGAACCTCACGACCAACACGAGCCTGCGCTCGGTGGAGGAGTTCAAGCAGCTCGTGGTGCGGCGGGATGGCGGCGCGGTGGTGCGGCTGTCGGACATCGCGGACGTGGTGCTGGGAGCCGAGGACTACGACACGGACGTCACGCTCAGCGGGAAGACGGCCGTCTTCATCGGCATCTGGTCGCTGCCCAACGCCAACTCGCTGGAGGTCATGCAGCGCATCCGCGATGAGATGGGCGCGCTGCAGCGGGAGATGCCGGAGCAGATTGACGGCAGCATCGCCTTCGACGGGACGGAGTACATCCAGAACGCCATCGACGAGGTGGTGTCCACGCTGGGCGAGACGCTGCTCATCGTCGTGGTGGTCATCTTCCTCTTCCTGGGCTCCGTGCGCTCCATCCTGGTGCCGGTGGTGGCCATCCCGGTGTCGCTCATCGGCACGGTGTTCCTGATGCAGGTGTTCGGCTTCACGGTGAACCTGCTCACGCTGCTCGCCGTGGTGCTGTCGGTGGGGCTCGTCGTGGACGACGCCATCGTCGTGGTGGAGAACGTGGAGCGTCACCTGCGCGACGGGCTGCGCCCGGTGGACGCCGCCCTCAAGAGCGCGCGGGAATTGGTGGGCCCCATCATCGCGATGACGCTCACGCTCGCCGCCGTCTATGCGCCCATCGCGTTCCAGGGCGGGCTCACGGGCTCGCTGTTCCGTGAGTTCGCGCTCACATTGGCTGGAGCGGTGGCCCTGTCGGGCGTGGTGGCGCTGACGCTCTCACCCATGATGTCCGCCGCGCTCCTGCGGGCGGGCCATGAGGACAAGGGGCTCGCGGGCGTGGTCAACCGCGCCTTCGAGCGGCTGCGGGGCGCGTACGCCCGCACCCTGGACCGCTCGCTGGAGACCCGGGGCCCCGTCTATGCCGCGTGGGTGGTGCTGAGCCTGCTCGCCGTCGTGATGTTCACCCAGTCGCCGCGGGAGCTGGCCCCGACGGAGGATCAGGGCATCGTGTTCGGCATCGTCAGCACCCCGTCCAACTCCACGTTGGATCAGCTGGCGCCGTCCACCCGCCAGGTGAGCAAGACGCTGATGGAGATGCCGGAGTCGGACTTCATCTTCCAGATCATGAGCCCGGGCAACGGGTTCTGGGGTCTGGCGCTGAAGCCCTGGGAGCAGCGCCAGCGCTCGGTGGCGCAGGTGCTGGCGGAGACGCAGGAGCGGGTGAACGTCCTGCCGGGCGTGCAGACCTTCGCCATCCAGCCTTCCGCGCTGCCGGGTGGTGGCAACTTCCCGGTGGAGTTCGTCATCGCCTCCACGGCGGAGGCGGAGGAGCTGCTGGGGTTCGCGCAGCAGCTCCAGGAGAAGGCGACGCAGAGCGGGCTGTTCGCCTTCCCGCCCATCATCGACGTGAAGCTGGACCAGCCCCAGTCGGAGGTGGAGCTGGACCGGGAGAAGGTCGCGCAGCTGGGGTTGAACCTGGGGACGGTGGGACAGGACCTGGGCGCGGCGGTGGGCGGCAACTACGTCAACCGCTTCAACATCGCGGGCCGCAGCTACAAGGTCATCCCGCAGGTGCTGCGGACCTCCCGGCTCAATCCAGAACAGCTCAAGGACATCCACGTCACCGGGCCCGACGGCAAGCTCGTGGCCCTGTCGTCCATCGCGTCGCTGCGGGAGACGGTGGCGCCCCGGTCGCTCAACCGCTTCCAGCAGCTCAACGCCGTGAAGCTGAGCGGCGTGGCCATCCGGCCTTTGGATGAGGCGCTCACCTACCTGGAGACGGAGGCCGCGCGCATCCTGCCCGCGGGCTACCGCATCGACTACACGGGCGAGTCGCGGCAGCTGCGCGTGGAGGGCAACACGTTCCTCCCGGCGTTCATGCTCGCGGTGGTGCTCATCTTCCTGGTGCTCGCGGCCCAGTTCAACAGCTTCAGGGATCCGTTCATCATCCTCGCCGGCTCCGTGCCGCTGGCGCTCTTCGGCGCGATGATGACCACGTTCCTGAAGATGCCGAACCCGACGATGCCGTACTTCACCGACAGCTTCACCACCACGCTCAACATCTACTCGCAGGTGGGGCTGGTGACGCTGGTGGGGCTCATCGCGAAGAACGGCATCCTGATTGTCGACTTCGCCAACCGGCTCCAGGAGGAGGGCAGGACGAAGCTGGAGGCGGTGCGGGAAGCGGCCTCCGAACGGCTTCGCCCCATCCTGATGACGACGGTGGCGACGGTCGCCGGCCACTTCCCGCTGGTGCTGGTGTCAGGGCCGGGCGCGGCGGCGCGCAACAGCATCGGGCTGGTGCTCGTCACCGGCATGGCCCTGGGCACGGTCTTCACCCTCTACTTCGTGCCGGCCATCTACCTGCTCATCGCCCGCACGCGCACCGTGCCCGCCGTCCGCGAACTCGCCGACCCCGAGCCCATCAGGCCCGCGGTCGCCGAGCACTGAGCCCGTTCTACCTGCGCGCCCGCGGTTACTTCACGGGCGCGCACCTCGCGGCGCCGAACGTGGACGCGAAGTAGGGCGTGTAGAGGTCGGGAGCCAGGGGAGGGAGGGACGATGAATCCGGTGGTGAAGTCTCGGTGGCAACACCTCGCCCCCATCCTCGCGGCCCTCGGCCTGGGGTGCGCCACCATCGCCATGGACACCGAGACGGACTGCATCCAGCGTCACCCAGGCATGCCCGAGGCGTGCGGACTTACCGCCTCCGAGGCCGCCGTCATCATGGCTGCCGGCGTCGGCGCCACCGGCACGCACGGCCAGGCCGAGGGATGGGACGACTCACACAACGCGGAGTTGCCGGAGTGGAAGCGCCGCTGCATCCGAGCCTATGGCGATTGCAAGGACAACGAATGGGTAGGGCCCTGCTACGAATGCCTTCGTTACTGTGAGGGCCAGCACGAATGGCCCGCGAAGATGTGCAGCCCGCGAAAGAGGAGGCGGTAGATGTCGGACCAGGACTGGCGCGCTACTCAGGCTCTCGCACGCCGGGTGCTTCGCGAGGGCGCACCGCTGGTCCTCACGGATGACGTGCGTGCGCTCCTCCTGCGCACCGCGCGAGAGGTCGCCATCACCGATGCGGTGGAGGCTCTGCGCACCGAAGCTGGCGCGCTGGCCCTGCTTGCCGAAGCATCGCGGCGCATCACCGACGGGTCCAATCGACTGATGGACGCCCTCCACCGGATGTACCGCCACCAGCGGGCAGGCAACTACGACGAAGCGCGCCAGGAGATGCGGGACGTGCTCGCCGTCGAAGTCGTCCCCTACTACCGCGAAACGGCTCAGGGACAACTGGACGACATGGCCGACGAGCCGTGACAGCCAGGGCGCGGCGCCAACGCGGCACCGCGCCCTGAGCCCTGCGCGCCCGTGGTTACTTCACGGCGCGCACTTCGCGGCGCCGAACGTGGACGCGAAGTAGGGCGTGTAGAGGTCGGGGGCCAGGGTGAAGTTGCAGGTGTTCACCGTCTCCGGCGCCAGGCCCTGGTGCGACTGCATGTAGCGCGCGACGTAGTCACGCACGCCGTCCGCGGAGGTCCACAGCACGCGGCCCTCCTTGAACATGCTGTAGCCGCCGCCGCCGCCCGCGCGGTAGTTGTTGATGGCGACGCGGAAGACTTGGTCGTCGGTGACGTTCTGGCCCTGGAAGCGCAGGTGCGTGAGCCGGGATCCGGCGGGCTTCGTGAGGTCGTAGCCGTACTCGATGCGCGAGTAGAGGTCCCAGTTGAAGTCCGCCACGGGGGGCGTGGTGGCCTTCGCGTCCGCGGGCTTCGCGGGCAGGTTGGCCGCGTCCAACTGCTTGAAATAGAGGGTGTTCATCTCCAGCGCACGCCGGAGGATGGAGCCGTTGATCTCCATCACGTACAGCGTGTTGTCGTAGATGTAGATGCTGTAGGCGTCGCGCAGGGTGACGTCACCCGCGGGCAGCGACACATCGTTGGTGAAGATGGCGGACAGGGACAGGTCCACGTCGTAACCGGCCTCGTGCGCGGCCTCCTCCTGGACGGTGTTGATGAGGTCGGACAGGGCGCTGTCCACGTAGCGCGCGGCATAGCCGCCCGGGAACACCGCCGTGGTGGTTCCAATCTTCTGGTTCACGTAGGCGACCGTGGTGTCGTGGTAGGTCTGGATGAGCTGCGTGACGGTGGCGTCCGCCGTCACCGTGTCGTCCACGGCGTGGAGCCCGGCGTCGTGGCTGCCCACGGCCCAGTGGTCTTCCTTCCAGGTGACGTTGAGCTGGACGTTCGCCAGGTGGCTGCCCCAGCGGTTGGGCTGGGTGAGCAGGACCTCGCTGCCGTCCTGCTGCTTCAGCAGCATCTTCGGGATGGGCTGATGGGTATGGCCGGTGAGCATCACGTCCACGTCGGGCACGCCCAGGGCAATCTGCACGGCCTCGTTCTCACCGGGGAGGTTGCCGCGGTCAGCCCACTTGGACGCATCCGCGTAGTCCGCGAGCCAGGAGTCGGGGCTGCTCGCGCTGCCGGTGGGCTGCTTGTCCGGGCCGCTGTGGATGGCCACCACCACCACGTCCGCGCCCTCCGCCTTCATCCTCGGCACGTAGAGCTTCGCGGTCTCCAACGGGCTGTCGAAGCGCAGGCCGGGGATGTTCTCCGCGCGCTCCCACGTCGCCACGCCGGGCGTCACGAGGCCGAGGATGCCGACCTTCACGTCGCACACCGTCTTGATGATGTAGGGCGTGAAGGCCTCCGAGCCGTCCACGCTCTTGCGCACGTTGGCGCCCAGCAGGGGGAAGTTGGCCTCGCTCTTGAACTTGTTGAGGACGTCCAGGCCGTAGTTGAACTCGTGGTTGCCCAGGGCCATGGCGGTGTAGCCCAGCTCGTTCATTGCGAGGGCCATGGGGTGCTTGGGCGTGTTGTCCACGAGGGCATAGTAGGTGCCGAGCGGCGTGCCCTGGATGGTGTCGCCGGTGTCGAAGAGCAGCGTGCAGTCCGGGTTCTTCGCCCGCTCCTGCTTGACGAGCGTGGCCACCTTGGCGACGCCGCGCTTCACGTCGGGTTTCCCGGTGAAGTAGTCCCACGGGAAGATGTTGGTGTGCAGGTCGCTCGTCTGGAGCAGCGTGAGCGTGCGCGGCGAGGTGTCCTTCACGGGCGGGGGCAGCGGCTCGGGCGGCCCGTCGTTGGAGTCACAGGCGGTCAGCAGCGAGCCGGCGGCCACGAGGCTGAAGGAGGTGGTGCGCAGCGCGCGCATCAGGATGGGAAGACGCATCAGGAGACCTCGACGAAGAGTAAGGCCGGGAAGAACCGCCCGGCGCGGCGGCACCCTAACGGTTCTCTTCCGAGGCCCCTCCGGAATTCGCGGTGCCCTGAGCCTTCGCAATGGCCTCGCGGAGCCGCGCGGCGAGCACCTCCACGTGGGGCGGCTTGAGGAACGTGTAGTGATCTCCCGGCACCTTGCGCACGTCCAGCCCACCGGGCGCGAAGGGCTCCCAGCCGTGGTCCCAGCGTGACTGCTCCGCTTCGAACAGCGTGAAGGGGCCCGCGTCCTTCGGCGGCTCGTAGGTCCAGGCTGCTTGCAGGTGGTGTTCGAAGACGCGGCGCAGGGTCTGGAGGGGCTGCTCCGGGGAGTCTTCGACGGCGAGCAGGGGTTGACCCGCGGCCTGGCGCAGGTCCTCCAGGAAGAGGGCGTTCAACCTCTCCTTGCCGCTCTCGTCCGAAGGGTCCCCGGTGTGCAGCCGCGCGGACGTGTCCAGCAGGGCGAGCAGCGCCACCGTCTCCCCCTCGCGGCGGAGCTGGTGCGCCATCTCCCACGCGATGCTGCCGCCCATCGACCAGCCTCCCAGCAGGTAGGGGCCTCGCGGTTGGACCGCTCGCACCGCCTTCACGTACAGGGCCGCCATCTCCGGGATGGATTCGCAGGGGGGCTCGGCGCCGTCCAGGCCTCGCGCCTGGAGCGCGTAGAACGGTTGCTCCGGCCCCAGCGCCCGGGCCAGCTCCGCGTAGGGCATGACGTTGCCTCCCACCGCGTGGACGCAGAAGAAGGGGCGCCCTCCCGTGCCCGCCTGGAGCTGGACCATGGGCGTCCAGGGGGCGGTGTCGTCCCGCAGCAGGGCCGCGAGGTGCTCCACCGTCGCGTTCTGGAAGAGCGCTGACACGGGCAGGGGCCGGCCCAGCCTGGAACGGATGGCCGACTGCAAGCGCAGCGTCAGCAGCGAGTGCCCTCCCAGCTCGAAGAAGTTGTCGCGCACGCCGACAGGGTGCACGCCCAGCACCTCCTCCCAGATGCGCACGAGCTGCAGCTCCAGCGGCGTGCGCGGGCCCACCCAGGCCCGCGTGGAGTCACGGCCTCCCTCCGGCGCCGGCAGGGCCTTGCGGTTCACCTTGCCCGACGGCGTCAGCGGCAGGGCCTCCAGCGCGACCCAGCGCGTGGGCACCATGTATTCAGGCAGGCGGTCCTTGAGGAAGCCTCGCAGCGCGGTGAGGTCCAGGGACTTCGGCCAGGCGCCCACCACCCACGCCACCAGCCGCTTCTGGCCGGCCCCGTCATCCCTCGCGTCCACGATGCAGTCGCGCACCTCCGGGTGCTGCGCCAGCGCGGCCTCCACCTCGCCCAGTTCGATGCGGAAGCCGCGCACCTTCACCTGCGCGTCGCGGCGGCCGAGGAACTCCAGCGTGCCGTCCGGCAGGTGCCGGGCCCAGTCGCCCGTGCGGTACAGCCGGGCTCCCGGCTCGGGGCTGAACGGATCCGGGAGGAAGCGGTCGGCGGTGAGGTCGGGCTGGTTGAGGTAGCCCCGGCCGACCTGGGCCCCGCCCACGTACAGCTCCCCCGTCACGCCTCGCGGCACCGGTTGCAGGTGCGCGTCCAGGAGGCGCACGGCGACGTTGATCAGCGGCCGGCCAATGGTGGGCAGGTCCGGCCAGGCCGACGGGTCCCCCTTCAGCGTGAGCGACGTCGCCGCGTGGGCTTCGGACGGGCCGTAGTGGTTGTGCAGCACGGCGCCGGTGCGCTTCATGAAGCGCCGGAGGGCGGGCGTCATGCGCAGCTGCTCGCCCGCCACCATGATCTCCCGCACCCTCGTGGGGAAGGGGCCCTCGCGCTCGGCCACCTCCGCGAGGTTCTGGAGCGCGACGAAGGGCATGAAGAACCGCTCGATGCCCGCGCCCTCCAGCAGCGCGAGCAACTGCGTCGCGTCGCGGCGGACTTCCTCGGTGAGCAGCACCAGCTCTCCGCCCGCCGCCCAGGTGGAGAACAGCTCCTGGAAGCACACGTCGAAGCTCAGCGCGGAGAACTGGAGCGTGCGCGCCCCGGGCGCCACCGAGTCCCCCAGCTGCCAGTGGATCAGATTCACCAGCGCCTCGCGGTGCATCGCGATGCCCTTCGGCGTCCCGGTGGAGCCGGAGGTGAAGATGACGTAGGTGAGCGCCTGCGCGGTGCCCTCGGGCTCCGGCCGGGTGTCGGGCTCGCGGGCGAGGAGGTCCGCCTGGGTGTCCAGCTCCAGCACCGGCGTGCCGTCTCCCGGCAGCGCGTCACGCAGCTCGCGCGTCGTGAGCAGCACCGTCGCCCCCGACGCCTGGAGCATCGCGGTGAGCCGCTCCGGGGGATACGCCGGGTCGAGCGGGACGTAGGCGCCGCCCGCCTTGAGCGTCCCCAGCACGGCCACGGCCAGCTCCAGCGAACGGCGCAGGTGGATGCCCACGCGGACGTCGGCGCCCACGCCGCGCTTGCGCAGGTGGTGCGCGAGCTGGTTGGCGCGCCGCTCCATCTCGCCATAGGTGAGCGTCCGGTCGCCGAAGCGCACCGCGATGGCGTCGGGCGTGCGCGTGGCCGTGGCCTCGAAGAGCGCGTGGACGCTGGACACGGCGGGGTAGGACTCCTGCCGGAGCGTCCACTCCGTGAGCTGCCGCTGTTCGGCGTCGCTGAGCAGCGGCAGGGTGGCCAGCGGCGCATCCGGCGCCGCGAGCGCCCCTTCGAGCAGGCGCGTGTAGTGGTCCGCGAACCGCGCCACCGTGGCCTCGTCGAAGAGGGCGGTGTTGTACTCCCAGACGCTCGACCAGCCCCCGGGCGTCTCGCGCACGAAGAGGGTGAGGTCGAACTTCGCCATACCCGGCTCGAAGGCGATGAAGTCCACGGAGACGCCGGGCAGCTCCCACGGCGCGGCGCCGTTCTGGAAGACGAACATCACCTGGAACAGCGGGGAGCGGCTCAGGTCGCGCGTGGGCACGAGCGCATCCACGAGCTGCTCGAAGGGCATGTCCTGGTGGGCATAGGCGCCCAGGCAGGCCTCCCGCACGCGGCCCAGCAGCGCCCGGAAGCTCTCCGCGCCGGATGCATCCACGCGCAGGGCCAGGGTGTTGGTGAAGAAGCCGATGAGGTTCTCCACCTCGCGCCGGCCGCGCCCCGCGATGGGCGTGCCGATGATGAGGTCGTCCTGCCCGCTGTGCCGCGCGAGCAGGGCATGGAAGCCCGCGAGCAGCAGCATGAAGGGCGTGACGCCCGCATCGCGTGCCAGGGCCTGGACGGAGGCGGGCAGCGAGGCGGGCAGGGGGCGGGGAAGCTGGAGCCCCTGGAAGGACTGCACCGCGGGGCGCGGCCGGTCCGTGGGCAGCTCCAGCGCCAGCGGTGCCCCTTCGAGCTGCTGCTTCCACCACGAGCGCTGCGACTCCAGGACCTCCCCCTGCATCACCTGCCGCTGCCAGTGCGCGAAGTCCGGGTACTGCACCGGCAGCTCCGGCAGGGCCGTGGGCTCGTCGCGCAGGCGCGCGGAGTAGAGCGTCTTCAGCTCGCGCACCAGGATGTCGATGGACCAGAAGTCACACACGATGTGGTGCATGACCAGGAGCAGGCCGTGACGGTCGGGCGCCGTGCGGACCAGCGTGGCGCGCACCAGCGGCCCGCGCTCCAGGTCGAAGGGCTTGCGCACCTCCGCCTCCGCGCGCTCGCGCAGCGCGGTGTCCACGTCCTCCACCAGGGTTTCGAGCGCGAGCGTCAGGGGTTGATGCGCGGCCACCCGCTGCACCGGCTGACCGTGCTCCTCGCAGAACGTGGTGCGCAGCGCTTCGTGGCGCTGGACCAGCGCATCGAGCGCGAACTCCAGCGCGGCGACGTCCAGCGGGCCCTGGAGCCGCAGGAAGAAGGGCACGTTGTACGCGGACCCCTGCGGATCCAACCGCGCGAGGAACCACAGGCGCTGCTGCGCGAAGGACAGGGGCAGGGGTTCTTCATGGGATACGGGGACGACGGGCGGTGGCTGCGGACCGCGCTCCCGCTGTCCCAGGGCCTCCAGCCGCTCCGCGAACCGGGCCACCGTGGGGGCCTCGAAGAGCAGGCGCACGGGCACGTCCTGCTGGAGCACGTCGCGCAGTCGTGACACCACGCGCGTGGCGAGCAGGGAGTGTCCCCCCAGTTCGAAGAAGTGGTCGTGCGCTCCCACGCGGCGCACGCCCAGGAGCGGTGCCCACAGCTCCGCCACCAGCGCTTCCCAGCCTTCGCGCGGCGCCACGTAGGAGTCCTGCCCCGCGGTCCCCGCGTCCGGCGCGGGCAGGGCCTTGCGGTCCACCTTGCCTGACGGCGTCAGCGGCAGTTGCACCAGCTTCACGAAGGCGGACGGCACCAGGTGCGAAGGCAGCCTCGCCGCGAGGCTCGTGCGCAGCGCGCCTGGGTCCACCTCCGCGCCGACGACGTAGGCCACGAGGCGCTTGTCGCCGGGGGCGTACTCGCGCACGACCACCACCGCGTCCTTCACGCCCGGGGACTCCTTGAGGGCGGTTTCGATTTCTCCCGGCTCGATGCGGAAGCCGCGCACCTTCACCTGCGAGTCGTTCCGGCCGAGGAAGTCGAGCACTCCGTCGGCCCGCCACCGCGCCCGGTCTCCCGTGCGGTACAGCCGCGCTCCGGGCGTGGTGCTGAACGGGTGCGGGACGAAGCGCTCGGCGGTGAGCGCCGGCTGGTGCAGGTAGCCCCACGCCAGCCCGTCACCTCCCACGTACAGCTCGCCCGCCACGCCCACCGGCACCGGCGCTCCCCGTGCGTCGAGCACGTAGGCGGTGGAGTGGGAGATGGGCCGCCCGATGGGCACCGGGCGCTCCAGGTCCTTCGCGTCCGTCACGTTGAAGGTGGTGGAGTAGGCCGTGTTCTCCGTGGGGCCATAGGCGTTGATGACGCCCCGGCCCGCCTCCAGCAACCGCCGCGCGGCCACGGGGGACAGCACGTCCCCGCCCGTCATCACCTGCCGCACGCGCGCGAGCGCCTGGGGCTGCGCCAGCGTCATCTGCTCGAAGAGGGCGGTGGTGAGGAACAGCGTGGTGATGCCCTGGCGCTCCAGCGTCTGGGCCAGCTCCTCCAGGGAAGGCTGGTGCGCTCCCATGACCACCAGCTTCGCGCCGTGGAGCAACGCGCCCCACAGCTCCACCGTCGACGCATCGAAGGCGCTGGGCGCGAGCTGGAGGCAGACCTCGTCCGGCCCGAACCGCGCGAAGGACACGCCCTTCACCAGGCGCACCACGCCCCGGTGCGGGATGCAGACGCCCTTGGGCCGGCCGGTGCTGCCGGACGTGTACATGACGTACGCCAACGCCTCGGCCGGCACCGCGATGCGGGGCGCCTCCACGGACTCCCTCGCGAAGGGGCTCCACGAGGGGTCCAGCACCACCACGCGCGCGTCCAGCGCCGGCAGCTTCGACTCCAGGCCCGGCTGTACCAGCAGCACCGGAAGCCGCGTGTCCCGGGCCATGAAGCCCAGGCGTTCGGCCGGGTACGCCGGATCCAACGGGACGTAGGCCCCGCCGGCCTTGAGGATGGCCAGCGTGGCCACGACCAGCTCCAGCGAGCGGCCGGTGCACAGCCCCACGAGCGTGCCCACCTCCACGCCACGCTTTCGCAGGTGATGCGCGAGCTGGTTCGCGCGGGCATCCAGCTCCGCGTACGTCAGCCGGCGGCCCTCGAACTCCACCGCGATGGCGTGGGGCGCGCGCGCGACCTGCTCCTCGAAGAGCGCGGGCAGCGACGCCTCACGCGGGGAGTCCGCGCGGGTGTCGTTCCACGTCTCCAGCAGCCGCTGGCGCTCCTCCGTGGAGAGCAGCGTGAGGTGGGAGAGGGGCCGCTCGAACTCCGCGACGGCCGCTTCGAGCAGGCGCGTGTAGTGCTCCGCCATGCGCGCCACCGTGGCCTCCTCGAAGAGGGCGGTGTTGTACTCCCAGAGGAAGGCGAGGCCCTCCGGCGTCTCCTGCGCGATGAGGGTGAGGTCGAACTTCGCCATCCCCGTCTCCACGTCCAGCGCTTCCACCGACAGGCCCGGCAGCGTCTGGCCCGTGGGGCTGGCGGCGTTCTGGAGCACGAACATCACCTGGAACAGCGGCGTGCGGCTCGGGTCCCGCTCCAGGTGCAGCGCGTTCACGAGCTGTTCAAAGGGCAGGTCCTGGTGCGCGAAGGCCCCCAGGCTGACATCGCGCACGAGGCCCACGAGGTCGCGGAAGCTCGTGTCCGGGGAGGCCTGGATGCGCAGCGGCAGCGTGTTGATGAAGAAGCCGATGAGCCCTTCGAGCTCCCGGCGCTGACGGCCCGCGAGCGGCGCGCCAATCACCAGGTCGTCCTGGCCGCTGTAGCGGGAGAGCAGCGCGTGGAAGCCCGCGAGCAGCGTCATGAAGGGCGTCACGCCGTAGCGCTGGCCCAGCGCCTCGACGGCCCGGGACAGCGCGGGCGATGCGCGCCAGGGCAGGTGCGCGCCCTGGAACGTCTGCACCGCCGGACGCGGCAGGTCCGTGGGCCTGTCTCTTTTACACATCT
>NZ_RAWG01000143.1 GCF_003611735.1 Corallococcus sicarius | reverse complement strand
GGGGGAGAGGGGTGGGCTAAACTCTCTGAATCGCTTGCATTTTCCGGTCTGTTGTCCTAGGCAGTCAAGGCCCGGATGAGGGGGGATTGCAGGTCCATCCCCCACCGGCCGGGCTACCAACAACACGGCGCCGCGAGACCTTCCGCAAGGGTGAATCGCGGGCGCTTCCGACCGTGAAGTGACGACAATGGACGGTTTGAATCTCCGGAAGGTCTTCTCCCTCCTTTTCATCATCGGCATCGCCGTGGTGTTCACGCTCCAGTTCGGCCCGGGCAGCAACGGGTTCAGCTACGGCGAGGCGGTCCCCACGGCCGGCGCGGCCGCGGTGGTGAACGGCAAGGAGATCCCCCTGCGCGACTTCAGCCTCGCGTGGTCTCGGCAGATGAGCTTCCTGCGCTCGCAGGGCAGCCCCATCCCGGAGTCGGTCGCCCGCCAGTTCGGCATGGACAAGCAGGTGCTCGACCGCCTGGTGAACGCGGAGCTGCTCGCCCAGTCGGCGGAGCGCCATGGCATCAGCCCCTCGGACGAGGAGCTGCGCAAGCTCATCCACCAGAACACGGACTTCCACAACAAGGAGGGCCAGTTCGACTTCACCCGCTACCAGCAGGTGCTGCGCGACTTCTACCGCCGCACGACGCAGGAGTACGAGGACGAGCTGCGCCGCCAGATGGCCGCCCAGAAGATGCTGGATGTGGTGCGCACGGGTGCCGTGGTGTCGGATGACGAGGTCCGCGCGCGCTACGAGAAGGACGGCAACCAGGCGAAGCTGGTGTTCGCCCGCTTCCTGCCCACCATGTTCGCGGACAAGGTCCCGGCGCCCACCCCCGCGCAGCTCGCGGAGTTCCAGAAGGCGCACGAGAAGGAGATCAGCGACTACTACGCGGCGAACAGCTTCGTCTACAACGTGCCGGAGCGGATCCACGCGCGGCAGATCCTGGTGAAGGTGGCCCCGGACGCGACGCCCGAGCAGAAGGCCCAGGCGAAGGCGAAGGCGGAAGAACTGCGCAAGGAGTTGGACTCCGGCAAGGACTTCGCGGCGGTGGCGAAGGCCAGCAGCGAGGACGACGCGACGAAGCTCAAGGGCGGCGACCTGGGCTGGGTGGAGCGTAACGCGTGGGAGCCCACGCTGGCCAACGCGGCGTTCGCGCTCAAGGCCGGTGAGGTGACGCAGCCGGTGGAGTCCCCGCTGGGCGTGCACCTGGTGAAGGTGGAGGAGAAGAAGGAGGCGCAGGCCCGGAAGCTGGACGAGGTGAAGGGGGAGATTGCCACCACCCTCTACAAGCAGGACCAGGCCAAGGGGCTCGCGAAGGCGGAGGCCGACAAGGCGCTGGCGGCGGTGAAGGGCGGCAAGTCGCTGAAGGAGCTGTTCCCGGTGGCCGAGGGCCAGCAGCCGGCGCTCCTGCGCTTCGAGGCGGAGACGAAGCCCGAGGCGGTGGAGACGGACAGCTTCACCGCGGCGGGTGACTCCGTGCCGCACCTGGGCCCGGCGCCCGGCCTCGTGAAGGCCACCTTCGAGGCCACCGGCCCGAAGGCGCTGGACGAGGTCTTCACCGTGGGCGAGGCGCACGTCGTCGCGCAGGTGGTGGACCGGGAGAAGCCGGACACGGCGGGCTTCGACAAGCGCAAGGAGGAGCTGCGCACCCAGGCCCGTCAGGCCAAGCAGATTGAGCTGACGGAGTCCTTCCTCAAGTCGCTGCGCAAGAGCGGCACCGTCGTCACCAACACCGAGGCCATCGACTCGGTGCTGGGCGCCGCGGGGTAGCCCCGCGTCACAGCACGGAGTCTTTCAGCGGGCGAAGGGGACCTCTCTGGGGGCCTCTTCGCCCGTCGTGCGTTCGGCGACGGCGATGCCGTCGCGGCCCTGGCCCTTGGCCGCGTACATGGCGAAGTCCGCCGCGCGGATGAGGTCCGTGGCGGAGGTGGCGTGGTCCGGGAAGGACGCCACGCCGACGCTCGCGGTGAGCGACACGTCCAGCCCCTGCTCGCGCAGGAAGCGGTGGCCGCGGAAGGCCTCGCAGATGCGCTGGGCGATGACCTGCGCGCCCGCGGTGTCCGTTTCGATGAGCATCACCGCGAACTCGTCACCGCCGTAGCGGAAGACGGCGTCCAGGTTGTGGCGGCCCAGGCCGATGAGCACGTCCCCTACCTCCTTGAGCGTCGCGCTGCCCACGAGGTGGCCGTGCCTGTCGTTGATGGACTTGAAGTGGTCCAGGTCCAGGAACACGAGCGACAGCGGGTGGCGGAAGCGCGCCGAGCGCTTCACCTCCTGCTCCAGCTGCGCGCGCAGGTGCCGCGCGTTGAAGCAGCCGGTGTGCTCGTCGGTGATGGTGAGTTCCTGCACGCGGCGGAAGTTGCGCGCGTTCTCGATGGCGATGGCCGCGTAGTCCGCGATGGCCGTGAGGGTGGTGAGGTCCTCGGGCGTGAAGGTGGGCTCGGTGGGGCCGTTCACCAGTTCGATGACGCCCAGCACCCGCTCGCGCGCCACCAGGGGCACGGCGAGCAGGGAGCGGGTGTGGAAGGCGGAGGCTTCATCGAAGCGGGGCGCGAAGCTGGGGTCGCCGCCCACGTCGTGGACGAGCCGCGCGGTGCCGGAGGCGAACACCGCCCCGGCGATGCCCTCCCCGGGGTTGAGCTGGAGGCCCTTGAGGGCTTCCGCGCCCTCGCCCACCGCGATTTCGAAGTACAGCTTTCCGCTGCGCTCGTCCTGCAGGATGAGGGACCAGTTGCGCGGCCGCAGCAGCGCGCTGACCTTCTGCATCACGAGCGTGAGGACTTCGCGCAGCTCCAACGTGGAGGTCAGCGCCTTGGCCATCTCGTTGAAGGCGGCCAGTTGTTCCACTGTCCGCTTCATGGCCGACAGGAGGTCCGCGGGGTTCATCGGGGTGCCCTCCGGAGCGCAAGTCTGCTAAGGCCCGCGAGTCGCGACAGGCACTCGCCCATGGATCCAACCGACTTGCTCGTTCTCGCCTCCGCATCGCCCCGGCGCAAGGATTTATTGGCCCAACTGGGTCTGCGCTTCACCGTGGCGGCGGCGGATATCGATGAAACGCCGATGGCCGGAGAAATTGCGCGAAACTATGTGCACCGGCTCGCGGTGGAGAAGGCCCGGGCGGTGGCCGCCCGCCATCCGGACGCGTGGGTCCTGGCCGCCGACACCACGGTGGCCCTGGGGTCGGACCTGCTGGGCAAGCCGCGGGACGCCCAGGAAGCGCGCGCCATGCTGGGCCAGCTGTCCGGCCAGACGCACGAGGTCTTCACCGGCATCGCGGTCGCGGGCCGCGCCCAGGCCTCCCAGGTCGTCCGCACGCAGGTGACGTTCCGCGCGCTCTCCCGGGAGGAGATCGCCTGGTACGCGGACACCGGCGAGCCCCTGGACAAGGCGGGCGCCTACGCCATCCAGGGCAAGGGCGGCTTCCTCGTCGCCTCCATCGAGGGCAGCCCCACGAACGTCATCGGCCTGCCGCTGGGAGAGACCCTGGCCCTGCTCGCGCAGGCGGGGGTTCCCCTGCCGTGGCGGGCTCCAGGTGCCCCTGGGAGTCCCGCGTGAGCGCCTCCGTGGCGGACAACCTCGCGCGGGTGCGCGAGCGCTTGGCGAAGGCCTGCGCGAGCGCGGGCCGCCCCGAGGCGTCGGTGACGCTGGTGGCGGTGTCCAAGCTCAAGCCCGCGGCGCTCATCCGCGAGGCGTACGCGGCCGGGCAGCGCGACTTCGGGGAGAACTACGCCCAGGAGCTGCGCGACAAGGCGGCGGAGCTCGCGGACCTGGACGGCCTGCGCTGGCACGCCATTGGCGCGCTGCAGACGAACAAGGTGAAGTACGTGGCCCGCGTCGCGCACGCCTTCCACGCGCTGGACCGGTGGGAGATCGCGGCCGAGCTGTCGAAGCGGCGCGAAGGCGCCCCTCCCCTGCCCTGCTACGTGGAGATCAACCTGGGGGCGGAGGACACCAAGCACGGGCTGGCCGCGGACGCGCTGGGGGACTTCCTCGTCCGGGTGCGCGCGCTGCCGAACCTGCAGCCGGTGGGGCTGATGGCGCTGCCCCCCCCCACGGACGACGTGGCGCGGATGCGCGAGGGCTTCGCCCGGCTGCGCGAGCTGGCCCAGGGCCATGCGCTGACAGCGCTCTCCATGGGCACCACGCACGACTTCGAGCAGGCCATCCTGGAGGGCGCCACCGTCGTGCGCGTGGGCACCGCCATCTTCGGCGAGCGCTCCTGAGACGGGGCGGGCGGGGCGCTGCTGGCGCTCACACCGCCTTGAGCTTGAGCCGGCCCTCGGAGTTGATGCGGGCCAGGTACTCGCAGCCGCAGTAGTTGCAGCGCAGCTCGTCCCCGTCGGTGAACGTGTCGTCCACGGGGTTGTGGGCGTCGCACCCGGGACATTCGAATTCCTTGAACACGCGGCTGCCGCTGGCGGCGCCGGCCTCCTTCGCGAAGTCGTCGTCGTCGAACTGGAAGTCGTTGGACATGGGCGGTGGCTCCGAAGCGGGGCGAGACGGCCTGGAACGCTACCAGCCTCCGCCCCATCCCGCTGGGCATGCAGGCGGGCATGACGAACTGTCGCCCATTTGTCAGCAGCCGGCCCGTGCGTGTACCCCTGTGCCCCCCGTCCTGCTCCAGCATCAGGCCTTTGCTGGGGCGCCCGGGGGGCGGACAGACGGCTTTTGAATGCCCGCCACGATGGGCCGTCCCGGAAATGTCCGGTGCTGAGAGCGGTTGCGGTGCACGGTTGGCTTGGGCGGGCCGGCCACCTAACTTGCAAGCAAGGGAGCACACCCGATGCGCAGTCTGTCCAGGTGGGGGTTCACGGCGGCGATGGTCGGACTCATGGGGTCCGCGCTCGCGCACGCCCAGGAGCCCGCCGCGCCAGCGTTCGGCCCGGGTGAGCAGGCCCAGTACCGGGTGAAGTACCTGGGGCTGACGGCGGGTACGGCGACGGTGACCGTGGGCGCGCCCATGACGCAGTGGGGCCAGAGCGTGTGGCCCATTGTCGCGCTGGCGAAGTCCGACGACATGGTTGGCATCTATCCCATCAAGAGCCGCTACGTGTCGTACTGGGACGCCGCGACCCAGCGGGTGACGGGCAGCGACCTGCACTCGGAGGAGAACCGCAAGCGCCGGCGTCAGCGCATCCAGCTCACGGCGGACCACAAGGGCGCGAAGGTCGTCAAGCAGAAGGAGAGCGACCCGCCGCGCGAGACGAACCACGAGCTGCCGGACGGCACGCTGGACATGACGGGCGCGGCGTTCGCGCTCCGGACCCAGGACCTGACGGTGGGCACGACGTACACGTACCCCGTGTTCACCGGCAGCAGGCACTTCACGCTGACTGCCACGGTGGAGCGGCGTGAGACGCTGACCACCCCGATGGGGCCTCGCGACACCTTCCGCGTGCGCGTGCACACCGAGTTCGGCGGCAACCTGGAGTCCAAGCGGGACCTCGTCGCGCACTTCACCGCGGACGCCCGCCACGTGCCGGTGCGCATGGAGGCGGACTTCGCGCTGGGCGCCATGGTGGTGGAGATGACGGACTACAAGCCGGGCCGCGCGGTGGCGGTGGCCCGCGCGGACAAGGGCGACTGACGTCGTCCCAGCAGGGGAAGGCATGGCCATGGGCGTGGTGGGTTGGGCGTGGGCCGTGGCGACGGTGCTGTCGGCCGCGCCGGGTGGACCGACGGTGGTGTCGCCCCTGGTGAAGGTGCGCCAGGACGCGATGCCGAGGGGCGCGGCCAAGGCCCGTCTGAGCGTGGCGCGCGGCGAGTGCGAGGCCACCCAGGTGGTGCTTCCCCGGGGCGTCACCCGGTTGACGATGAAGCCCCTGGCCCTGAAGGGGCCGGGCGCGCCGCTGCCCGTGGAGGCGTGGCGCGAGGCGTACCTGGACGTGAAGACGGCGTCCAACGGCGAGGGCCGGACGGGCCCGTGGCCGGACGCGCTGGTGCCGCTGTCGGCGCCCGGCAATCCCCAGCACCCCGCGGTCCTCTACGTGGAGGTGTGCGTGCCCGGGAAGCAGGCGGCGGGCACCTATACCGGGAGCCTGAGCGCGGCGGCGGACGGCAAGGACCTGCCCGCGGTGCCCTTCACGGTGGAGGTGCAGCCGTTTGAAATCCCGGCCACGTCGTCGCTGCCCAACAGCTTCGGCATCTCGCTCTACAGCATCGCGAAGGGGCACGGGCTCAAGGCCGACTCCGCGGAGGCGAAGGCGCTGCTGCGCGCGTACGGCAAGGCGCTGCTGGAGCACCGCGTGAGCGCGCACGGCATGGGCATGGACCCGCCGCCGGTGAAGTTCGAGGACGGCCGCGCGGTGCTGGACTGGACCGCGTACGACGCGGAGCTTGCGCCCTTCCTCGACGGCAGCCTGCTGCCCTCCGGCGCGCGCTTCACCACGACGGACGTGCGCGACAACAAGAAGGCCGCCACGGACGCGGAGAAGACGGCGTACTACCGCGCGTTCCAGCAGCACTTCGAGGACAAGGGCTGGCCCACGCAGCTCTTCTTCTACGCCAAGGATGAACCGAAGCCGGAGGACGTGCCGCTGGTGAAGGCGCAGTCCCAGCGCGTGCGCGCCGCGGGCCGCATCCCGGTGCTCGTCACCACGCCGTTGGATCCCGCGCTCCAGGGGTCCGCGGACATCCTCACGCCCACCATCAACTGCTTCTACCCGCGCGAGGGCCCGCAGACGTGCCGCACCGTGGCGAGCACCGCGAAGGTGCGCTCGCTCCTGCCGCCGCGCGCGAAGGTGTGGTGGTACCAGAGCTGCAACTCCCACGGCTGCACCGGCGGACCGCCCCGCGACACGACGTTGGACCGGGCCTACAGCGACTGGGCCTCGTACATGGTGGACGCCCCCGCCCCGCTCAACCGGGCCATGGGCGTGCTGGCCTACGGCAGCGGGGTGGACGGCGAGCTCTATTTCGACACCGTCTTCGCCTACAACACGAAGAAGGATGTCTGGACGGACCTCTTCGAGTTCGGCGGCAACGGCGACGGCACCTTCTTCTACCCGGGCACGCCCTCGAAGCTGGGGGGCAGCGAGCACCAGCCGGTGGTGTCCCTGCGGCTGAAGCACCTGCGGGACGGGTTGGAGGACTACGAATACCTGCGCCTGCTCACCACGCTGGGCGACGGCGACTTCGCCCGGGCGGCGGCGAAACGGCTGGCCCGTTCAGGCTATGAAATCACCCGTGACCCGGCGGAATGGGACGAGGTGCGCCGGGAAGTGACGGCGCGGCTCGTGAAGCGTTGGGCGGCTGAACAAGCGAAGCGCTCCGGACGTCGGACTTCCGGGGGCACCCCGTAGTCACTCCCCCTGGGAGAAAGCAGAATGAGCTCCATGCGCACCCTCGTCGCGGCCTGTCTCGCCTTGAGCGCCGTCAGCGCCACCCCCAGCCAGGCCCAACAGGCCCCCTCGTTCAAGCTGCCCTTCAGCCAGCCGGCCGCGTCCGACGCCGGGACGCCCGCCGAACCCGGGGGAAACCTCGGGGATGCGGCGACCCCCGCGCCTCCCAACGAGCCCGCCGTCACGGTGAAGCCGTGTGAGCAGGGGCTGCCCACGCTGCGCACGCCGCTCGCGTTCAAGCCCGGGGAGCTGCTCGAGTTCGAACTGGACGCCATGGGCGCCAAGGCGGGCAAGCTCACCATGCGCGTGCAGCGCCCCGCCAACGGCGCGCTGCCGGTGCTGGTGGAGGCGCAGACCAACACCCTCTTCTCCAAGGTGCGCCGCGTTCGCGGCAGCGCGGTGAGCTACCTGCACCCGCGCACGCTGCGCCCCTCGCGCTACACCGAGGACGCGGTGGAGAACGAGCAGCGCCGCAAGGTGAACGTGGACTTCGGCGCGCAGGACCGCTCCGTCAAGGTGGACTTCCAGTTCGGGGACAAGCCCAAGGGCCAGTTCAACTACACGTTCGACAAGGACGGCCTGGACGTCGCGGGCGCCATCTACCTCATCCGCCAGCTGCCCCTGAAGAAGGACCTGCCGGTGTGCTTCGACGTGTACGGCATCCGCCGCATGTGGCGCCTGACGGCCACCGTGGTGGAGCGCGAGCACGTGTCGCTGCCCCTGGGCGAGTTCGACGCCTGGCACCTGTCCGGCACCGCCGTGCGCCTGGACCGGCCGTCCCAGACGCGCGACGTGCACGTGTGGATCACCGACGACGCGCGCCGCCTGCCGCTGGCCGCCGTGGGCGCCATCGACCTGGGCGCCGTGCGCCTCACCCTGTCCGGCGTCACCCGCCCCGGCGAAAAGCCCATGGAGGCCCAGGGCAAGGAAGAGCTCAAGTGGTGACGCGGGGCTGAAGCCCCGTCCCCGGCCCGCCTCCCTCCCGGAGCGCGGGCTTTTTGTTTGCCCATCAGTTGAGAATGGTTTGCAAAATTCAAGAGGCCGGGCGCAGGGCGCGCAGAAGGACTCGCGCGGGTGTTCGACCTCCCGTCGCTGGAGCCGCCGGGGGCCTACCCGCGCCGGATCATCCCGGCCGCCTGGGACAGCCGGCGACGCAGGTGCGTCACCACCTCGTGCAGGTCCTCCAGGCGCTGGAGCACGTGGAGATCCTCTCCCGCGTTCAGCAGGGCCACCGGCGTCAGCGTTTCACGCTGGAGCGCCTGGAGCATGTCGTGGAAGTGGGCCTGCACGTCGCCCAGCGCATCCAGCCCCTCGCGGAGGTCGTCCTCCACGAAGTCGAGCAGGACGGTGGCATCCGCGCGCGCGGGCAGCGTCTGGGCCAGGCGCTCCACCGCCCCGCGAACGGGGTCGGTGCGGCGCAACATCGCGGTGGTGGCGAGGGCTGCGACGGGGAGGGACATGGCCGGAACGCTACAGGTCCGTAGCGTCCGGTCAATTTTCCCACCCCTGCCCTCCGGTGCGGAGTCCCTGTCAGCGACCGGGCGCGGCGGCGCCGCCCGCCGTGCCTCCGGGGGCCGCGCCAGGAGCCCCCGGCGCACTGCCGGGAGCCGCGGGGGCCGCGGGAGCGCCCGTGGCGGGCGCGGCGTTGGCCGGAGCCGGCGCGGCGGGCAGCGCGGTGCTGGGAGACGTGTTCAGCGGCGCGGGCGTGCCCAGCAGCGGCGGCGGCGTGCCGGTGTTGAGGGGCGCGGGCGTGCCCAGGATGGGCGGCGTCGGCGTGGTGGAGGACTGCGTCAGCGGCGGCGTCGTGGCGAGGATGCCCGGGCTCACCTGGCTGGTGCCGACGAAGTTGTTGAAGTCCGGCGGGGACACCTGCGGCGTCGTGAAGCCACCCACGGACACGCCTCCCACCGTGGGCGGCGTGGCGAAGGTGCCCTGCCCCACCGGAGCGTTGGAGCCCGGGGCCACGCCCGACACGACCGCGGGCGGGTTGGCCGGTCCGGAGGGAGAGAACGAGCCACTGAACGTCGAGGGCGCATCCGACGGCAGCGCGGGCACCGGCGTCGTCCCGACACCCGGCGCGACCGTCCCCGTCCCTGCTCCAGCTCCTGTCGTCCCGGTTCCTGTCGCTCCGAAGCCCGTGCCCACCCGCGTCGTCCCCGCGGTGCCGCTGCCGCCCGTGCCCTGCGTGGCCGGTGCGAAGCGCGGGGCGGACACCGGGGCCACCGCCGCCGGGAAGGCCGTGGGCGCCACCGGCGTGAGGTTCGCGAGCGACGCGGGCAACTGTCCCGTGGTGGGCACCACCGCCACGGACGGCACCGTCGCGCCGTCCACGCGGATGGAGACGTTGTCGAAGAGGAACTGCACGAACCCGCGCGGCTCCTGCTGCTGCGGCAGGTTCCACACCACCACGACGAGCTCCGCGTCCCCCGGCCGGGCTTCGCGCAGCAGGCGCCTGGTGTCGTCATCCGCGAACGTGCCCGCGTCCAGCGCCGCCGCATGCACCAGCGCCGAGTCCGTCAGGAGCGCCCCGTTGCGCCACACGCTGCCAATGCCCCACACCGCCATGGCCGCGTGCGCGCGCGTCGTGGCGCGCCAGCCGATGCCGCTCTCGCCGTAGAGCGGCGTGCCCATCAGCACGCCCCCGCCAATGGCGTGCGGAGGAGGCCGGGGAAGCGGCCCGGCAGGGGCCCGCGCCATCGCCTGGACGGGAGGAAAGCCCGCCTGGGTCAGCTCGATGCGGTAGTCCACGCCGCCCACCCGCAGGCGGGCGCTGAGCTGGGCCTGGTCCCCGAAGGTCGCGGTGGCCATGCCGACGCGGTCCTCCACGGACAGGGATGCCTGCCCCGTGCCGCGCTCGGAGAGGTCACTGAATGGAAGCGGACCCTGGATGAAATACCCGTCCGGCTGCTCGGTCCCCGCGCTGGCCTCCCGGCCCTCGAACGTGAACCCGTCGCCCCCTGGACCCGCGGCCAGGACACCGGACAGCAAGATGCTGGTGATTGTACCCGCCATCGACGCTGCCTCCCTTGAACTTGAAGGTAGGCAGCGGAGCGGGCCGTGGCACGCCCCGGACTAAATCAGGCCGCGGGCGCGGCGGATCTGCTCGACGGTCTTGTTGTACTCGATGTCGAAGGCGCTCGTGCCTTCCTGCAGGTGCTTCAGCCGCGAGCGTGCTTCCCGGTCGATCTCGTCATCCACGTCCAGGTGCTTCTTCATCCCCTGGAACATCTTCTGACGCAGCACGTTGTCGGGGGAGTAGACCTCCTCGACGTTCCGGCTGATGAGCAGGAATTCGATCATCTGGTTGATGACGTACTCGATGCCCTCGTCCCCCATCTTGAAGCCGCGCACATCCGCCATCTCGCGCTTCACCTGGTTGAACTTGGAGTAGTCATATCCTCGACGCTCCAGGGCCTCGCGCGTCGCCTGGTTCACACGCTCTTCGTTGGCGAGGTACTCGCGCATGATGGCGGAGAGGTCCATCTCGGCGTCGGCCACGCGCATCGGCTCCACCTCGATGTCCCCGTCCTGCATGAGCTGCTGAATGGCCTCGCGCGAGATGATCGGGATCACCTTCGGATACAGCCTCATGTCGGTCCCTCGTCCTCTTCAAACGTGCTCGGATCTTCAACCGCTATAAATCAGCGCCGAGCATGGTCGCAATGAAAAACCCTAGGAACGTCGCGGGTTCCAGCGGCCAGCCCCCCCGGCGTCCGAACCGGAACTTAATCATGCCGCACCCGGTGGCGACCCTCCATCCGCTTTTTCGTGCGACGGTTCGGAAGCGTCATCCAGCGAGGCTTCGCGCACCGGGTCCTCGGTGTCGTCCTCGGGATCGCCATGCAGCCCCGCGTGGACGCGCTCGGCCATCGCGGGCCCCACGACCTCAGCCAGCTCCTCGATGCTGGCGTCCCCCACCCGCTTGAGAGAACCGAAGTGGCGCAGCAACATCTTCCGCCTTCCTTCGCCGACGCCCGGAATGTCCTCCAGCGCCGAACGCATGGCGCTCTTGCGCATCGTCTTGCCCTGGAAGGTGATGGCGAAGCGGTGGGCCTCGTCACGCATGCGCGTGAGCATGAACATTTCCGCTGAGTTCTGCGGCAGGACGATGGGGTCCTTGCGGCCCAGGACGAAGACGCGCTCGGGGCTCTTCGCGCTCTCCGCGTCCCGGTCGAACACCTCCTGGTCCCGGCTCTTGGCCAGGCCCACCACGTCCACGCCCTCCACGCCCAGGTCCTTCATGGCCGCGTGCGCACTGGCCAGCTGGCCCTTGCCACCGTCGATGACCAACAGGTCCGGCAGGTCGGAATCCTCCAGGCCCCGCTTCAGCCTTCGGGTGATGACCTCGTACATGCTGGCGAAGTCGTCCTGCTTCTCCACCGTCTTGATCTTGTACTTGCGGTAGCGCGACTTGTCCGTCTCCCCATCCGTCACCGCCACCTGCGAGGCGACGATGGCGGAGCTCTGGAAGTGGGAGATGTCGAAGCACTCCATGCGGCGCGGGAAGTTGCGCAGGCCCAGCTTGGACTGGAGCCGCGACAGCACCGTGTCCGTCTCGTCCTTGGTGCGCTTGCGCTCCACGAACGCCTGCTCCGCGTTCTTCACCGCCATGTTCACCAGCTCATGCTTCTCCCCGCGCTTGGGGACGAACACGCGCACGCGGTCACCCTTGCGCTCGGTGAGCAGGGCCTCCAGGCCGTCGGTGCCGTCGCCGGGCTCCAGCGGCAGCAGGACCTCCTCCGGCACGAAGCCGCCCTGGTCGTAGTAGAGGTTCACGAACGAGGCGAGCAGCTCGTCGTCCGGGAACTCCTGGCTGCCGAAGGGGAACGCCTGGCCGCCGTTGAGCCGGCCCTGCCGCACGTGCAGCACGTAGAACAGGATGCGGTCGCCCTCGCGGAAGAAGGCGAACACGTCCTGGTCCTTGAAGTCGCTGGTGGCCACCTTCTGGCGCTCCAGGCTGCGTTCAATCGCGAGCAGCTGGTCGCGCACCCGGGCGGCCTCCTCGAACTTCAACTCGGACGACGCGCGCTTCATGCGCATGCGCAGCCCCTCGATGAGCTCCCCTGCCTTGCCCTCCAGGAACATGGCCACCTCGTCCACGCTCTTGCGGTAGTCCTCCGGGGACACCGGGTGGACGCACGGCGCCGGGCACCGGCCGATTTGATAGAGCAGGCACGGCCGCTTGCGGTTGGCCAGCACGTGGTCCGTGCAGGTGCGCAGCTGGAAGAAGCGGTTGATGAGGCGCAGCGTTTCGCGGATGGCGCCCGCGCTGGAGTACGGGCCGAAGTAGCGCGCGCCGTCCTTCTCGTACTTGCGGACCACCTCCAGCCGGGGAAAGGGCTGGTTGCGGTCCAGGCGCAGGGAGATGAACTGCTTGTCGTCCTTGAGCAGGACGTTGAAGCGGGGCTTGTGCTTCTTGATCAGCTCGTTTTCGAGGAGGAGCGCCTCCTTCTCGTTGTGGACGAGCACCGTCTCCAGGTCGCCCAGCATCGTGTCCAGCAGGGACACGAAGACGCGGGTGTCCCCGGTGCGGGTGAAGTAGCTGCGCACGCGGCTGCGCAGGTTGATGGCCTTGCCCACGTAGATGATCTGCCCGCGCTTGTCCTTCATCAGGTACACGCCGGGCTCGGTGGGCAGCGCGTCCAGCTTCTCCTGCAGCCGGATGTCCATGCGGGGTGGCTCCTAGTTCTTGCGGGCCCGCGAACGGCCGGCCGTGCCAGACGACGAACCACCTGAAGAACCGCCAGAAGAACCGCCCGAAGGACGCCCGCGGCCCCGCCCCTTCTTGGGGGTGGTGCCGGGCTGGTCCACCGCCTTGGGCGGCGCGCGCAGGAGCGAACGGGACGCGGGCTTGAGGCCCAGGTCCATGTCCTTGAGCAGCTGGACGCGGTCGCGGAACTCGGCGGCCTTCTCGAACTGCATCTCGTCCGCGGCCTTGAGCATCTCCTGGTTGAACTCCGCGATGAGGCGTTTGATCTCCTTGGGCTCCAGGAGGTCGTTCTCCCCTTCCGCCGCCATGGGCAGCGCGCCGGCCTGCGCGTCGTAGTCCGGGAGGTTCTCGGAGAAGTTCTGGATGTTGCTCTTCACCGAACGCGGCGTGATGCCGTGCTGGACGTTGTAGGCGGTCTGGATGGCGCGGCGGCGGGACGTCTCTTCGAGCGCCCGCTTCATGGAGTCGGTCATCTGGTCCGCGTACATGATGACGCGCCCGTTCAAGTTGCGCGCCGCGCGGCCAATGGTCTGGATGAGCGACACGTGGCTGCGCAGGAAGCCTTCCTTGTCCGCGTCGAGGATGGCGACGAGCGACACCTCCGGGATGTCCAGGCCCTCGCGCAGCAGGTTGATGCCCACGAGCACGTCGAACTCGCCCCGGCGCAGGTCGCGGATGATGGCCATGCGCTGGATGGCGTCGATGTCCGAGTGCAGGTAGCGCACCTTCACGCCCACGTCGCTGTAGTACTCGGTGAGGTCCTCCGCCATGCGCTTGGTGAGCGTCGTCACCAGCACGCGCTCGCTCTTCGACACGCGCACGCGGACCTCTTCCAGCAGGTCATCCACCTGGTTGCCGGCGGGACGCGTCTCCACCTCCGGGTCGATGAGGCCCGTGGGGCGGATGATCTGCTCCACCACCACGCCCTTGGACTTCTGGAGCTCGTACTCGGCGGGGGTCGCGGAGACGAAGACGGCCTGCTGGACCATCTCCTCGAACTCGTTGAACTTCAGCGGCCGGTTGTCCAGCGCGCTGGGCATGCGGAAGCCGAAGTTGACCAGCGTCTCCTTGCGCGCGCGGTCGCCGCGGTACATGGCGCCAATCTGGGACACCGTCTGGTGGCTCTCGTCGATGAGCACCAGCATGTTGCGCGGGAAGTAGTCGATGAGGCACGGGGCGGACTCACCCGGCGCGCGCCCGGTGAAGTGGCGCGAGTAGTTCTCGATGCCGTTGCAGTAGCCGACCTGTTCGATCATCTCCAGGTCGAACATGGTGCGCTGCTCCAGCCGCTGCGCCTCCAGCAGCTTGCCCTCCGCCTTGAACTTCTGGAGCTGCTCCGCCAGCTCATCGCGGATGGTGCGGATGGCGTTCTGGCGCGCGTCGGCGCCCGCGACGTAGTGGCTGGCGGGGAAGATGACGATCTTCTCCAGCTGCCCCAGCGTCACGCCGCGCAGCGGGTCGAACTCGGTGATGCGCTCCACCTCGTCGCCGAAGAAGCTGACGCGCACGGCGCGCTCTTCCTCGTAGATGGGGAACACCTCCACGGTGTCGCCCCGGGCGCGGAAGGTGCCGCGGTGGAAGTCCAGGTCGTTGCGCTCGTACTGGGCTTCCACGAGCTTGCGCATGAAGCCATCGCGGCCCATGTCCTCGCCCACCTGCGCGCGGATGGCCAGGTCCACGTAGCTGCGCGCGGCACCCAGGCCGTAGATGCAGGACACGCTGGCCACGATGATGACGTCGTCGCGCGTGCGCAGGCTGTGCGTCGCCGAGTGGCGCATCCGTTCGATGTTCTCGTTGATGGACGAGTCCTTCTCGATGAAGGTGTCCGTCGACGGGACGTAGGCCTCGGGCTGGTAGTAGTCGTAGTAGGAGACGAAGTACTCGACGGCGTTGTTCGGGAACAGGCCCTTGAACTCACCGTAGAGCTGCGCGGCCAGCGTCTTGTTGTGCGCGATGACCAGCGTGGGCCGCTGCACGTTGACGATGAGGTTCGCCATCGTGAACGTCTTGCCCGAACCGGTGACGCCCAGGAGAGTCTGGTAGCGGTCGCCGCGCACCAGGCCCTCGGTCAACTCACCGATGGCCCGGGGCTGGTCGCCCTGCGGCTTGTGGTCACTGACGAGTTGGAACTCCGGCATAGGGGCACGATCTAACACCCCGGCCGTGGGAGTACTGAACCTTCGTGCATGCCCGTCCGCCAAAAGACGGAGCGCCCTCCTACTTCGCGGCCGCGCCCTTCAGTGCCTCCAGGGACTTCAGGCGGGCAGCCTCGAACTCGTCGCCCTTGTTCCACTTCGGCATCTCCGGCGCGCGCGCCACCTGGGCGCCCACGAGGAAGAAGAGCCGGGTGTCCTCCACGGCGCCGGACAGGTCCCATTCCGGCCGCAGCTCATCCGAGGGCTGGTGGTAGTGCTTCGCCTCCCAGTCCCCGCGCTGCTCGCGGCCCCAGCCCTCCGGCTTGCCGATGAAGTCCATGCCGCTGCCGAAGTAGGCCGCCGGGATGCCCAGGCGCGCGAAGTTGAATTGATCCGACCGGTAGAAGAAGCCGCGGTCGGAGAGCTGATCCGCCTTCACCGTGCGCCCCTGCGTCTTCGCCATCGCGGTGACGAAGGTGTCCAGGCTGGACTTGCCCAGGCCGATGACGGTGATGTCGCGCGTGCGGCCCAGGATGTTGGCGCCGTCCACGTTGATGTTCGCGGCGATGCGGCCCGTGGGCACCGGCGGGTTCGCGGCGAGGTACGCGGAGCCCAGCAGGCCGTACTCCTCCGCGGCCACCGCGGCGAACAGCACCGAGCGGCGCGGGGGCGTGGGCAGCGACGTGAAGGCCCGCGCCACCGTGAGCATCGCGGCCACGCCGGACGCGTTGTCCACCGCGCCGTTGTAGATGGCGTCCTCGCCCGGCTTCGCGTCGTCCTTCTTGCCCAGGTGATCATGGTGCGCGCTGTAGAGGACCACCTCCTTCGCCAGCGTGGGGTCGCTGCCCGGCAGCACGCCCAGCACGTTCGCGGTGGGCCGGCGGCGCACCTCGTTGGTGAGGCGGATGGACAGCTTCACGCCGAGGGGCACCGGGCGGAAGTCGCGCTTCTGGGCGGCGGCGCGCAGGACTTCGAGATCCTGGCCCGTGAGCTTCAGCACCCGCTTCGTGGCGTCCTCGGTGGTCCACGCCTTCACCTGGAGGCGGGGCGCGTCGTCCGCGGGCAGTTCGAACTGCTCGTTGGTCCACGACGTCCGCACCACCTGCCACGGATAGCCCGCGCTGGGCGTGGTGTGGATGATGATGGCGCCCGCGGCGCCGGTCTTCGCGGCCTGCTCGTATTTGTAGTCCCAGCGGCCGTACCAGAGGCGCGCCTTGCCGGCGAACAGGCGCGGATCCTCCTCCGGATCATTGTTGAGGATGACGAGCGTCTTGCCCTTCAAGTCCGCGCCCTTGAAGTCGTCCCACTGGAACTCCGGCGCGACGATGCCGTAGCCCACGAAGACCAGCTCGGAGGCCTCCAGCTTCGCCTCCGTCGCCTGCACGCCGGACACGGCGATGAAGTCCTCGCGGGGCTTGAGCTCCACGCGGCCCGCCTGCGCCTGGAAGCTCATCGGGCCCGGATGGCTGTTGACGCCCATCAGGTCGAAGCGCTGGAGGTAGCTGCCGTCCGCGGCGCCCGGCTTCAGGCCCAGGCCCTCGAACTGCGTGGCGATGTACTCCTGCGCCAGCGCGTCGCCCCGGGTGCCCGGACCGCGGCCCTCCAGGAGGTCGCTCGCGAGGAAGCGCACGTGCGAGCGCAGCAGCTCCAGGGTGATGGCCTGCCCGGCCGCCTTCTCCTGGGGGGTGATGGAGGGCGCGCCCGCCGCGAGGACGGGCAGCGAGGTCAGGGCGACGAACAGCAGGGGGAGGTGCGCCGGGAGGAGCCTCATGCCCCTGGCCTAGCATGGCCGCCCGGGCCCTCCCCAGCGGGTTTTCAGGAGGCGGGAGCCGCCACCTTCCAGGAGGTGCCAGCAGGCGTGTCCATGATGTCCACGCCGCGCTCCTTCAGGGCTCCGCGCACCCGGTCCGCGGCGGCGAAGTCCTTCGCGGCGCGGGCGGCGGTCCGCTCGGCGAGCAGCCGCTCCACCTCCGCCACGTCGATGCCGCGCTCACGCACCGCGCGGTCGCGACGGCGCAGGAGCCACGCGCCCGGCTCGTCCTCGAAGAGGCCCAGGACGCGGGACATCTCCCGCACCTGCTCGCGCAGCACCACGAGGGTGCGCCCCACCAGCGCCTTGTCCTTCACGGGCGGCTTGTCCGTCAGCTCGTTCATCAGGCCGAACTGGCCCGACAGCGCGCCCAGGGCGCCCGCGGTGTTGAAGTCGTCGTCCATGGAGGACTCGAACTCCGCGAGGAAGCGCGCGGGGTCTCCGTGCAGCGGCCCCTGGCCGAAGTCCTTGCCCGCCACGCGCTCCTCCACCTTGCGCAGCGTTTCGTAGAAGTACTCCATGCGCCCTTCCGCGTCCTGGAGCGCCTTCTCCCCGAAGCCCAGCGGGTGGCGGTAGTGCGTGGCCAGGAAGAAGAAGCGCAGGGCCTCCGCGTCCACCTTGGCGAGCGCGTCGCGCAGGCGCACCACGTTGCCCAGCGACTTGGACATCTTCGCGCCCTCCAGGTCCAGGAAGCCGCAGTGCATCCAGTACTTCGCCATCGTCTGGCCGGTGGCGGACTCGCTCTGGGCGATCTCGTTCTCGTGGTGGGGGAAGATGAGGTCCAACGCCCCGCCGTGGATGTCGAACGAGCGGCCCAGGAACTTCTCGCTCATCGCGGAGCACTCGATGTGCCAGCCCGGGCGGCCCTTGCCCCAGGGGCTGTCCCACGACGGCTCGCCCGGCTTCGCCGCCTTCCACAGCGCGAAGTCCAGGGGTTCGCGCTTGAGCTCGCCGGGCTGCACGCGCTCGCCCTGGCACAGGTCGTCCAGGTGGCGCTTGGACAGCTTCGCGTAGTCCTCGTCCTTGCTGACGGCGAAGTACACGTCGCCCTTCGCCTCGTAGGCGTAGCCCTTGTCCACCAGCGTCTGGATGAGAGCGACGATTTCCGGAATCGTCTCGCTCACGCGGGGCGACACGTCCGGCTCGAGCAGGTGCAGGGCCTGGACGTCCTCGCGGAAGATGTCCACGAAGCGCGAGGCGAACGCATGGGGGGTCTCCCCCGTCTCGTGCGCGAACTTGATGATCTTGTCGTCGACGTCCGTGAAGTTGCGCACGTACGTCACCTTGAAGCCCCGGTAGCGCAGGTAGCGGACCACCACGTCGAACGACGTGAACGTGCGCGCGTTCCCGATATGGATGTAGCTGTAGACGGTAGGCCCACAGACGTAGACCTTCACCTCGCCGGGCACGAGCGGCTCCAGCGGCTCCTTCTGCATGGACATCGTGTTGAAGAGCCGGATGGATGAGGGGGCCACGGTGAGGGTCCTCCTTGGGGAGCAGGGCGGGCGCGACACTTGCGCGACGCGGTACACACTCTAGGATCCCCAGTCCCACACAGGCCAGCACTTGGCGCCGGATGCGTCCGACATTCGAGGAAACCCAGTGGGGCCCCCTGTTCGCTGCCCCGCAACCTGGGAGAATGGCCGCATGGCCCCGCCGAACCCCAAGCGTCCGCCGCGCCCTCCCCGTCCGCCCGGGCAGCAGGCGACCCCGGACGACCCGGGCGAGGAGCTGCCGTTCGACGAGGACGAGGTGGCGCCCCTGCAGGCGGATGATCCGCGCCCGCAGCGCGTCCCCCAGTATCCGGCGGGCCCCCGGCGGGTGAAGCGGCGGGTGCCGGGCGAGCGGACGAAGTCCGACCGGGAGCTGCTGCCCCGCTACGACTGGCAGAAGGAGTACTCGGATCCGGGCCTGGCGCCCGCGTTCCTGTACGTGGAGCGCGGGCCGGGCGTGGGGCAGCTCGTGCCCCTGCACCAGGGCTCCATCACGCTGGGCCGGTCGTCCACGTCCGACCTGCGCCTCCAGCACGCGTCCATCAGCCGGCGCCATGCCCAGCTTACCCGGCGCGGCAATACCTTCACCGTGCGCGACCTGGGCAGCCAGAACGGCACGTTCGTCAACCGCTCGCGCATCAAGGGCGAGGTGGAGGTCCGGCCCGGAGACGAGCTGAGCCTGGGCAATGCGAGCCTGCGGCTGCGCGGTCCGGGCGCCGCTCCCGCGACGCTGAAGACGGCGTTGGATCCCCTCCTTGCGCGCCAGGGGAAGCGCTCGGTGGGCGTCGTCGCCGTGGCCCTGGCCGCGGCGGTCGTGGGCTCCGCGGTGGCGGCGCTGATCAGCGTGGTGGCCCTGCAGATGAAGGAAGCGCCGTCGGCGCGCGCGCTGGCGGAAGGGGCCTCGCAGAAGGGCGCGGGCACTCCTGCGGTCCGGGCCCCGGAGACGGAGGTCCGCGTCCCGGGTGAGGTTGCTCCGGCGGCGGTCCAGGGCGCGGAGGCCGCTTCCGGGCGCGAGCCCTCCGGGAAGGACGCGCCCCCGGTGGAAGCGAAGGTCCCGGTTCCCGAGGCCACGGCCGCTCCGAAGCCGACGCTCAGTGCCGGACCGCGCGAGGGCGCGGCTGCCGCGAAGGACGGGGCGACGGGTCCCAGCGCCACGGAGATTGCGCAAGGCCTGCGTGATGGCACGGCAGCCCCGAAGGGCCCCTCCGATGACGCGGCTGCCACGAAGGACGGGGCGTCAGGTCCTCGCGCCACGGAGATTGCCCGGGGCCTGCGTGAAGGCACGGCGTCCACGAAGACGGGGGAGTCCGGCCCGGAGGCCTCGAGCGTGGCCCGCCGGAAGGGCGCGCTGGCGGCCTCGGCGCAGGGCACCCCGGATGAGCGCGCGCGCGCGGACATCCTCGCCCGCTACGAGTCCGGTGACGTGTCGGGCGCGCTGGCCCAGGCGCGGCGCGCGAACCTCGCGCCCCTGGTGCAGCAGCTCACCCGTTTCCAGACCGCCGAGGCCTCCGCACGCACGGCCCTGGCGAAGCAGGACCGGCCCCGCGCGCTCGACGCGCTCATCGCCGCCGTGCAGTTGGACCAGGCCCTGTCCCAGGGTTGGAGCCGCCATGGCACCGGCCTGCGCCGTCAGCTCGCCGGGCTGTACGTGCGCACGGGCATGGACGCCGCCCGCGCCCGCGACTGGGCGGACGCGCGCGAGGCCTTCAACGAGGCCCTCAAGCACGACGCGAACAACGCCGAGGCCCGTGAACAGCTGGCCGCGCTCGAAACCCAGGCGCCCCCGGCCACCGCTCCCGCGCCCTGAAATGCAGGCGAGGCCCCGCCGGAAATACGAAGCCCCGGATCCCAACGAGGGAACCCGGGGCGAGGGATGCGGACGCGGCGGCCAGGAGGCCCGCCGCGTCACGAAACCATCAGGCGAGGTTGAAGATCTTCTTCAGGTCGGACTCGACCTCTTCCTCGGTGCAATCCTTGGCCAGCGACAGCTCCTTGATGAGCAGCGAGCGCGCCGTGTCGAGCATCTTGCGCTCGCCGAACGACAGGTCCTTGTCACCCTTGAGCAGGTACAGGTCGCGCAGCACCTCGGCGATCTCGAAGACGGAACCCGTCTTGATCTTCTCCATGTACTCGCGATAGCGACGGTTCCACGTCGTCGAGTCCACCGAGATGTCCTTCTCGCGGAGGATGGAGTAGACCTGCTTGACGTCCTCCTCGCTGATGATCTCCCGAAGGCCGACGGAACCGACCTTGTTGATGGGGATCATGATCCGCATCCCGTTCTCCAGGATGCGCAGCACGTAGAACGACTGGCGCTGCCCGGCGACCTCGGTGTGCTCGATGCCCATCACCTCACCGACGCCCTGGCCCGGATAAACCGCCTTGTCACCAGTCTTGAAGCTGGTCTGCACTAACTGCCTCCTTGGAGAAAGCTTCGACCCCGGCCTTCAAGCCGGCCACTACTACCACAAACCACATCCACGGGCAACGAAATCGCCTTGACCACCCGAAGCGGGCCGCACTACGGTGTCCGGTTTTGTGTGCGGAGTTGCTCGGTGTACGAGCGCCGCAGGACGAACGCGGTGGTGGGTGGGGGTGGGTGTTGGTTCGTTATGCGTGGCGCGACCTGGGCACGCGTCCTTTGTTTTTTCCCGCGCTGAGCCTCACGCTCGGCGCCCTCTGGGCAACCGGAACAGGGAGCGCCGCCGGGGTATTTCTCCTCTGCGCGCTTTGTCTGGGACTGGCGGGGACTGCGCTCGGTCCATTGCCCGGTGTCCACCTGGGCGTGCTCGGCGCGCTGGCCCTGATGGGCGCGGGTCTTTCCGGTTTTGAGGCACGGGTGGACATCCCCCCGGCGCTCACGGAAGGAGGCGGCGCGGTCCTGGAGGGCGAGGTGGAGCGCGTGGAGCGCTTCGACGGCGCCACCCGGCTGCGACTCGCGGTCGCGAGGGCCGGGCCACTTCCGGGGCCCCAGGTCCCCGTTCGCTTCCGCGCGAGCCTCTCCGGCCAGGGTGACGGGCTGGACCTGCAACCTGGGCAGCGCGTGCGTGTGGAGGCGCGGCTCGTGCCGGATGCGCCCCCTTCCAACCCGGGCGAGCGGGACTTCGCGTCGGCGCGACGGCGGCAGGGCGTGGCCTTCACGGGCGGATTCGCTCCAGGGCGCCTGCTGGCGCTCTCCCCTGCCCCGGCGTGGCGGCTCGCGCTGGAGGACGTCCGGGGCCGGCTGGGGCAGGCGGTGCGCGGGGTGGCCCCCTCTCCGGATGCGGCGGCGCTGTTCCTGACGCTGGCGGCCGGGCAGCGCGCGGACCTGGACGCCTCCTGGGAGGACGCCTTCTCCCGGGCGGGGCTCGCCCACGTGCTCAGCGTCAGCGGCCTGCACGTGGCGGCGCTGGCCTTGATGACGCTCGCGCTCCTGCGGCGCGGCCTGGTGCGACTGGGGGGACGGTGGCGCGGGTGGGAGGCCCGGCGGGTGGCGGCCCCGGCGGCGGTGCCCTTCGTCTGGGCCTACGTGCTCTTCACGGGGACCCAGGCCCCGGCGGTGCGCTCAGCGGTGATGGCCACGGCGGTGCTGCTGGGGCTGGGGCTGTGGCGGCGCGCGGATGGGCTCAACGGCCTGTCGCTCGCGGCCCTGGTGCTCGTGGCGTGGACGCCCTCCAGCGTGGTGGACCTGTCGCTGCGCCTGTCGTTCCTCGCGGTGCTGGGGCTGGTGTTGCTGTCGCCCGCGCTGCGCGAGGCCCTGCCCCTTCCGCCGCCCGACCCCTCCGAGCCCCGGCGGCTGAAGCGCTGGGCCGCGAAGGGGCGGGAGACGGTGGCGCAGACGCTGTGCGCGAGCGCGGCGGCGACGCTCGTGGGCCTGCCCGTGGTGGCGACGGCGTTCGGCCGGGTGAGCCTGGCGGGACTCGTCTCCAACATCGTCGCCCTGCCCCTGTGTGGCGTGCTCACCGGGCTCGCGGCGGGCGGCGCGGCGCTCTTCGTCGTCGCCCCCGTCATCGCGACGCCGGTGCTGTGGGCGGGCGCGTGGGCTTCGGAGCTGCTGCTGGTGCTCACGCGGGGCTTCGCCTCGGTGCCCTTCGCGGCGGTGGAGGTGCCTGGATTCGGGCCACTCCTCGCGCTCGCGTACGCGGTGGGGCTGGGGTGCTGGGCGCTGGGTTCGG
>NZ_RAWG01000142.1 GCF_003611735.1 Corallococcus sicarius | reverse complement strand
GGGTGGGGTTCGCGGTGGTGGGGCAGGTTGAAACCGTGGCCATGGCCGTGGACGGCTTCACGGTCACCCTTGCACCGGGGGCCGTGGTGATGTCCTCGCGTGGCGCGAGCACGGCGGGGGCCGGGCTCGGGTCGCGAGCATTCAGGGCGTGGAAGTCCTTCAGCGGTTTCAAGAAGGCCATGGGCCCGGCGGGCAGCGGGAAACAGTGGCACCACATCGTTGAGCAGACTCCGGGCAACGCAAAGCAGTTCGGGCCAGAGGCTTTACACAATGCCGAGAACGTCATTCCCCTGGATGAGGCACTGCATCGGCGCGTGAGTGCTTTCTATTCCACCAAACAGCCTGACCTCATTGGTACTTCAAGTCTCACTGTGCGTCAGTGGCTGAGCACGCAGTCATCTCAAGCCCAGCGCGACTTCGGCCTTCTGTCCATCGAGAACATTCGAAAAGGCCTGTGGCCATGACCATGGAAGAACTTGTCAGTCAGTTCGCGGAGAATGTGGCTGCCCAGACTGATGCAATCTGGCGCGGCGATGCAAAGGCTGGAAACAAGCATGCAAGGAAATACATCTCCACATTCGACAAGCTTCGTGCGCATGGGGATGCCGGACGCCAGGCGCTGACCGTGTTGTTCGAACACCCCCGTATGGATGTTCGTGTCATGGTCGCTGCCTACCTTCTTCGCTATCGGACGCAGGACGCTACGGCTGTCCTGAAAGAGGCGGCAAAAGGGGAGGGGTTCGTGCCTTTCAAGGCGAGCCAGGCGCTGAAACGCTGGGAAGAGGGCACCTGGTCTCTCGACCCGGAGTAGACGGCCCGAGCGATCAGGCTGCCCGCGCCGGGGCGATCTGCACCTGTTTCCGGCCGCCGCGCTTGGCCGCGTAGAGCGCCTCGTCCGCCGCGCGGAGGACGTCCTCGACCTCATCCCCGTGCACGCCAAGCTCCCCGAGCCCCACGGACGTGGTGACCTTGAACTCGCCTGGCTCGCCCTGGGTGGATCAGCCCATGCCGGTGGACCTCCGACAACGCCCCGGCCAGCTCCCGGGCGATGGAGACAAGCGACGCCTCCGGCAGCCGCCCCTGGGCGAACCAGGCCGCGAGGCTCGGCCCGAGGACCAACTCAAGCAGGAGATAGGGCCGCCCCTCCACGTCACCCACCTCGAGGATGGAAGGCAGGCTCCGGTGCCGCAGACAGGCCAGGAGCGCGGCCTCCCGGCGGAAGCGCGTCCGTGAGACGCGCCCGGACCGCGCCACGTCCTCACGGAGCACCTTCAGCGCGAAGACGGCTCCTCCCCGTGAGGCCCGGTAGACGACGCTCTGCGAGCCACGCCCGAGTTCCGCCTCGAGTTGTAGATCGCCGAAAGTGCCGTATCCCATCCTCTTCGATCCTACCCCTGAATCCGGGAAGAGTCGGGTCGCCGGCCGGCGCCTCCCGCGGGGCCGGAGCACGCGCCGGCCCGAAGGGTGGGGCAGGCACACACGCGCGCACGCAAGCGCGTCCCGGTTGAACATTCCTGGCCGCGTCCACAGCCTTCCGCTGAACCCGGAGCGAACTGGAGATGCGGGCATGAAGAGCATCCAGACACTGCTGGTGGTGTGCGCGCTGTGGGGGACGGGGGCCCTGGCCCAGGGCGGGCAGGCCGACATGCGCGGCCTCACGGTCTCCGCGGGAGGCGGTGTGGAGGGCTACAGCGCCGGGCTCGCGCCGTGGATCGACCCGGGCGTGGCCTACGGCGTGACGGTGGGCCTCAAACCATCACGGCTCATCGGGCTGGAGCTTGGCTACAGCGGCGCGGTGAACTCCATCGACGGGAGCGGGGCGGAAGCGCTCGTGGGCAGTCCGGAGCTCGTCCGCAACGGTGGCCAGGCAGTGGCCACGCTCGGGCTCACCACCAGTCGCCTGCAGCCCTACATCCTGGGGGGCATCGGGCTGAGTGACTTCAACGTGCGTTTTGGCGGTGAGGCGCTGGGCTTCCGCGACGACACCGTGGGCGCCGTCCCGGTGGGCGCGGGCCTGCGCTTCTACACCGGCACCGTCTCCGCGGACCTGCGCACCCACTACAACGTCCTCTTCGACGAGCAGTTCGCTCCCGAAGCGGGGGGCGTGAATCAGGACCCCCTCGACGCCAACTTCGTGCAGGGCAACAGCTACAACGCCACGCTCAACATGGGCATCATCTTCTGAGCCGGACCGCGCCGCCCGTGGCGGGCATGCGGCGCAGGTGTCGCAGCCCCCTGGGAGGTGCACCATGGCGTTCACCGAACTCGTGCGGCTCGCGGCGAGGTACTTCGAGGCGGCGGGCGTCGGGGCGATGGTGCTGGGCTCGCTGCTCGCCGTGATGATTGCCGTCGTGCGCCACCGGGCGCTGCCCCCCCGTCAGACCTACCGCAAGCTCCGGCAGAACCTTGGCTCCGCCATCCTGCTGGGACTGGAGCTGCTCGTGGCGGCGGACATCATCCGCACCGTCGCCGAGGAGCCCAGCCTGGGCCAGGTGCTCGTGCTCGGGCTCATCGTCCTCATCCGGACCTTCCTCAGCTTCACGCTGGAGGTGGAGCTGGAAGGGCGCTGGCCCTGGCAGAGCGCGCCGACAGCGACGTCCGGGCCGCGCGCGGCGGAACCCGAGGAGCACGGGCCCACGCCTCCGACCCGCTAGCCGCGCGGGCCCGCGCTCAGTGCGGCGCGGGGCGCACGATGCAGCGGAAGCCGATGTGGCTGGCGCCGCTCTCCACGGCTTGAGGGGAGCGCGCGGCCGGGCGGTAGCGCAGGCAGTAGTTGGGCGCGCACAGGTGGCTGCCGCCCTTGAGCACCCGGCGGGGAATCTTCACCTCCGGCTGGTGCGGATCCTGGCTGCCGTCCGCACGGGCCGGCCCGCGCGGGTTGACGGGGATGCAGCACGACTTGCCCTTGTTGCCCGTGTGGCGCGACTGGAACCAATCCGTCGTCCACTCCCACACGTTGCCCGCCATCTCGTGCAGGCCGAAGTCGTTGGGCGGGAAGCTGCCCACCGGACAGGTGCCCTCGAAGCCATCCGAGCGCAGGTTCTGCCAGGGGAACTCTCCCTGCCAGGTGTTGGCCAGGTGCTGGCCCCGCGGGGTGAACTCGTCGCCCCAGCAATACTCCTGGCGATCCAATCCGCCGCGCGCGGCGCGCTCCCACTCGGCCTCCGAGGGCAGCGCCTTGCCGGCCCACGTGGCGTACGCCTCCACGTCCTCGAAGGCGACGTGCACCACGGGGTGACTGCCGCGTCCCTTGAGGTGGCTGCCAGGGCCCTCCGGGTGCCGCCAGCTGGCGCCCGGCACATAGGCCCACCACCCGGAGATGTCCCGCAGGTCGACGCGGCCGGCGGGCTTCCGGAAGACGAGCGAGCCGGGCACCAACAGCTCCGGGAGCGCACCGGGGTAGTCCGCGGGGTTGAGCGGACGCTCGGCCACGGTGACGTAGTGGGTGGCGTCCACGAAGCGGGCGAACTGCAGGTTCGTCACCGCGAAGCAGTCCATCCAGAAGCCGGAGACCGTCACCGGGTGGGCGGGGGCCTCCTCGGGGTAGTGGTGATCCGAGCCCATCCAGTACGTCCCGCCCGGAATCCACCGCATGTCCGGGGAGGGCGCCTCGCCCGGTGGAGGCTCGGCGGGAGTCAGGGGCTCCGGCTCCCGTCTCACGACCGCATCGCTGCTGAGGGTGCTCATGGCCCGGCTCCTGGGGAGAGGGGGCGGACACAGGGGCCCCGGCAGCCAAGCTGGCCCGCGCCCCGTCCCGACGGCACCGGTCCTCGCGTGCGAGAAGCTGTCGGGAGGGGACGCCTGGTTCGTTCCGTGGGGCAGCGGGCTTCACTTCTTGGGTTCGGGCGGGAACCGCTCCAGGATCTTCTCCACCGCCTCCTGGGTGCGATCCTGGCGCTTCTGCTCCGAGGGGTTCTCCGACAGCTCGGCCTGGGCCGTGCCACGCCACATGAGCTTGTTGGAGGCGGCGTCCACCACGTCGAGGATGAGCGTGCCCTCCTCGTACTCGTCGACGGTGGAGTAGGGGACGCCCGAGCCGCCCACGCCCATGCCCGGGCCCATGGGCGAGAACCACGGATCCCAGGTGTACCCGTAGGCGACGCCCGTCGTCTGCACGTCCAGCTTCTGATCGATGGCGCCGTGCCAGCCGATCTTGAAGTCCGGGTCCTGCTCCACCTTGCGGTAGCCGCGCGACGCCAGCTCGCGGTCCACCGCGTCCATCACGCGCCTTCCGACGAGGGGGTTGTAGACGCGCGGGTCCGCGCCCTCGGGCATGGGCAGCCACGCATAGCTGCGGTACGCGTCCACCTTGCTGACGGAGGCCGGATCGTAATCCGTGGTCGTCGCGATGCTGGAGCAGCCTGCCATCACCAGCAGCAGCAACACGGAGGCAAGACGGCGAGCGTGGGGCATGTCGGTTCCGGGGTAGGGCCCTGGAGGGCGCGTGGCTTGTTGCTCCAGGACGTTGGGGACACGACCTGGAGGTTCCAAGCACCACCGGCTCGACCGCCCCGCCGTCCGGTGACTCCCGGTGGCTCGGGCGGTCAGGGGCTCATGGCGCGATCTTCCGTGACGCGCGCCCCGCCCGCGTCACCACCGCCGCGATGAGCAGCCCTCCCACGAGCGTCAGCAGGGCCAGCCCGAGCAGCCACAGGAAGACGCGGTCCACCAGGCGGGTCGCCCGATCAAAGGCGTGGTCCACCCAGCCGCCCGCGAGGCCGTCCACCTGCTGGAGCGTGGCCACGCGTTCAGCGTGCAGGGCCTCCACCACCGCCGCGCGCTCCTGGCCCATGCTCGCGAGCACGGCCTGCCGCTCGCTGGAGACGAAGCCCTGGAGCGCCAGCCGCTCCCGCTCCAGCGCGTCCAGCACGGCCGCCCGTTCACGCGCCACCAGCGCGGGGGTGTTCGCGGCCAGCCCTCCGAAGCGGTCGAGGATGTCCACCGTCCGGTCCAGATCGCCCAGGGCCGTGCGCAGGGCCGGCGCGTCGAGCGCGGCGGAGAACATCTGCGTCGCGGCCAGCTCCGCCTGCCACCGGGCCTGCCGGGGCAGGCTGCCGGCATAGAGGTCCAGCCGCGCGGTGAGGTCGCGCGTGTCCTCCATCAGGGTCGCCGCCCTGCGCGTGAGGCGCTGCTGGGACTGGTCCGTGAGGCCGGCCAGCAGCGGCACGGTGGACTCGCGCGCGTAGGCGTGGCCCTCGAGCGGATGCTCGGAGGCCCACTGGTGTACGCGCTCACGCACCTGGGAGAGGTCGTCCGTGTCCGCGAGCTCCTTCCACTGCGCCTCCAGCTCGGCTTCCACCTGGCGCAGCCCGTCCCGTGCGCGGGCCAGCACCTCCGGGGAGACGCCCGCGGCTCTCTTGGGCAGCAGGTCCTGGAGCTGGGCCACCAGGGCCCAGGCGTCCACAAGCGCGGCCACCGGATCCGGCTGGAAGAGAGCGGCCTGCAGCGTGGGGACCGCGTTGGTCTTGAACTCCAACATGGCGCGGCGCACGGGAGCCGAGTCCGTGTGCGTGGCGATGTCCTCCGCCAGCACCTCCAGCATGCCAGGCAGCCGCCGGGCCAGGTCCCGCACGCGGATGCGCAGCGTGCCCACGTCGAGGTCCGACCGGCCCACGCGCTCCTGGAGCTCCGTGCGAGGCGCCGTGATGGCGCAGCCGGTGAGGAGCGCCGTCAGCACCGCGACAAGCACGCGCCGTGGGGAGCGAGGGGCAGGGGACATGGCGCGGACCGGTGCGGCCAAGGTTGGGAGGGGCCTCCCACTCGGGTATTGCCCCCGGGCCCGCCTTGCCGTGCGGTGGTGGACGCACTCGCGCCGGTGAGCCCCCGGCAGGCTGCGTCAGGCGGACGCGGTCCGGCTCTTCGTGCCTCCGCGCGCGTCATCCACACTCCAGATGCCCGAGCCGTGCGCGGAGATGTAGAGGAAGACGAAGCAGTAGAGCGCCGCGAGCTCGCCCTGGTTCACGATGGGGAGGATGTGACTCTGGGGAAACACGTGCCCCATGAAGTAGGCGACCGCCATGGTGCCGCTCGCGAGGAAGGCCGCGGGTCCGGTGAACAGGCCAATCAAGACGAGCACGCCGCAGACGAGCTCGATGCCACCGGCGCCGTAGATGATGAAGGCGGGCGCTCCGGGGGGCACTCCGCCGAACATGCCGAACAGCTTCTGCATCCCGTGGAACAGGAACATGAAGCCCGTCATGATCCGGAGCAGGGCGTAGATACGTGCCGCGTGAGGTCTCAGGAATCCCATCACATCTCCTCTTCGTGTCGTTGATGCCGGCCGAGGGCCGCGCCCCGGACATGACACGCGTTGCCCTGATTCGCCAGGGCGGGGCGGCCCGGGGTGTGAACAGCAGACACCCCGCGGCTGTGTCCTTCAGGAGGCCTCCCTCCCCGGACGGACGGGGGAGGAGAAGCGCAGGTGCGGATCCGACACCGCGTCCTTGCACAGCATCCGGGTGTCGGCCTGGTAGTCCATCGACATCAGCCAGGGGGCCTGTTCGCCCTGACGTGGCAGTGCCTCCAGCGAACGCTTCACGTACCCGGCGTCGAAGTCGAGCAGCGGCCGGGTCGGCATCGCCGGGTCGCTCAGCTCGGGGGTGCAGATGCTATGGCCGTGCGCATCCATGTGCGCGAGCAGGCGGCAGAAGTGCTCACACAGCAGGCCGACCTTCAGCGTCCAGGACGCGTTGGTGTAGCCGAGCGCGAGCGCGAAGTTCGGCACGCCGCTGAGCATCATGCCCTTGAACGCCACCCGGTCGGCCAGATGCACCGGTGCCCCGTCGACCGTCAGCGGGATGCCGCCGAGCGCCTGCACGTTCAACCCCGTCGCGGTGACGATGAGGTCGGCCTCCAGTTCCTGGCCCGACTTCAGGCGGAGACCCTTCTCGGTGAAGGTCTCGATGTGATCCGTCACCATCGAGGCCTGGCCGCTGGAGATGGCCTTGAAGAGGTCCGCGTCCGGGACGATGCACAGCCGCTGGGCCCACGGGTTGTAGGGCGGGTTGAAGTGCTCGTCGACCGGGTACCCCTTCGGGAGCTGGCGCGCGTTCGTCCAGCGGATGAGCCGCCGTGCCACGTGCGGGTAGCGCTGACAGAAGCGCCAGATGAACCGCTGCATGCCGATGTTCTTGCGCCGCATGAGCGCGTGAGCCCAGGCCTTCGGGAGCACCTTCCTGAGGACCTTCGCGAGCCACTCCTCGGCGGGGACGGGCACGATATAGGTGGGCGTGCGTTGCAGCATCGTCACGTGCGCCGCCGCTCCCGCCATCGCCGGCACCAGCGTCACCGCTGTGGCGCCACTGCCAATGACGACGACGCGCTTGTCTTTGTAGTCCAGGTCCTCGGGCCAGTGCTGGGGATGGACGACGCGGCCCTGGAAGCGCTCGACGCCCTCGAACCGGGGGGTGAAGCCCTGGTCGTAGCGGTAGTAGCCCGCCGCGCAGAACAGCCACCGGCAGGAGAGCTTCAGTCGCTCGCCGGTATCGGTGCGCTCCACGTCGACGACCCAGCGGGCGTCCTGGCTGGACCAGGCCGCGCCGTGCACCTTGTGGTGGAGCCGAACCTTGCGGTCAATCCCATACTCGGCCGCCGTCTCACGCAGGTAGGCGAGGATGGCGTCCGCGCCGGCAATCGACTTGTCGTTCGTCCACGGCTTGAACTCGTACCCGAACGTGTGGAGGTCCGAGTCGGAGCGGATGCCGGGGTAGCGGAAGAGGTCCCACGTCCCGCCGGTCGCTCCCCTGGCCTCCAGGAGGGCGTACGACTTCGACGGGTGGTCCCGCTGCAGGTAGTACGCAGCGCCAATCCCAGAGAGGCCCGCACCGACAATCAAGACATCGACGTGTTCGGGGAGGTCTGCCGCGCGGGTGAGGGACATGGTGGGCTGGGGCTCCGTGGCGCCTGGGGGACAGCAAAGATGGTGAAGGGAGGGCGCCCGTTCAAGGTGCGAAGTGCACAAAGGGTCGACGGTGCAGGCGTGCCCCCCGCGTGTTGCGCCGGGGACAGGGCGCTCCCAGCGTGTCAGGGAGAGGTGCTTCCCATGTCCATGTCCATGCCTGTCGGCCGTCAGGCCCTCTTCGTCGTGCTCTGGCTCGTGCTCGGCCTGGCCTTCCCGGCCACGGCCCGGGCGCAGGCCGCGCAGGCCGACCCCCTCCCGTCGTGGAGCGACGGCCCGGTGAAGCAGGCCATCGTCGGCTTCGTCTCCCGCGTGACGACGCAGGGCAGCCCGGACTTCCTCCCGGTGGAGGAGCGCGTCGCCGTCTTCGACAACGACGGCACGCTCTGGCAGGAGAAGCCCGCGGTCCAGGGCGCCTTCCTCGCGGAGCGCGTCCGGGCGCTGGCCGACAAGGACCCCTCGCTGCGGAAGAAGCAGCCCTACAAGGCCGTGCTGGAAGGCGACCTCGACACCTTGATGGAGGGCGGCGAGAAGGCCCTGATGGAGCTGCTCGCGGCCACCCACGCGAACATGACGCAGGAGCAGTTCCTGGCCGACGTGCGTGAGTTCCTCAAGACGGCGCGCCACCCGAAGCTCGGCGTGCCCTACACGCAGCTCGCCTACCAGCCGATGCTCGAATTGCTCCAGTACCTGCGCGACAACGGTTTCCAGACGTGGATCAGCTCGGGGGGCGGCATCGACTTCATGCGCGTCTTCTCCGAAGAGGTGTATGGCATTGCCCCGCAGCAGGTCATCGGCAGCAGCCTCGCGGAGAAATACGAGGAGCGCGGCGGCCGGCAGGTGCTGTGGCGCGAGCCGCGCGTGGACCACCTCAATGACAAGGAGGGCAAGCCGGTGGGCAATGACCTGCACATCGGCCGGTCCCCGGTGTTCGTCGCGGGCAACGTCCGCAGTGGCGGCGACATCGCCATGCTCGGCGCGTCCCAAGAGCGGCGCGGACCCTCCTTCCAACTCCTCATCCACCACGACGACGCCGCGAGGGAGTTCGCCTACGAGGAGAAGGACGGGGCCTCCCTCCGGGCCGCGAAGGAGGGAGGCTGGACCGTCGTGAGCATGCGCGACGACTGGAAGACGGTGTTCAGCGGGACGCCCTGAGCCGGGGGCTCAATGCATCGCGGGTTGCTCTTCACCCGCGGGCGCCACGGCCTCCTCCTCGGGCGGGACGTTTCGGGCCAGCTTCTTCTGGGTCTCCCGTGCCTTCTCAAGCGCCTGACCGATGCTGAAGCTCGAGGGCTTCTGGCGGGGAGGGAACTCCTCGAAGGTCTTCAGGAACTCGCCGACGATGACCTGCGCGGGGACCAGGACGAACATGTGCTGGGCGGTCCACAGGTCGTAATAGAGCGTCGCGTCCTTGTCGCCCCGCTCGAAGGGGTCGCTCCGGAGGTTGAAGAGCTTCGGGATGCGCAGCTCCGTGAACGGGTCCTGCCAGACGCCCAATCCATGGGAGCGCTGTTCCTGGAAGTGGAGCTTCCACGCATCCACCCGCAGCGCCATCAGGTCTCCGTCGTCGCTCCAGTAGAAGAAGCCACGGCGCGGGTTCTTCTCCACCTCGCCCTTGAGGAAGGGCAGCAGGTTGTAGCCGTCGATGTGGACCTTGAACGTCTTCTTCCCGGCCGTGTGACCGCGCTTGAGCTTCTCCACGATGTCGGGCTCACCGGCGGCCGCGACCAGCGTGGGCAGCATGTCGGTGTGCGAGAAGATTTCATTCGAGAGGGTCCCCGGCTCGATGACGCCCGGCCAGCGGATGACGCAGGGCACGCGCCAGCCGCCCTCCCAGTTGGTGTCCTTCTCGCCGCGGAACGGGGTGCTGCCGCCGTCGGGCCAGCTCAGCACCTCGGCGCCGTTGTCGGTTGAATACATCACGATGGTGTTCTCGGTGATCCCCAGCTCATCGAGCTTGTCGAGCAGCCTGCCCACGTGGCCGTCGTGTTCGACCATGCCGTCCGGGTAGAGGCCCAGGCCCGTCACGCCCTGCGACTCCTTGCGCAGGTGCGTGAAGACGTGCATGCGGGTCGAGTTGAACCAGCAGAAGAAGGGCTTGTCCTCGGCGGTGTTGCGCTCGATGAAGTCCGTGCACGCGGACAGGAACTCCTCATCCACCGTCTCCATCCGCTTCTTCGTCAGCGGGCCGGTGTCTTCGATTCGCTGCGTGCCGTCAGGCTGGGCCCAGCTGTGCAGGACCCCCCGGGGCCCGTAGTGTTTCCGGAAGTGGGGGTCCTTGGGGTAGTCCGGATTCTCCGGCTCCTCCTCGGCGTTGAGGTGATAGAGATTGCCGAAGAACTCGTCGAAGCCGTGCACCGTGGGCAGGTACTCGTCCCGGTCTCCCAGGTGGTTCTTGCCGAACTGGCCGGTGGCATAGCCCAGGGGCTTGAGCATTTCGGCGATGGTGGGGTCCTCGGCCTGCAGTCCGAGTTTCGCGCCTGGCAGCCCCACCTTGGTGAGGCCCGTGCGGATCGGTGACTGGCCGGTGATGAAGGCGGCGCGCCCCGCCGTGCAGCTCTGCTGCCCATACCAGTCGGTGAACCGCGCGCCCTCGGCGGCGATGCGATCGATGTTCGGCGTGCGGTAGCCCATCGCCCCCTGGTGGTAGCAGCTCGGGTTGAACCAGCCGATGTCGTCTCCCCAGATGATGAGGATGTTCGGTTGCTTCTTCGCTTCCTTCTTCGCTTCCTTCTTCGCCATGTCGCCCCCCCCTTGGGAATGCATCGGGACCTTGTCCATCGCCTGGGGGGGGACGCCAGCGAGAGGCGGCGTCAGAGCAGGCTCTTGCCTACCGCCGTGAGCACGGCGATGAAGCGCCGGTCGATGAAGAGCAGGGGCACCATCGGGGCCATGGCCGCGCAGAGGATGGCCAGCGCCGCGCGGTAGTTCACCGGCAGCCACCGCATGTCGCGCGCGGTGGCGAACGACGTGCCCAGGTCCGTGAGGGACGAGAAGTCGGGCGCGCTCAGGGGATCCACCCCGGCGGGCTCCTCGCGGTGGAACCACCTGCGCTCGAAGCGTCGCGAGTGCCAGGCGGCCACGCCCGAGAAGGCGTGGTCCCCGTGGCGCTTCGCCAGCAGGAGCGGGCGGCAGAAGGGGAGCAGTGGGACGAACAGGACGACGAGGGCGAGGAGCGCGAAGGCGAGCAGGTGGGTGGCGTACCCCAGGAGGTCGCTGCTGGGGGCCCACCGCAGGCGCTGCGCGGTGAGGGTGCAGCCCACCGCGAAGACGAGGCTGGAGAAGCTGGCCTGGCAGGTGCCGAGGAAGCCCAGGCCGCCGGCGGCATCGGGGTGGGTGGGCACGAGCGCGAGCGGCAGCCGGGAGACCCTGAAGAGGAAGACCGCCCACAGGGCGCCCCGGAGCAGCCACCGCAGCAACAGGAACCGGACGAGGGGCCGGCTCACCGCGAGGTACCACCCGCCGGCGAAGGTGAGCGGACCGTCAGGCTCCGTGTGGCTCCACCCCGGGGCCGCACTCGCGGACAGCTGCACGAAGGACAGGGCGAAGGCGGCCAGCAGCAACCCGGCCTCGAGGGAGGCCTTGCCCCGCACCTGCATCACCCCGCGCGCGATGTCCTCGAAGGCGCCCAGGTGCTTCGCATCAATCAGCTCCGAAACGACGAACTGGCGCACGGCCGCCGCGACGCTCAAGTCGATGTAGCGCTCGGTCGCGATGAGCAGCGGCAGCGACACCAGCAGTTGGACGTGCACCGCTGCATCGCGCAGGAAGGCGCGTGGCACCGCAGACCCGCCGTGGAGGAGCGACAGCAGGAGGAGCGGCAGCCAGGCCACCAGCGTCAGGGTGAGGACGCGCCCGGGCAGGGAGGAACGGCGGGGGAGGGCAAGCAGGTGCCGCCGTCCAGGGCCGACGAGCAGACCTCCCTGGACGAGCGAGAAGTCGAACAGCGAGGCGGGGATGTTCATGGCAGCTTCAAAGCTAGGCCTCGCGCGCGGGCCCTGCAGTCCTCACGCCCGCGTCTTGCCCGGGTCACGGGGAGCGTTGTGAACCTCGTGCGCGCCTGCCCCGTGGAGCACTGTGCCTGCGTCTCACGCACGCTCACCTTCCCGCCACCGGGGCTCTCCCGGGAAGGGCGGAACATGAAGAAGAACGGAAAGCAGCGGCAGGCGGGCGACGGTGGCGGGCCCTCTCCCAATGACAGCCTCCAGCGGGAGGTCCTCCCCATCCCGGACCAGCCCTACCAGGGCGTGCGTCCCTTCAGCGCCACGGACCCGAGCGCGAAGTTCCCGCCCATCACCCAGCTGCGGCCTCCGAAGGGCGCGCCCAACGTCCTCGTCATCCTGCTGGACGACGTGGGCTTCGGGGCGTCCAGCGCCTTCGGTGGCGTCGTCAACACCCCCACCGCGGAGCGCCTGGCGTCCAACGGCCTGCGCTACAACCGCTTCCACACCACGGCGCTCTGCTCACCCACGCGCGCCGCGCTCCTCACCGGGCGCAACCACCACGCGGTGGGCTTCGGCGGCATCACGGAGATCGCCACCTCCTCGCCGGGCTACAGCTGCGTGCTCCCCAACCACTGCGCGCCGGTGGCGGAGGTGCTCAAGCTCAACGGCTACAGCACCGCGCAGTTCGGCAAGTGCCACGAGGTGCCCGTCTGGGAGACGAGCCCGGTGGGGCCCTTCACCCGGTGGCCCACCGGCTCCGGCTTCGAACACTTCTTCGGCTTCGTCGGGGGGGAGACGAACCAGTACTCTCCGGCCCTCTACGAGAACACGGTGCCCATCGAACCGGACCGCACGCCGGAGCAGGGCTACCACTTCATGGAGGACATGACGGAGCGGGCCATCGCGTGGGTGCGCCAGCAGAAGGCGCTCGTGCCGGACAAACCCTTCTTCGTCTACTTCGCCCCGGGCGCCACCCACGCGCCGCACCACGTGCCCCGGGAGTGGGCGGACAAGTACAAGGGCCGCTTCGACGCCGGCTGGGACACGCTGCGGGAGGAGATCTTCGCGCGGCAGAAGAAGCTCGGCGTCATCCCCCAGGATGCCCGGCTCACCTCGCGCCCCGGGGAGATCCCCTCCTGGGAGGACATGCCGGAGAAGCTGAGGCCGGTGCTCGCGCGGCAGATGGAGGTCTACGCGGGCTTCCTCGAGTACGCGGACTTCCACGTGGGGCGCCTCATCGACTCGCTGGAGAAGATGGGGGCGCTGGAGGACACGCTCGTCTACTACATCCTCGGGGACAACGGCGCCTCCGCCGAGGGCGGCCTCAACGGCACCCTCAACGAGGCCTTCATCTTCAACGGCATCGAAGGCGTGGAGACGCCCGAGTACCTCATCCAGAACATGCACAAGCTCGGCACGCCCGAGGCCTACAACCACTACGCGGTGGGCTGGGCGCATGCCATGGACACGCCCTACCAGTGGACCAAGCAGGTGGCCTCGCACTACGGCGGCACGCGCAATGGCTGCATCGTCCACTGGCCCCACGGCATTGACGCCAAGGGCGAGGTCCGAACGCAGTTCACCCACGTCATCGACGTGGCGCCCACCCTCCTGGAGGCCGCGAACCTGCCCCAGCCGGTCAGCGTCAACGGCGTGCAGCAGACCCCGATGCAGGGCGTGAGCATGCGCTACTGCTTCGACGACGCGAAGGCGCCGGAGCGACATGAGACGCAGTACTTCGAGATGTTCGGCAACCGCGGCATCTACCACCAGGGCTGGACCGCGGTGACGAAGCACCGCACCCCCTGGGAGGGTGCACCGCACACGAGCCTCGAGAACGACGTCTGGGAGCTCTACGACACGACGAAGGACTGGACGCAGGCGCGCGACCTCGCCGCCGAGCAGCCGCAGAAGCTGCGGGAGCTGCAGCAGCTCTTCCTCATCGAGGCCGCCCGGTACTACGTGCTGCCGCTGGACGACCGCGGCGCCGAGCGCTTCAACTCGGAGATCGCGGGACGGCCGGAGCTCATCCAGGGCGACTCGCAGATCCTGTCGGGCACCATGCGGCGGCTCAGCGAGAACTCGGTCCTGAACATCAAGAACAAGTCGCACAACGTCACCGCCGAGGTGGAGGTCCCCGAAAGCGGCGCGAACGGTGTCATCGTCAGCCAGGGCGGCGCGTTCGGCGGCTGGTGCCTCTACACGCGCGGGGGCCGGCTCTCCTACTGCTACAACTTCGGCGGGCTGCAGCGCTTCTATGTCGTGGCCGAGCGTGAGCTGCTTCCGGGCACGCACCAGGTCCGCATGGCGTTCAAGTACGACGGCGGCGGCGTGGGCAAGGGCGGCGACGTGACGCTCTATGCTGACGGCAAGGCGGTCGGCCGCGGCCGGGTGGAGCGAACCCTGCCCAACGTGTTCTCCGCCGACGAGACGACCGATGTGGGCATCGACATGGGGTCGCCCGTGGCCGAGGGCTTCCACAACGGCGACAGCAGGTTCACCGGCCGGGTGAAGTGGGTGCAGCTGGACAAGGGCAAGGAGAACTTCAGCGACCTGGTCTCGCGCGAGGAGCTCCTGAGGATCGCGATGGCCCGGCAGTAGGAGCCCGGCGACACGATGGGGTCCGTCCCGTCGTGTCGCCCACCCGCCTCGGGTGCGCTTCGGCCTGTGGCTGCGGCCCGGGGAGGTGTGAGCTCAGGGGGAGACCGGCCGGCGCGAGGGCAGGCCCGGGGCGCTGACGACGGCGGAGGCGAACACCAGGCCCAGGACGAGCTGGGCCGCCACCAGGAGCACGTCGAAGAAGCGCTCGCCGGAAGCGGGCACCCCCGGCTGGAGCAGCGCCACGATGACCTGGGTGCCGAGGAAGCCGGGAGCCAGCTGGAGCAGCCCGGGCATGATGACCGTCGTCGCGGTCCTCCCGGGCCACCGCGCATACAGGAGCCCGGCGATGCCCAGCACGAAGCTGGCCAGCAGCGGGCTGCCGCGTCCTCCGAAGAGGAGCTTCGTGAGCTCCTGAGTCCCGAAGGCCAGCAGCACCGCGCCGACGATCCACGGAAGCTCGCGCCGCCGACCGCCCATGCACACCGTCAGCGCGATGCCGCCCAGCGCGACGAGCGCCAGCACCAGGGGCTCCGGCAGCGGGGTCGCCTGGGCATCGGCGGGGAGTGGGAGGAGCAGGGTCCAGAGCCGGGCCGCGGCGACGATGCCCACGCCCAACAGCAGGAAGCGCAGCAGGCCGTAGGTGAGACGTGTCATCCCCGCCTCGACGGACTCGCTCACCAGCTCCGCCGCTCCCAGGGTCACCACCATGGCGGGGATGAGCAGCGTCGCCCCTCCGAACAAGGCCCGCGTCAGATCGAACGGCGGCAGCAGGAGGGAGAAGCCGAAGGCCATCAACGTGCCGACGAACGCGGCGAGGAAGCTCTTCTGCAGGTCCATGCGCATGGACTGGAGCGTGCCGTAGTGGATGAGGCCCGCCACGACACCGATGAGGCCCGCCACGGCCAGCTCCCGCCACGCTCCGCCCACGCGGGCGGCGACGGCCGCGCTGTACACACCATAGGCAATGAACACCGACCACTCCGGGTATGCCGGGCGCTGCTGGACGACGCGCTCCAGCTCGGCACGCGCCTCGGGGAGGCGCAGCTGCCCCGCCGCCACCGCGCGGGCGACCAGGAGCACCCCGGACGACCGGCGCAGGTTCCAGTGGGGATTGAAGGGCACCCGTTCAATGTCCACCCGCCGCCGCGCCCCCGAGGTGACCTCCGTCGCCACGAAGCTCTGGAGCGTGAAGAGCTCCAGGCGCAGCCCCAGGCCCTGCGCGGCGCCCTTCATCAGCGACTCCACGACGTTGGCGGGCACGTAGGCCAGGTGGAGCGCCCGCACGAGGTCGAGCAGGAAGTCCACCGCCCGGTCCTCCTCGGCCAGGGGCATGGGTTCGGGTGTGTCGTGCACGAGGGCCTCCCGGGGCGGAGGCGCGCTCCGCTGATGCCTTGAAGCTCTGCGCGGACGCCGGGGCTGTCATCCTTCGCGGGCGCAAGGCGCGCGAGCCCCTGGACGCCAGGCCGTGATTCCTCCGGTGTCGTTGGCGCCGCACCTGGGAGCCGCCAGTCAACGCGTCGGTTCCGCGCAAGGGGGCCGCTTGTCCCGGGCGTGTGTCGGCCTCACTTCAAACGGGTGGAGTCCGCCCATGAGAGGTTTCGCCAGGAGCGCTGAAGGGACGGGTGCGTGGATGGCCAGCGAGAAACATGGGAGGCCCGTCGAAGCGCTTCGCAACCTGACCCTGTCGTTGCAACGCCTGCTGGCGAGCGGGGTCGCGAGCGGCGCGGTGCACGGCGCGGCGGACGGGTTGCGCGAGGAATTGCCCGAACTGGACGGGCAGTGGCGCACCATCGCCCACGACGTGCTCACGGTGCTGGCGCGGCTGGCGCATGAGGCGGCCGAGCGCGAGGGCGCGGCGCCCGGGGCCGCGGCCCACACGCTGGCCGCCGCGGCCATGGAAGGCGCGCTGGAGGTGCTGGAGCGGGAGTGGCAGGAAGGCGGCCTGCCGGTCCATGACTTCATGGTGCGCCTCAACCTCCTCTTCGACCACGCGGTGGAGTACGCCCGCTCCCGCACCGATGAGATCCACACGCCGGGACAGCGGGCGCGGATCATCGTCGGGAGCATGGTGACGGAGGCCTCGGAGCGGCTGCACGAGGCGGTGCCCGCGCTCGTGGAGGACGCGCGCGTGCTGGCCCCGCTGGGGGAGGAGGTGGCCTCGAAGGTGGGACGCGGGCTCGTCGAGGGCTTCGCGTCGAAGCTCCAGGAGGACTCCGACGCGCTCGTGAGCCTGCTGGAGCGCGCCGGCCAGGGCCTGGCGCGGGGACTCGCGGCGGGCGTCCACGACGAACTGACGTCCAGCATCGCGACCTCGGGCCAGGCGCTGGGCGCCTCCGTGGAGAAGCTCGCGGAGCGCACCGCCGCCGCGACCCTGCGTGGCGCGCTGGAGGCGCTCGCGACGGGCCTGCGCCGTCCGTTGATGGCTGTCGCGAGCGTGGGCAGCGCGCTCGCGGTCCTCTCCGTGCTGGCGGTGCGCTGGCGCAGGAGCCCCGTGTAGCCGGTGGGCGAAGCGGCCCGGACCCTTGGAAAGGGGAGTGCGCCATGCTGAAGACCGTCATCACCTTCGTGCTGTCCAACGCCATCGTCCTGTTCATGTTCTCCGCGGGGCTGGCGGCACGCCGCGGAGGGGTCCGACAGATATTCCAGCGTCCGGCGCTCTACGGGCGGGCGCTGGCCGTGGTGCTCGTGGGGGTGCCGCTCCTGGCGTTCGCGCTGGTGCGGCTGTTCCGGCTGCCCTCGGTGGTGGCGGCCGCCATCGTCTTGACGGCCATCAGCCCCGGAGCGCCCCTGCTGGTGAAGCAGGCGAAGTCCCTGCGCGCGAGCGTCACCACGGCGGTCAACCTGTTGCTGCTGCTGGCCCTGTGCACCCTCATCACCGTGCCCCTCTGGGTGTCGGTGATGGACCGCGTGATGGGGCTCGAGCTCCAGGCCAGCCCCGGCCTGGTGTTGCGCACCCTGCTCGCGAAGGTCGTCCCTCCGCTGGTGGTGGGAATGGCCGTCCAACGCCTCTCTCCACGCTGGGCGGAGGTGCTGGCCGTGTGGACCAGCCGCCTGTTCAACGTGCTCCTGCTGGTGGTCCTGGTGCTCCTCCTCGTCAAGGCGCCGCCCCGGCTGGGGGAGCTGGGGGGCGCCTCGGTGCTGGCCCTGCTCGTGCTCGTGTCCGCCTCGGCCTTCCTGGGACACTGGGCGGGCGGGCCAAGGCTGGAGGACCGCAAGGCCGTGGCGCTGACCGCGGGCCTCGCCCCTCCGGCCCTCACCCTGACCATCATCATCCACAGCTACCCGGGCCTCCAGGCGTTGAAGGTGGCGGCGGGGGTGGCCGCTATCGTCATCGTCCGGCTGATCGCGTTGATTCCCTACAAGGTCTGGGCGAAGCGGCAGGACCGGAAGGAGAACGCGGAGCGGTTGCCCCCGGGCAGCGTGCCCTCCTGAGCCCGTGCTGCGCGCGTGCGGAGTCGGGGCTCACCAGATGTAGCGCAGGATGAGCTGCCCGTAGCTGAGCGTGGGCTTGCCGGACTCGCGCTCCTCGCCTTGCTCTCCGAGGCCGAGGCGGCGCGCGGCGTTCAGGGTGGTTGCCGCGCCCAGGCCGAGCTGCAGGTGGGGCCGCCCGGTGTAATAGAGGCCGAGCGCGACCGTGCTGGCGCCCAGGGTCCTGACGGGACGGCCTACCTCGGTCTCCTCGCCGGTGGTGAACAGGTACTCGCCCAGGAGGGCCAGGGGGACGCCGTGGGGCGCGAAGTCCGCGGCGAGCGCGACCGCGAAGTTGACGCGCGCCGCGCGCGACTCCTGGGTGACGCGGCCGCCATCCGCCGAGATGAAGGGCTCCCGCTCGCGCCAGGCGTACTCGCCGTACGCGGAGGCCTGCAGCGAGAACGTCCGGCTGAAGGCCTGGGCCAGGAACGCACCGCCATTCACGGAGGTCTCTCTCGTGGGCACGCGGATGAACTGGTCGAGGTTGCCCTCCAGCACGTCCTCGAAGGTCAGCTCCGGGTCGTTCAGGATGCCATTGACGAACGAGCGGACGGTGATGTCGCTGCCGTGCTCGAGGCCGACGTTGGCGCGAAGGGAGAGCTGCGTTCCGCTGGGCTCGTTGCGCCACACCCGCACGACGGCCCCCGCCTGGCCGAGCAGCTCCACCGACGCGCCCCGCAGCAGCAGCGAGGGGGTATCCGCCCCGGTGATGACGGTGGCTCGCGCGAAGCCCGCCACGCCCAGCCAGTCCGTGAAGGCGATGCCCAGGTCCAGCGTCTGCTGGACGCCCGTGAGCAGCACATCCCGGGTGCCCAGCCTGCCGACAGGAACGTCCGGCACGTCGTAGCGCGCGATGCCTTCGCGAAGGCCCGCGTTCGTGGTCACCAGGGCGCTCTGCTGGAGGATGGGGAGCAGGAAGGTGTGGCCGCCCAGTTCGCGGGCATTGTCGGTGTGGCATGCCGGGGCTTGCGCGGCGGAAGCACTTTCGGCGGGTGCCACACCCAGGAGCAGGAGCAGCCCCAACGTGGTCGGTATCATGGGCGTCCAACGTGGGGGGGGCGCGCCTGTGCGTCTACCGACCCCCCGGCGGTGCCCTCCGTCGCGGTCCGCGCGCTGCCCCACCCTGGGGGGCCGAACGCCGGAGCTCGCCCACCCCAGGAGACGTGGGCGCTTTCGGCGATGAAGCAGGGCCTCACCGCCGAAAGCGCCAGGGGCTACTCAACGGCGTACACGAGGCTCTCTCCCTGGTAGTAGGGGCGGTAGCGGACGGAGCCGCACTGCTGGTAGGTGATGCCGCCCACCGGCGCGGCCATGCAGCCCGCGGGGAGCGCCGTGACGGTGGCCGCGCCCACGGGCACCGCCACCACGGCCGCGCTCGTGGCGCCGCCGCCGTACACGGCGTCATGCCGGTAGGACGTGCGCCGCGAGGTGCGCCGCGCCACCCGGCGCGACGTGCCGTACTGGGCCAGGGCCTCCGGGAGCAGTCCTCCCATGACGAAGAGCCCCAGCAACATCCCCGCCGCCCGCTGGCGGCACCTGCGCGCCTGCATCATCATTTCGCACCTCCCTCGGGCTTGCCGCCTTGCGGGTTCGGCTCGGCGAACGACACGCGCATCGCATCGCTCGGGGGCGTGAACTGGAACTGCTGCGGGGTGAACTGGGGCGACAGGTTCCAGTCGGACAGGCTCACCGAGTACTGCGGCGAACCCGGCATGTCCCGGGAGGTGATGACGTACCTGCGCGGCAGGGGCCGAGGGCCGTCCTCGACCCAGAGCTCCCAGTCCACGCCCTCGCGGTTGCGGAACGCCAGGTGGTGCACGGGCGTGCCGTCCACCACGGCGCGGCCCAGGTAGCTGCCGGAGCGCACGTCCTCGGTGAGGGCGGTGTAGGGGTCGCTGACGAGCAGGTCCGCCGCGGGCGCATCCAGTCCGAGCCGCAGCGAGGCCATGTCCAGGGTGGCATCCAGGGTGGAGGGCGCCGGGGTCGTCGCATAGGCGTTGGCGCGCTCGCCCTGGAGGGTGAACCGCTGGCCGTCATAGAAGAGGTGGAGGCGGGCCAGGTCTCCGCTGCGGTCCACGCGGAGCCGGTTGGGCCGCTGCACGCTCACGTCGCCCTCGCGCTGCCGCTGGATCTTCTGCCCCGACTCGAGCACTTCATCGAGCGTCCCCTCGGTGCGGACGGAGAACTCGCGCTGCGCGGCCAGGAAGTCGCTCATCTGGCGCAGGATGCGCTGGGCCTGGGGGTCCATTTTTTCGGCGGGCTCGGCGGGCGCTTTCGCCTGCTGCGCGCCTCCCATCAGGGGTGTCACCCCCAGGAGCAGGGCGAGCACGGGGCCCCACCAACTCCTGCTCCACCTCCCTCCAGTACGTGTGTCTGTCATGAGCACCTCCTGTGTCGCGGGGAAGACCTCTCCAGGATCTGGGGCCGCGGTCACCGGGCTCCAAGGCTCACCGGTTCGACCGCCACGCCGGCTGGTGGCTCCCGAGGGGCAGGCGCGTGCCTCTTGTTTGCCGACACGCGTGGCAAGGTCCAGCTTTGCCGTGCGGTGGCGGAGCGTGCGCCGTTGAATCCAGGGAGGCATGCATGCACCCCAGGCTCCGGAGTCCGTCGTCCGCGAGGAGATGGCGGGCGGTGGCGCGCGTCGTCCCCGGGCTGGGGCTTGCGCGGGGCGCTTCGCGCCAGGGGTTCGTGGCGGATCTTCTCTCCGCGCTCACCGTGGGCGCGATGCTCATCCCCCAGGGGCTCGCGTATGCGCAGATCGTCGGGGTGCGCCCGGCGGCGGGCCTCTACGCGGGCATCGCGGGCATGTTGGCGTACGCGCTGTTCGGGCCCTCGCGGCACCTCATCCTCGGGCCCGAGGCGGGGGCCGCCATCCTCACCGCGTCCGCCCTGGCCCCGCTGGCCGCGGGAGTGGACCCCGCGCGCTACGCCTCGCTGGCGGCGCTGCTCGCGCTGATGGTGGGCGTCCTGAGCCTCCTCGGAGGGCTCTTCAAGGCGGGCGCGCTCGCGGACTTCCTGTCCCGGCCCATCCTCGTCGGCTACGTCAACGGCGCGGCGCTGATCATCATCGGCAGCCAGCTGGCGAAGCTCTTCGGGCTGGAGCGCAAGGCGGGCGACTTCGCCGGTCAGGTGTATGAAGTGGGCGCGAACGTCCAGCGGGCCCACGTGCCGACGGTGCTGCTCGGCGTGGGCATCATCGGGGTGTTGGTGCTGCTGCGGGGCTTGCTGCCCCGGGCGCCCGGCCCGCTCATCCTGGTGGTGTTGACCACGGTGGCGGGCGAGCTGCTCCAGTGGGCGCAGGGTGGCATCCAGGTCGTGGGCGCGCTCTCCCCGGCGCCTCCGGCCTTCGGAGTTCCCTCCGTCCGGTTCGGGGACGTGCGGGCGCTGCTGCCGGCCGCCTTCAGCCTGGCGCTCGTCAACTACGCCAGCTCCGTGCTCACCGGGCGCATCTACGCGGACCGGTTCCGCTACCGGCTGGATACGAACCAGGAGTTCCTGGGGCAGGCGGCCGCCAACCTCGCCACGGGCCTCACGCAAGGCTTCCCCGTCACGGGCAGTGACTCACGCACGGCGGTCAACGCCGCCATGGGGGGCCGCACGCAGTGGGTCGGGGTGATGGCGTCGGTGGTGGTGCTCGTCTTCGCGCTGTTCTTCACGCCGCTGCTGCGCAACCTGCCCCTGGTGACGCTGGCGTCCATCGTCATCGTGGCGGCCGTGTACCTGATGGATGTCGGGTCCATCGTCGCGCTGTGGCGCGTGCGGCCCGTGGAGGCGGTGCTGGCGGTGGCGACGATGCTGGGCGTCGTGGTGCTGGGCATCCTCCAGGGCATCCTCATCGCGGTGGTGCTGGCGCTGGGGGACCTCATCCGCCGGGCCGCCCGGCCGCACGACGCGGTGCTCGGCGAGCGACCCGGAGGGGCGGGCTTCCACGACATCGAACGGTACGAGGACGCGGAGACCATTCCGGGACTCGTCATCTACCGCTTCGACGCGCCGCTCTTCTTCGCCAACGCCCGCCACCTGCGCGAGCAGGCCCGGGCGCTGGTGGCGGATGCGCGCACGCCGGTGCGGTGGTTCGTGCTGGATGCGTCCGCCGCGTTCGACCTCGACGTCACCGCGGCCGAGGGGCTGGAGAAGCTGCGGCGGGAGTTCGAGGAGGAGGGCGTGGTGCTGGGCATCGCCGAGGCCCGTGCGCCCCTGCGGCGGATGCTGCGGCGCACGGGGCTGGCGCAGCGGATGGGCAAGGAGAACCTCCACCCGACCGTGGAGCAGGCGGTGCGCAGCTTCCTCTCGCTTCGGGCCGAGGGTGCTGCCCACCGGCCCGAAGGGGTTCCGCCCGCGCCGCATGCCATGCATTGAATCCGCACAGCTCCGTGACGGCGGTCCCCTATGTGCCCAGGCGTTCGCGCAGCACGTGGAAGGCCCACGCGCCGAACAGGAGGCCCGCGGCCCCGAGGGCGAGCAGCACGACGGTGCGCCGTTCGAGGAAGCTGGCGCCCAGGTAGACGGTGCCCACCGCGTAGGGAAGCTCCGCGAGCGCGAGCACGAGCAGGTAGCGGCGCAGCCCGTAGCGCGCCAGGCCGAGCACGTAACCGGGGAGCTCCGAGGGAACCGCGAGCTGGAACAGGAGCACCAGTCCAAAGGGGGTGCGTCGGGAGAGGCGCTCCTCGTAGCGGTGGAGCAGGTCGCTGGAGGCGAGGCGGCGGACCACCGGCCGGCCGAAGTGCCGGGCAATGCCATACGCGCACGCGCCACCGAGCATCCACCCCACCCAGAGCAGGAGCACGCAAACCGCCTTCCCCCAGGCTTCGAGGGCCACTGGCAGCAGCAGCGCGCTGGAGAAGAAGGCCACCATGGCGGACAGCGCGGACAGGAGGATGAAGAGCACCGCGCCCCAGAAGGGGTGCTCGGCGATGACGGGCGCGGTGGCGTCCAGGGTCCGGCGCAGGACGGACTGGAAGGCCTCTGAGCGGGCCAGGAGGGCCAGGCCGACGAGCAGCAGCGCCAGCAGGAGGGCACGCCCCCATGCGGCCAGCGGCACTCGCGTCGGATTCATGGGCCGTGTGTTCGGGGACATCGCCTGTCCGGAAGGCTTCCCCTTGAAGCTGCGGCCTGCCCACGTCTCGGGCATCCCTTCCTCGCCCTGCGGGAGAG
>NZ_RAWG01000141.1 GCF_003611735.1 Corallococcus sicarius | reverse complement strand
ATCCCCAACGCCCCCGCCCCCCACTCCGTGCCCACCGGCGAGCCGTCGCCACTTCAAACCCACTCCCGGGAAGAGCTCGATGCCCTGATTCAGCGGGTGGACGGCCTGTCGGAGCTGGAGCTCGACGGGCTCCCGCTGGGGATGATCCAGCTGGACGCCCAGGGGAAGATCCTCAAGTTCAACCGGACCGAGGCCTCCCTCGCGCGCATCAAGGCGAAGGAGCAGATTGGCAAGAGCTTCTTCAACGAGGTCGCGCCCTGCACCCGCGTCCGGGAGTTCTACGGCCGGTTCCAGGAGGGCGTCCGGGCGAAGAGCCTCTACCAGACCTTCGGGTTCATCTTCCGCTTCGCCCACGGCGCGCGGCACGTGGCCATCACCCTGTTCTACAGCGACAAGACGGACTCGGTGTGGGTGCTCGTGTCGGATCAGCAGGTGCCCGGGGACGCGCCGTCCCCCAAGAACCGGCTGGCCTGATTCAGAAGCTGCCTCAGGGCTGCTCGGCGCCGGTGGCGCGGCGCCACTCCCCTTCCAGCAGCGAGAGCACGGCGGTGTCCATGAAGCCCTCGGGCCCGGCGCAGTTCTCCCGCAGGAGGGCTTCGTGCTGGAAGCCCGCGCGGGTGAGCACGCGCATCGACGCGCCGTTGCGAGGATCCAGGCGGGCCTCGATGCGGTGGAGCCCCATCCGCGCGAAGCCGAAGTGCAGGAGCGTGGGCATCAGCTCCTTCATCACGCCCTGGCCCCACAGGGGCATCCCCAGCACGTAGCCCACCTCCGCGTGCCGGTCGCGCGAGCTCCAGTTGAACAGCCCCACGCTGCCCAGGGCGACGTCCTCGCCCCGTGCGCACAGCGCCCAGCGGAAGCCCTCTCCGCGCAGCGCGGACTCCAGGTCCCGCGCCAGCTTCTCCTGCATCCGCTGCACGCCCCCCGCCGCGCCGTAGGGGAGGTAGCGCGCCACCTCCGGGTGGTCGTAGATGGCGGCGAGCTCCGGGGCGTCTTCCAGCCGGGGCTGCCGCAGGCGAAACCGTTCGGTCTCGAGCTCGGGGTACGTGGCGAAGGAAGGAGTCTGCATGGCCCCGACTCTACCGTGCCGGGGCGACACGGTGCCGGCCCCTTCCCGCGGGCTCAAGGCGGGCGGAGCACCTCACAGCGCGCGGTGGCCCCCTGCGCCAGGTCCTCCGCCACGGAGCGCAGCAGGGTTGCGGTGAGCCCGGAGCGCCCGTCCGGCTCCGTCCCCGCGGGGGTGCCCTGGGTGAGCCAGGCCGCGACACGTCCGAGGCTCGCGGCCGTCACCACCTGCAACCGCACCTCCACCTGCACGACGAAGCGGTCGCCCGGCTCCGGGCGGTCCTCCAGCGTCCAGGCCACGCGCTCCAGCTCCAGCGTGGCCACGCCTTCCGCCAGGGGCCTTCCGTCCAGCAGGTAGCCCGCGCGCGTGAAGGCGAGCACCTGGGTGAGCTGCGCGCCGTCCAGGCGCGCGTCGAACCAGAGGGGGCGGCGGCGCCAGAGGGTGAGCTGCACCTCCAGCTTCCCCGCCATGCCCAGGCGCACCAACCGATCCAGTTCGGGCGACACGAAGGCGCGCGCCTCCGGCCGCACCACCACGCGCCGCCCGGAGAGCGTCGCGGTGCAGGTGGCGCGGGCCTCGTCCGCCCGGACCGCGGACGGCAGCAGCCCCACCGACGCCGTGAGCGTCGCCGCGAGCCGCCACCGTCCGCCTGTGCCGTACCGTGCCATGCCTCAGAAGGTCCGGACGAAGAGCAGGCGCGCCTCGGGCGTGGCCCGGGCCTTCTCATCCGTGCGCCAGGCCACATCCACGCGCACCCCGTCGGTGAAGTGGAAGTTGGCGCCCACGCCCAGCCGCGGATCCATCCATTCGGAGCCGGTGTGCACCGAGCCCAGGTCCGCGAAGAGGCCGAAGGCCTGCCAGCGGTACTCCGCGCTGCCGAGCACCGACGCGTCGCCCCCGCGGAAGTCCTTGAAGCCGAACCCGCGCAGCGCGCTCCAGCCGCCCAGCGCCTCCTGCTTCTGCAGGGGCAGGTCCTCGCCTCCCGCGACGCGCAGGCGCACGCTCAACCTTGAGTGCCAGTTGACGGGCAGGACCACCACCGCGTCGCCCACCAGCTTCCAGAAGTTCGTGTCCACGCCCACCTGCTGGCCCACCTCCAGGGTGACGAGCGCGCGCAGCGCGGCCTCCAGCGTCCGGTCCCCCTGGCGCGGGAAGAGGGACGTCTCCGGCGTGCGGAAGAGCGAGCCCACGGGCGACCCCGGCTTCGCCTTGCTGTCGTACTCCGCGCGCAGCAGGACGGAGCGCAGGCGCCCCTCGGTCACCGGCGCGTTGGGGAAGGGCGGCGAGTCGCGGCGGAAGAGGCTGAGCGGCGGCGTGAAGGGCTGGAGGGATTCGTAGGTGTCGCCGCGGAACTCCGCGCCCGCGAGCCACGAGCGCGACCAGCGCCAGGTGGCGAACGCCGTGAAGCCCTTGCGGCGGAAGTAGTCCCGGTCCGGCCGGTTGAGGAGGAACGAGTAGATGTAGGAATCAATGTCGCTCAGCCGCCAGCGATCGAACGTGTCGGTGAAGTCATGCACCTGCGCGCCCACCTCCGCGAGCCCCAGCACGGGCACCTGCAGCTTCGCGCCGCCCAGCAGGCTGACCCGGCGCTGACGTCGCGTCCCCTCCGGGTCGTCCGGCAGCCGCTGGCCTCCCAGCCGCAGCGGAACGAAGAAGGCCCCCTCCAGCGTCGCGTGCAGCCGGTCCTTCGGATCCCAGAAGTGCAGCTCCGCCGACAGGCCCGGCGCGAAGCCCGTCACCTGCGTGTGCACGGGCAACAGCTCCATGGACAGGCTCGGCAGGCGCGGACGCATGTGCACCACCAGGCGCCGTCCCTCCAGGGTGAGGCCCCCCTCGCGGTCCTCGTCATCCCACGAGAACATCTCCCGCCACTCGGACCGGGACTCCTTGTCCTCCCGGCGGGACGCGCGTCGCTCCTGCTCCTCGGTGCGGTAGCTCCGCGCGCCACTGGCCTCGCGCTCCTCGACGACGCGCACACGCCGGCGCTCCTCGCCCAGCCCCTCACCGTCCACCGTCCGGAGGAAGGGCAGCTGCGACCGCAGACGCTCCAAGCCACGGCGGGCATCGCTGCGCAGGAAGACCTCGCCCGGCGACAGCCCCAGCGCCTCGCGCACGCGCTCCGCCATCTCCGGCTCCACGCCCGGCACGTCCACGGACTCCAGCCGGCCCTCGTCCACCGTCACCACCAACGCGCCGTCCTGGGACAGCGTCGCGGACACCGTCGCCAGCAGGTAGCCGTCGTCGTCCCGCACGTCCTTCAGGGTGCGCTCCAGCGCGGCGTCCAGCCCGCCGAGCACGATGCCGGGACGGAGCTGTCCGCCCTCCATGCGCGCCAGCCACTCACGGGGCGGGTGGAGCGGAGGGCACGGGTGGACAGCGGGCGCCGTCGCGCGCCGCTCCTTCGTGTTCATCGACTCGAAGAACTCCTCCACTTCCCGTCCGATGTCCTCATCGTTCCAGAGACCCTTGTCGTAGGAGCCGGGCGGCCCCGGGAACAGGGACTCCAGCCACTCGCGGGGACGGAGGTCCTGGAGCCCCTGGACCTGGACCGAGGTGACGGTGGGGTGCTCCACCAGCGTCACCGCCAGCAGCGTGGGCCCCTGCTCGCTGACGTGCAGGCGCGGCTCCACCCGGGCGAAGAGCCCCGTGCGCGCCAGCCGGCGCAGCAGGGCCTGCAACTCGGCGGGGGACTGCGAGAGCGGGGCCCCGGCGGCGGGGGCGCCCACGAGCGTGCGCACCTGCGCGTCCGTCAGGCGCTGGAGCCCCACGAGTTCGAGGCCCGTCGGCACCTGCCCCTTGCCGTCCACGTCCAGTTGCAGCGGCGCGAGCACCGACGGCGTGGTGGCGTCGTCGTCGTCGAAGGCGTCGGGGCACTCCTCGCGCGACGCGGCGTCCCCATCCTCCCGGTCCGCGTCATCGTCGTCATCATCGTCAGGGCCCTCGTCGTCCTCGCGGGCCGCGGCTACGGACGGCGTGGGCGGTGCGGAGGGCGCCGAGAGCGCGCCGGCATCGGGTGGGAGCGTGCCGCCATCCTCCGCGGGTTGCGCGGAGGCGACGAGCGAGACGAAGCAGAGACAGAGCAGGATGCGATTCATGCGGGGGGCCAGGAGCATGCGCCGTTCCAGGTGAGGGGCCCCGCCAAGTGCCTGGAAGGACAGGGGGCCGCCGTGCGAGTCGATGTCACGGACACATCCGGATGTCACGGCGGGATGTGGCCGTGACATCGCCCGTGTCCCCGGTGCGTCTCATGGCCGGTGCGTCTCATGGAACGACGGGGAGGCCCAGGGCCTTGATGCGCCGGTAGAGGTTGCCCCGGTCCACCTGGAGGAGGCGCGCGGCCCCGGCGATGCTCTCCCCTTCCCGGAGCGCGGCGCGGATGAGGTCCCGCTCGAAGTCCTCCACGTGCTCGCGGTAGCTCTTGTCGCCCAGCGTGGCGCGAGGCGCGGCGGCCGGGGTGCCCGCGGGCGCCGTCACCGCGTCCGGGCGGAGCTCCAGGGGCCCATCGCCCCGGAGCAGGTTCAGCCGCTCGATGACGTTGCGCAGCTCGCGGACGTTGCCGGGCCAGGGGTACGCGCGCAGCGCGGCCTCGGCGCCGGGGGCCAGCGTGAGCGTCACCCGGGGGCCGGCGAACTCCGCGGCGAAGACGCGCGCCAGGGGCAGCAGGTCCTCGGGGCGCTCACGCAGCGGCGGCAGGTGCAGCGGCAGCACGTTGAGGCGGAAGAAGAGATCCTGCCGGAAGCGCCCCTCCTTCACCGCGCGGGTGAGGTCCTGGTGCGTGGCCGCGAGGATGCGCACGTCCACCGTCACCGGCAGCGTGCCGCCCAGGCGCTCCACCTGACGGGTCTCCAGGACTCGCAGCAGCTTCGCCTGGAGTTCCAGCGGCATGTCGCCCAATTCATCCAGCAGCAGCGTGCCGCCCTGGGCCTGCTCCACCCGGCCCGTGCGCCGCGCCACCGCGCCGGAGAAGGCGCCCCGCTCGTGGCCGAACAGCTCGCTCTCCAGCAGCGTCGCGGGGATGGCCGCGCAGTTGACCGCCACCAGCCGGCCCTTGCGCCCGGAGGCCTTGTGCAGCGCCTGCGCCACGCGCTCCTTGCCGGTGCCCGTCTCGCCGGTGATGAGCACCGCCGTGTCGCTCGGGCCCACGCGCGCGATGAGCTGGCGCAGCGCCTCCATGGCCGGGCTGTCCCCCACCAGGTGCCCCGGACGGGCCAGCTCGTCCAGCAGCCGCTCCCGCTCCTCCCGCAGCGAGCCCAGCGCCAGCGCGTTGCGCAGCGCCGTGATGAGCCGCTCGGCGGACGGGGGCTTCTCCACGAAGTCCGTGGCCCCCAGCTTCAGCGCCTGCACCGCCTCCGCGGGAGACGCCTCGCCGGACAGGACCACCACGGGCACGGGCAGGGGCTTCGGCAGGCGCGCGAGCAGCTCCAGCCCCGTCTCCCCCGGCATGCGCAGATCCAACAGCATCAGCGCGGGCGGCGCGTCCGGCGCTTCCAGCAGGCGCGAGGCCTCCGCCGCGGAGCGGGCCTCCACGGTGGTGAAGCCCTCGTCGCCCAGGAGCCCACGCAGGGCCCGGATGACGCCGGGATCATCGTCGACGATGAGGATGCGGGGACCTGGCTTCATGACGTCACCTGGGAGGTGGGAGGCACCCGCGGCAATGCGACGAACGCGCGCGTCCCGCCGCTCGCACCCGGCTCCAGCCGCAGCGTACCGCCGTGCTCATGGACGATCTTCTGGGCGATGGGCAGCCCCAATCCGCTGCCGCCGGGCTTGGTGCTGAACAGCCCCCGCGTGAGGACCGCGCCCTCCAGCACGCCCGTGACGCCGCGCCCACCGTCGTTCACGGTGACGTGCACGGCGCCGTCGGCTTGTTCGTTCAGGGCCACGCGCACGGGCGGCGTGTCCGGCCCGGAGGCCTCGGCGGCGTTCTTCACCAGGTTGCCGAAGAGGCGGCGCAGCCCGTCCGGATCCGCGCGCAGCTGGACCTCCGGCCCGGGCTCCAGCTCCACGGGCACCGGCGACGTGCCCGCGTACAGGGTGCACACCTCCGCCAGCAGGGCGCGCAGCCCCACGTCCTGGAAGCGCGGGGCGGGCAGGCGCGCGAAGGTGGAGAAGCTCTGCGTCATGCGCATGAGCAGGTCCACCTCCTCCTGGAGGAGGGCCACCGCTTCAGCCAGGCGCGTCGGGTCCGGCGGGGCGCTTTCATCCTGGCGGGTCAGACGCGCGAGCGAGAGCTTCATTGCGGTGAGGGGGTTCTTCAGCTCGTGGGCGAGCGCGCGGGCCACGTCCTGCCACGCCGCGATCTGCTCGGCCGCCTTGAGGCGCTCGCGCTGGCCGAGCAGCTCCTGGCCCATGCGGTTGAACTGCCCCAGCAGGTACTGGAGCTCGTCGCGCGGCGGCTCGGGGACGGTGAGGCGGACGGACAGGTCGCCGCGCGAGTAGGCCCGCATGCCTTCGATGAGGGTCCCCACGGGACGCGTGAGCACGCGGCCCAGCAGCACCGCGGCCACGGCCAGCACGACGCCGGAGACCAGCCCCAGCACGGCGATGAAGGCGGGCACGCGGCGCACCAGGGCCCGCCGCGCCAGCTCCGCCTGCGCCAGGTTCAAGCGCGCATCATCCAGCGCGTCCTGCGGCAGGCCGCGCCGCTCCAGGTCCGCGGACACGCCGTCGAGCACGGCCTCCACCGGGGCGATGGACACGGAGAGCACGCGCTCCAGCACGCCCTGCGCCAGCGCGCCGAGCAGCAGCAACGGAATGAGCCCCGTGAGCAGCATCACCGCCAGCAGGCGCCGCCGGAAGCGGGGCGGCGGGGGTGGTGGACCCATGGACGGAGCGCGGCGCATGATGCGCCGTTCATACCGCAGGCACCTGCAAAGTTCTTGCGACCCTCCGCGCGAGACAACTACAAGCGCCGCGCGATTCCGCAAAATGAGGGGGTTTCACATGTATCGAAAGAACGTTCTTCGCGGCCTGCTTGCGTTGGGCCTGCTGACGGCGCTGAGCGCCCAGGCAGAGACGCTGTTCGCCCAGGCCAACATCCTGATCAACAAGCGCCAGTTCTCCGCGGTGAACTACCGCGCCAAGGGCACGCTGCTGCCCGTCGGCACGAAGATCGAAGTGCTGGATCGCGACGACGACGAGATCACCTGCCGCGTGCTCGACCCCTCCCAGCTGGAGTTCCGCGTCGTCACCCACCGGAGCCTGGGCAAGCCGCTGTCGGTGCTGTTCGCCGGGTTCTTCGCCCCCACGGATCCCGCGGCGCGCATCGCCGCGCTCTCGCCGGAAGATCAGAAGCAGGTGAAGTCCGGGGAGCTGGCCAAGGGCATGTCGCGTGACGCGGTGCTGCTGGCCATCGGGCCGCCGCCGCCCCACCGCACCCCGTCCCTCCAGAGCAACCGCTGGACCTACTGGAGTTCCAAGTTCTCAACCTTCGAGGTGGTGTTCGATGGCGAGGGCAAGGTCGTGTCGTTCGGCGATGAGCCCCCCGTGGCCGCGCCCGCCCCTGCCCCGGCGCCGAAGGTCCTCTACTTCGCGACCGCGAACCTCCACTTCGAGGACGGCACCGTGTCCTGGGTGAACTACCTCAAGGGCCCCATCCTCCCGTTCAACACGCAGGTGGAGGTGCTGGACAAGGGCTCCTCCAAGGTGAAGTTCAAGGTCGTGGACTCCGGGACGGAGTTCACCTTCGAGAACGACTCCCGTTCGGGCTGGGACACCTGGAAGCTGTTCCAGACCGCGTTCGCCGCCGAGGACCAGACCGCGAAGCTCGCGGCCCTCTCGCCGGAGGATCGCAAGAAGGTCGAGGCCTCGGAGGTGGAGCCCGGCATGTCGCGCGAGGCCGTGCGCATGGCGTGGGGTCCCCCGCCTCCGCATGAGACGCCGTCCTTCGCCTCCAGCACCTGGACGTACTGGAAGGGCAAGATGACCAAGGTGAAGGTAAAGTTCGACAAGAACGACAAGGTCGCTTCCGTCGAATAGCGCAGCGGCTTCCAGCCTTCGGCTCGAAGGGGGTGCTCGCGTGAGAGGCATTGGCTTGCTGACCGTTCTCCTGTGGACCACGGTCGCCGTGGCGCAGGAGGTCTACTCACCGGAGATGCTCGCGCGCCTCTACAGCGAGACCCCGGAGACCTTCGACAGCCACTTCAGCAAGGGCCCGGTCACCGTCTACGGAGAGCTGCACTCCAAGATCGAGGACCGGGAGGGCCATCCCATCTGGCACCTGACCCTGACGATGAAGGCCCGGGAGAAGTGGAGGAGCCAGCCCTATCTCGCGTGCAAGCTCTCCCGCGACGACGCTGAGGCGAAGGCGCTGAACCCGGGCCTCGGCACGCGGCTGGCGTTCAGCGGCGTGCCTCGCAACGTGAAGGCGCAGCAGTTGGGCCATCTCATCCAGGTGACCGACTGCCGCCTGCTCGACGCGAAGCAGGCGGCAGCGGCCCACCTCAAGGTGGGTGGGCCCCCTCCCCGGCAGGGAGTGGCCGTGGGCATCCGGTACGAGGATGGCTCGCTGGCGACGCTCTGGACGGATGACAGCGGCGCGTTGGTGAACCTGGGGCCCGGCGTCGCCGTGCGGCGACAGGGCGAGCAGCAGGAGTGGTGGCTCTTCGACACCGTGCGCGCTGGGTCCGGGCCGCGCGCGGTGGTGGTGATGGGGTCCTCCGAGCGTGGCCCCGGGGCGAAGTGCAAGGCGCCGCTGCGCCTCCCCGGCGACACCGCTCCCGGAGAGATGAAGCTCACGTTCGTGGATGACCGCCTCTACTCCGTGGAGCGCGCCCCGCCGGGCAAGGGTGGCACGAAGGCGCTTCCCCGGTTCGCGACCTGGTGGATGGGCGGAAGCGCGCCGCTGGCGGTCGATGACCTCTATGAAATCGGGCCGGACCTGAGCCGGCTCATTGATCAGCGCAATGCGTGGCTTGAGGCCTCAGGTGAGGCCGGGACCCACCGGAAGAATGGGGAGCGGGAGGACTGGGGCATCGCGCGCATCAACGGCCAGTGGAAGACGCGCCTGCCCCTTCCCCCGGTGGACCCGAAGGGCACCTGGGGCGGTGAAGTGGCGGTGGTGGATGCCCTGCTGAACCCGGGGGACGACGCCGGCAAGCCGTATGGCCCCAGCCGCGAGCCGCGCCCCTTCGAGAAGGGGCTCTCCGTCGCCTCCATCGAGAGGCTGCACAATCTCGTCGACCTCTACCGCCTCAAGGACGGAACGCTGCTCGCGTATCACGTCACGTTCGCGGCCCAGCCCCATCCGCCCGGGCAGCAGCTCCGTGAGCCGCCCTTCACGCTCGTGTCGACCGAAGAGGTCATCGACTTCAGCCACGGCGTCACCGAACACCGCGAGGCGCTGGAGCAGACCCTCGCCTCCAATCCCTGTCGGCCCCGGGGCAAGGGCCCGAAGAAGTAGGCGGGTGTCGCCACATTCCGCTGAGCGTGGCGACACCCGGGCTTCCGACCGTCCGCAGGGCAGCCGGCCATCCGCCAGTTCCCGCCCCCTGGCTGCCATCCCGCGAGGGAAGACCGCACCTTGCGGCAGGAGGTGACGACACCATGGCGGACAACCCCATCGAGAGACAGCACCAGCACGAGCGGGAACAGGAGCGGGAGCGGCTGCGCGCCGAGGAGCAGAAGGACCTGGAGGTGGAGGCCCGCCGTGGGGCCCGGCCCCTGGAAGGCTTCGCCGGAGGGCACACCACCTGGACGGGCGCGCAGGACGACGAGGCCGCCGCCCGTGTGCATGCCGGTGACGCAGGTGCGTCATGGGAAGCCAGTGAGCGCCAGGCCCGGCTGGAGCCCGAGCCCCTCTCCGACGATGACGAGGAGGCGGACGGCGAGGCCCGCGTTCCAGAAAGACGCTGACGCTTCCTGAAGCAACGCGGTTCCCGGGTGCCTGAGCGGGCCCGGGCCTGATTCGAGCGACGTGACAGGCGTTTGGAATGCGGCATGCCTTCTGCAACCCAGGGAAGGCCGCCGCTGGACCCACGAAGTCCCCACCGCCCCACTTCGCCTATGTCCTCCAATTACAAGAAGTTCTTCGCTGGCTCCAGCAGTGTCCCGAAGGGCATCTCGCTTGGCTATCCCGTGCCCGGCCCGCAAGCCGCCAGCGCGGATCAGATCGCCGGTCAGGCCTTCTTCGCCGCGCCGAGCGACTGGAGCGACATCCAGGCGTCGGCGTATGACTTCATCGTGATTGGCACCGGGCCCACCGGCGTGGCCTTCATCGAGCAGACGCTGAAGCACAACCCCAACGCCCGCATCCTGGTGCTGGAGCGCGGCGGCTTCTGGCTGCCGGTGCACTACCAGATGCTGCCCATGGCCTTCCAGGCGGCGACGGGCTCCCCTCCCACCACCTACCCGTGGACCCGCACGACGCGGATGGCGACGACGGAGCTGGAGTTCTTCCAGGCCGGCTACATCCCGGTGCTGGGCGGCCGTTCGACCTACTGGAGCGCCTGGTGCCCGGCGCCCGGCCCGGACCTGATGCGCGACTGGCCGCAGGAGCTGATCGACGTCACGCTCCAGCCCGGCTTCTGGGACCGCGCCCGGTCCTTCCTGCACGTCACGACGACGGACCGCATCAACGACGGAGTCTACGGCAGCCTGCAACACCAGCTCGACGTGAACCTCCGGGAGGGCTTCAAGCGCGCCGTGCCTTCGGCGGAGAATGCCTTCCCCGCGCCCATCGCCGTGGGCAATCCCGCCTGGAAGGGCGTGAAGTTCTACAAGTACTCCACCGTGGGCGCGCTGCTGGACCTGCAGCAGGCCCAGAAGGCGCTGGCGGCCCAGGGTAAGGGACAGGCGCTCACCATCGTCGACCATTGCGTCGTCGACCGCCTGCTGCATGACGACCGTGGCACGGTCACCGCGCTGGAGACGAGCCGCGGCCCGCTGGCGGTCAGCTCGGCGAAGGTCATCCTGGCCATGGGCACCATCCCGCCCGCGACGCTGCTGATGAATTCGTTCAAGGACGCGCTGCCCAACATTGGCAAGCGCTACACCGGGCACTTCATGTCTCACATCACGGCGCGCGTGAAGCGGTCGGCCTTCGTGGACCTGTCCGCGCTGGAGATTGGCGCGGTCTACCTGGACGGCAAGGCCGGCAATGGCTTGCAGTACCACGTGCAGGCCAGCGCCTTCGCCTCCGCGAACCCGACGGCGGACGAGAGCACCATCGCCCACGAGGCGCCGGACGCCGCGGCCGTCGCCTCCATGGCGCAGCTCCAGGGCTCCGAGGATTACGTCGTGTTCGTCTGCGCGACGCTGGGCGAGGTGAGCGAGAAGAACGCCCACAACTGGATCCGCCTCAACGGCGGCACGGACCCGGCCACCAACATCTCGCTGCAATTGCAGCCGGGGCCGCAGGACCACGAGCTGTGGGACGTGCTCGACGAGGCGACGTATCAGACCCTCGGGGTGCTGGCCGGCCGCTCGGGCGGGCCGTGCGCGGAGCTTGAATACTGGGTCGACGACGCGAGCGGCAGCGGCGGCTTCTGGCAGTCGGAGCGGCCGGACCGGAAGCAGATCCGCCTGAACATCATCGTCCACGAGGCCTCCCCCTTGTGGGTAGGGACGGACGCGGCGACCTCGGTGGTCGGGCTCGACTACCGCCCGCACGGCGTGCACAACGTCTACGTGACGGGTGGGGCGCTCTTCCCGACCTCCGGTTCGTGGAACCCCACGCTGACCATGTGCGGACTGGCGCAGGACCTGGCCGACCGGCTGCGTGGGTGACAGGTGATTCAATTCCGCACACCTTGACGGAGTGTGAGGAACAGCCGTCTGATCATTGAATGCTCAATCAGACCGCTGAGTACCAATCCTGTATCGCGAGTTCCGAGAAGGTGTCCTGGCGGCTGGATGAGCTGCTGCCCCAGGACACCGTCCTCGACTTCAGCCGCCGGTTCCTCTCGGATGCGCTGACGGGCTCGGAGGCCTTCCGCTTCTTGAGCACGGACGAGAAGCTGATGCTCAATCAGATCCGCTCCAACAGCTATGCGCACCTGTTCCTCTTCCTGGAGGAGTACGCGGTGGCCCTGGCGGCGCAGCGCGCCGGCCTGGAGCTGCACGGGAACCCGACGCACATGCGCGCCCTCCTGCGCTTCACCGAGGAGGAGCTCAAGCACCAGCAGCTCTTCGCGCGCTTCACCAGCGCGTTCGCGCGCGGCTTCAAGGTCTCCCCGGCCCTGCTCGACACCCGGGTCGCGGTGGCCAGGGCCATCATGACGAAGTCGAACCTGGGCGTGCTCATCTTCAACCTGCACATGGAGCTGATGACGCAGCAGCACTACCTGGAGACCATCCGCGGCAACCAGGACGAGGTGCTCGACCCGCTGTTCTGCAAACTGCTCAAGCACCACTGGCTGGAGGAGTCACAGCACACGCGGCTCGACTTCCTGGAGGCCCAGAAGATCCTCGCCCAGGCCCCTGATTCCATGGACGCGGCGATGACGGAGTACGCCGAGCTCCTCCAGGCGCTGCGGGGCGTCCTCAACGCGCAGCTCCAGCTGGACCTGGAGACGTTCGAAAAGGCCGTGGGCCGCACGTTCACGGACGCCGAAAGCAAGGAGCTCGCCGAGTCCCAGGAGCGCTCGTATGTCTGGGGCTTCATCGGGATGGGGATGAAGGCGCCCCTCTTCCTGTCCCGCCTGCGCGCGCTCTCCCCTGCCGCCGAGCAGCGCGTCCTGGAGCTGGCCCCCACGTACTACTGCAACTAGCCGGACGGGAACCCGGCACGGCGGGGCAGGCGCGGGCCGCAATCCCAGACACATGGACGGACCGGGGCGCGGGGTGTGGCGTCCGGCGGCGGCGCCCTACCTTGGTGCCGCTGCCGACCCGCTTTCCGAGGAAGTGAAGCCATGCGCCTCCCGCCGCGCCTTGCCCTGTGTTTGTGTCTGGTCATCGCGCAGGGGTGTCGCACGCGTCCGGAGACCCCGGCCGCGGAAACACCGATGACGCCAACCAACACGGCCCGGCCGCTCGCCCAGGCGACGCCGGAAGCCCTGGAGATGGAGTTCGGGCGTCCCCAGGCCACCGCCTGCAACTGCTTCTCTCCCAACCCGTCCGCGACGGACGGCTGGGTGTGTGCCACGCCGCGCTTTGGCGCGTACCTGCTCGCGCTGACGTGGGCGCCGAACTTCTGCCCGGGTCATCCCGACAAGGAGCAGTGCGAGAAGCTCCCCGGGTCCTTCGGCGCGACGCACCTGACCCTCCACGGGCTGTGGCCGCAGTTCAACGACGCCGAGGCGGAGCAACAGCAGTGCACCTACCCGGCGTACTGCGGCGGGCTCTGTGAATGCCGGAGCGGCGCGGCCCCCGCGAAGTGCTTCCCCGACCCCGCCACGATTCCAGACACCATGGGCACCTATGGCCCCGGGTTCGTCACGGACAACTTCTTCCTCGCGAACCACGAGTGGACCAAGCACGGCAGCTGCACGGGAATGGATTCCAGGAGCTACTTCTCCAGCACCATCGAAGCCCTGCTGTCGCTCCCGGGCGACCAGGGGACGCCCGCGCTCCTGACGGACAACGTCGGCAAGAGCGTGGCGCTGGACGCGCTGCGCTCGGCATTCGGAGAGAGCGGCAGCGTCGTCTTCCGCTGTGACGACCGGTGCAACCTCGCGGAGGTGGGCGCCTGCTTCGGCGTGGGCGCCCAGGGGAAGCCGACGACGCGCATCCCCTGCCCCCGGAACGTGACGGACAGCAGCAGCAACAGCTGCATGGGAAGCGGCTCGCAGCCCCGCTGCCCCACCGTGAAGGTCCAGGCCGTGAAGGACGACGGGCCCACACCGCCCGCCACGTGTGGGCAGCCGGGCCAGGGGCCGGCGTGCACCCGCGATGACACCTGTAGGACGCAGGGCTTCGTCCGCTGCGCGAAGTCAGGCTGCTGCACCACGGTCCCCAAGCGCTGACGCCCCGGGCAGGGCTCCCGGAAGAGACAGTGTCACCAAGGGTCCCACCCTCCGTGTGGGGGTCCCCTGTATGCTGTCCGTCCAATGATCTGCCCAGACTGTGCGGAACTTCGCGCCACCGACTCGGGGGCCCCGTGCCCGGAGTGCGGGGCCACGCTCGTGCCCGCCACGGGACGGCACCTTGAGGACTTCGCGCAGTCGCTGGTGCGACGTCGCATCGAGCGCTGGCGCTTCGACGGGTTGCTGGACCGCGCCACGGCGGACCGGCTCGAGGCGTCCCTCCACAGCCCGCCGGCAGACGACGCGTCCGAACCCGAGTCGTTCGCGTTCCCGGTGGTCGGGAGCGTGGCGGTGCCGGCCGTGGACCCGGCGGTCCGCGTGGAGGCCTGGGCGGAGGGCGTCGCCGCGTCGCTTCGTCGCGCGGGAGGGTGGCGTCCGGGTTGGGGGGCCGCGCTCGCGCGCTCGATGGATGAGGCCGCGAAGGCGGAGCGGGAGCAGGCGGCACAGCGGGCAGCGGCGCGGAAGGTCGCATCGCACGACGCCGGCGACTCGCACGAGGATGACCTGCGCTCGGCGCTGGGGTCGGGACCGGCGCTGTTCTCCGCGGGGAACACGGGGGCGCTGGGGGGCGGACTGGAGGCGATGGTCGCGCTCGATGAGGGCGAGGGCGCGCCCCGCCTCCACGAATACATCTGGTGGTTCCTCGGCGCGGTGCTCGTGCTGGGCGGCTCGCTCATGGGGGTCCGCGAGGCGTGGCGGGCGCTTGGCGGCGTGCCCCGGCAGCTGCTCGTGTCGGGCGCGCTCCTGGGCTACCACGCGGCCTTCATCGGGCTGGGGGCGTTCCTGGCGCGGCGCTCGCTGTCGGCCGGGCGCGTCCTCGCGGGCATCGGGCTTGCCCTGCTGCCGGTGGTGTTCATCGCGCTGTCGGCGCTGGTGGCGCTGACGCCCATCGTCGGTGTCCCCGTCGCGCTCGGGGCCGCGGCGCTCGCCCTGCTTCCGTTGAGGACCGCGGGGCGGCTGTTGCACGGGACGTCCACCGCGTCGATCGCGGTGGCGCTGTTCCCCTCGCTCCTGGCGGGGCTCCCGTTGATGGGGTGGGACGAAGCGCCGTGGCTGCGCGCGCTGTGCGCGGCCTCGGGCGTGGTGGCGCTCGGTGCCACGGTGTGGCGTGCGCGAAGGGCGGCGCCGGGCAAGGCGCTGTTCGTCAGCGCGGGCGCCGCGCTCTACGGGGCGCTCTGGTTGGCGGTCTTCGCCGTGGCGAGCGGCCCCTCCGGCTTCGATGCGCTGGAGCCGGGCAGTCCCCTCTTCGCGGGCCTCACGCTCTGGGCGTTGGCGCTCGGCGCGGTGGTGGCGTGGGCCGCGTCCACGGACGCCGTTCGCGAGGCCTACCCGCGCGCGGGCCCGGTGTTCGAGACGCTGGCGCACGCGGTGGTGGCCAGTGCCGCGCTCGCGGGTGCGCTCGGCGCGTTCTCCGCCTCACCGGGAGAAGATGGCCACGTGGACGTGGCGTCCGCGTGCGCGCCCGTGCTGGCCGCGTGGGTCTTCTTCGCGCTGGAGCCCCGACGCCGGGCGCTGGTGCACACGGGCGTCATGGCCGCGCTGCTCTCCGGGGCGCTGTTCGCGCGCATCCTGGCGCCCACGGAGCCTGCGTGGTGGTGCTTCGGCGTCGCGGCGGTGTCCGCCGGCTTGATGCTCATGGCCCGGACGAACCCGGCCCAGGGCCTGCGCAACCGGATGCTGGCGTGGAGCGTCGTGGTCGCCCTCGCGACGATGCCCGCCGTCACCTGGGTGTCGTGGAACTGGGGCTCGGGCGGGTTCTGGCCCAGGGCGATGACGGGGCTGCTCATCGCGGTCGCGGCCCACGTCGCGGGCGGCTGGAACTGGCGGGGCCTCCACTACGTGGGAGCCGTCGCCGCGCTCTTCGGTGCGCTCGCGGTCGTCGCGGGGACGCCGGAGCTCGCGTCGGACACGGCGAGCCTCACCGTCTTCGCGCTCGCCGCGGGCCTCTATGGAATCGCCGGGCTCGTGCAGCAAGCATGGGCGCAGCGCACGGGCCGCGGCGACCTGCTCGAGCCCCTGGAGGATGTCTCCCTGGGCCTCGCGGCGCTCGGGGTGGTGCTGGGCCTGGGCGTGACGCCCACCGTGCCGGACGCGCTCGCGTCGGTCGCGGGGGCCTGGGGAACACTGCTCGTCTGCGTGCCCACCGCGCTGGCCACGGCGGTGTTGCTGCTCCGCCTGCGCAGGGAGCGGAGCCGGCTCGTGGGCTTCCTCGCGGCCATGGGGCTCGCGCTCACGGTGACGCGGGGCATGGGCACCGTCGCTGACTTCACCTCGGCGCGAGCCGCCCTCGTGGCCGCGTCGCTGGGGCTCGGCTTCGCGCTCCTCGCGGCGCTGCGCGGTCGCGATCCCGTCGCGGACCCAGCGCCGAGGCCCAAGGGCCGGACGCTGCTGGGCGGCCTCCCCCTGCCCTTCGCCGCGCGCGGACGGGCCCTCCTCACGGATGGCTTCGCCGCCGCCGCGTTCGTGCAGGCCGTCTTCGCGACCGTCACGCTCGCCGGGTTCATCCCCACGCCCGTCAGCGCCGAGCGGCCCTCCTTCCTGCTCGCGGGAGCGCTGCTCACGGCGCTGGCGCTCCTCGCGTTCCTGTCGCGCGGCTTCGTGGCGTATCAACTGCGCGGCTCGGTGGTGACGCTGGCCGCGGGCGGAGGGCTCATCGCGCTCACCGCGGTCATCAACCGCGCGGGCCGACCGCTTCCGCCCGACGTGGTGGCCTGGCGCCTTCCGCTCATCGGCATCGCGCTCTGGGCCCTGGCCCTGGCGACGCGGCGCTTCGGCCCGTGGCTCGGGCAGCGGCTGGAGAACCCGCGGCACGGGCCGCTCTACCACCACGTGCCGCACCTGGGCGTGGCCGCGCTGGCCGCGGTCCTCGTGAACTCCGCGGTGCAGGTCGGGCTGCCGGACTTCTCCCGGGCGCTCGGCGTGGTGCCGCCGCTCCTGGTGCTGGGCTCCGCGGTGCTCTGGCTGCTGCTCGCGGCCTCGTACCGCGCGGGGCCCCTGGCGCACCTGGGCCTCCTGCTGGGTCTGCCCGGTGCAGCGCTCTGGGCCGCGCACCAGTCCCTGCTCGGAGCGCCCCTCGCTTCGATGCTGCCTCCGGGCGGGCAATGGGTGCGCGCCACGGCGGTGGAAGCCCTCGGCGCGTCCCTCCACTGGCTCCATCCCAACGCGTGGCTTGCTCCCGGGGACACCCGCTTCTTCCTGTGGCAGCGGGCCTTCGCGGGCGTCGCCGCCGCGGGGCTCGCCTACGCCGGAGTGGCGCTCGCGGTGGCCCGCCTGGACGCAGGGCGTGCCTTCATCCGAAACCTCTTCTCGCTGCCCGACGAGGCCCGCTCCTGGCGCTTCCTCTGGGCGCTGCGCCGCTGGTCCTTCGTGGCCGTGATGCTCGTGGCGTCGGCGGCGTTCGCCCAGCCCGGGCTCCTTGCCGCGGGGCTCGCCTTCGCCACCGGGGCCGTGCTGTTCGCCGGAGGGGCTCGCGGACCGGGGCGGACCGTCCTGGGCATCAGCTTCCTGCTGCTCGTGCATGCGCAGGCACACCGCGTGGACTTCTTCGCGACGTGGCCGGGCCCGGTGCTCGCGCTGGCGGCGCTGGCGGTGGTGGTGCTCAGCCCGTGGGTCGCGCGGCGGCGGGGGCTCGACGCGGGCTCCACGCGCGTGCGCGCCCACCTGGCCGTGGTGCCCTACATCCTGGCGGCCCTGGCCTACTCGCTGGCGGTGACGAGCCCCAACTCTCCGACGGCGGCCGTCCCCGTGCTCCTCTGGGAGATGCTCATGGGCCTGGGCGGGAAGTGGATGGCCTCCCCCGCGCTCCCGCTGACGCTCGCGCTCATCGCCGCGACGCTGCTGGTGGCGGCGTTCCAGTGGCGCGGGGCCTTCGCCGGGTTCGTCGCGGGACTCGGGGCGGTGGTGATGGGCGGCGCCGTCGTCTCCGCGCTGATGGTGTCCTTCGTCATGCGCGCGCTCCAGTTCGCGCAGTGGCCGGACTACTCGGACCTCTTCATGTCACAGGGCGCGGCGCTGGCCCTGGCCGCCGCCGCGAGCGCCCTGGCGCTGCACGTGGCCCACCGGGTGACGTCACGCCAGCGGAGCGACGTGGCGGACGGCATGGGCTGGGGGCGCGACCTGTGGCTCGTGGGGACGGGCGTGCTGCTCGCCGTCCTCGCCTTGGGGTTCCAGGCGACGGAGGAGGCGCTGCCGCTGGCCCTCGCGGCCATCGGGCTGGCCGTCGGCGTGTCCCTGCACTGCGCGTGGCGCGAGCACACCGGCCGGCACGTGTACTTCGTGCAGGTGTCGGTGGTGGGCGTCTACGCGATGGTGCGCGGCCTGTACGCGCAGGGCCTGCGCCCGGAGCACGACGCCCTCTTCGCGCTGTCCCTGGGCTTCGTGCTGGTGGGCGTGACAGTGCTGGCGCGCAGGGCGGGCGTGCGGCCGGTGGAGCAGGCCACGCGGCGGTTCGCGGCGCTGCTGCCCATTGGCATCGCGCTGATGCTGCCCGGCGACGCGACGGGCGAGGCCGCGCTGATCGCGGGCGGCTCGGGCCTCCTGTACTCAGCCCTGGGCGCGGTGGAGCGCAGCCGGATGTTCGGCGCGTTCGCGGCGGGCGCCTGCAACCTGGCGCTGCTCATCGCCGCGCTCGCCTTCGGCCTGGAGGGGCTGGAGGTGTACCTGGCGCCGCTGGGCCTGCTGCTCCTGATGCTGGGGCAGCTCTTCACGTCCAGCCTGCCGCACGCCGCACGCAACGCGGTGCGCATCCTCGGCGGGCTGCTGCTGTACGTGCCCGCGGCGGCGAAGCTGGCGATGCGGATGGGCGAGTCCGAGGACGGGACGTATGCGCTCGTCTTCGGGGCGGTCTGCCTGCTGGGCGTGGCGGTGGGGATGGCGTTGCAGATCCGCGCCTACCTGGCGCTGGGGACGCTGTTCCTCACGCTGGACGTGGTGGCCAACCTGCTCGACGCGGGGCTGAGGGACCACCGCATCGGGTTCCTGGTGATGACGCTCACCGGGCTCACCATCGTGGGCGGCCGGGTGTTGGCCACCCTCAAGCGGGAGGAGTGGGAGCAGCTGACCCGGCGCGTGCGCATGCAGCTGCGCGGCTGGGACTGAGGCTCCCCTCCTGAACGGGGAGCCCGCTACTGCACGAGGGGCGCGCGGAACACCTCGCCGTCGCGTCCCTCCAGCACGAGGCTGGCCCCGTCCGTGTGGCCCACGCGCAGGGCCGCGCGCGTCTGTCCGCGCCGGTCCACCAGGATGAGCCCGGGCGAGCCGTTCTCATCCGCGCCGAGGATGGCGCGCGGCAGCCCATTCGTATCCGCCAGCTCCAGCCGCGACGAGCCGTCCGCATGGAGTCCCACGGAGAACAGCTCCGCGCCGCCCGCCTTGGACAGCGTCAGGCGGGGGGCCTCGTCCGAGAACACCATCAGCTCCGCCAGCGCTTCACCTTCCGCGGTGGAGAAGCGCAGCCGGGGCGAGTCGTCCTTGCCCAGGCCCAGCAGCGCCCGCGGCCGGCCCTCCTTGTCGTGCAACACCAGCGCCGCGCCGCCGCCCACGTCCGTGCCCAGGGAGGCCCGCGTGCGTCCCTGCGCGTCCCGGAGCACCAGCTTGGAGACGGCCAGCTCCCCGGAGGAGGTCGGCGCGTCCCGCACGGCCGCCGCGCCCAGGCCCAGCCCCGCCAGGACGAGCGCGACGAAGGTGAGGCCCTGCAACCGTCGGAAGCGGCCCTCCAGTTGCTCCATGCGCGTGTCGGTTGAATCCATCCCGGTGTCGCCTCCTGTCCGCGCCTGCCTGGCGGGACGCGGCCGACGCTAACAAAGGCCAGCCTCGCCCGGGCGCCGGAGGCCGGTGCGCGGTGGGAGATGTTCCCTACCGCAAGCACCGGGGCGTACACGCGCCGTCAAGGCAGGACGTTCACGTGGATGGCCGGCGTGCGACGCTCGGTCGCCCGCTCCACCACCCGTCCCAGGCGCAGCAACAGATGTTCTTCATACGGCCGCCCCATGAGGTGCACGCCCACCGGCAGGCCCGCGCCGTCGAAGCCCGCGGGCACGGAGAGGGCGGGGCAGCCCGTGAGGTTCGCCAGGCGGATGAAGCGCATCAGCGCGTCCGCCATGGGCAGGTTCGACTCTCCGGCGGGGAGCGCCGCTTCGGGAATCAACGGGGCGGTGCTGGCCGTCGTCGGCGTGACGATGACATCCACGTCCGCCATCAGGGCCAGCAGCTCCCGGGTCAGCCGGAAGCGGTGCCGCAGCGCATGGACGAAGTCCGTCGCCCGGAAGTGCCGCCCGAGCGCCAGGTTGGTGCGCGAGTCGAGGCCGAACACCGACGCGCGCGACTTCAGCTGCGGCAGCATCGCCTCCGTCATCTCACTCAGGATGATGCAGCTGTGCGTCCAGAGGATGCTGTTGAGGTCGGGCGGTGGAATCTCCACCACCGTGGCCCCCGCGTCGGTGAGGGCCCGCACCGCCTCCCGGCACCGGGCCACCACGTCCGCGTCCGCGTCCTCGAAGTGGGGCGTACAGAGGCCCAGGCGGACGCCCTTCAACGCCCCGTCTTCATAGCCAGACAGGTGGTGCGGCGGCTGCTGGAGCGCCGCGACGTCCCGCCCGTCGGAGCCGGCGACCATCGCATACACCGCCGCGACGTCGTCCACGGTGAGGCCCATGGGGCCGACGTGCGCCACGTTCCAGCACAGCGGCGGCACGCCCGTCTCCGGGATGCGGCCCCAGGTCGCCTTGAGGCCCACGACTCCGCAGAGCGCGGCGGGGATCCGGATGGAGCCGCCCCCGTCCGCGCCAATGCTCACCGGGCACAGGCCCGCCGCCACGACGGCTCCGGAGCCGCTGGAGCTGCCGCCGGTGAGGTGGCCCCGGTTCCACGGGTTGCGCGCGGCGCCGTGGTGCGGGTTCAGCCCGACGGGGTTGATGCCAATCTCCTGCATGTTGGCCTTGCCCAGGATGACCGCGCCCGCGGCCTTCAGGCGCGCGGCCACGGTGGAGTCCGCCTGGGCCACTTCGGTGCGGAACGTCGTGCCCAGCGTCGTGGGGAAGCCCGCCAGGTCCAGCTCGTCCTTCAGCACGACGGGTACGCCGTCCAGCACGCTCAAGGGCCTGCCCGCGCGCAGCCGCTCCGCCGCCGCCTCCGCGGCCCGCAGCACCTCGTCGGGCTTGCGCGCGATGAAGAGCCCCAGGCGGCCTTCGCCGCTGTCCAGGCGGTCAATGGCGTCGTGGAGCCGGTGCACCACGGCCACCGGATCCGTTCCCCCGTCGCGGTAGGCGCGCGCGAAGGCCGCCACCGTCTCCCGCTTCGGCACCACCGGCGACGCGGCGATGGCGCGCGCGGCCTGGGCCTCCGGTGTCTGGGGTTCGGCCGGCGGCGCACCGGGCGGCAGGGGGTGCTGGAGGGGCGGCGCATCTCCAGCGGACAGCTCCCGCCACCGGTCGATGCCGCTGTCCCTCAGCAGCTTCTCCACCAGCGAGGGCCCGATGCCGCCCCGCTCCAGGGTGTTGACGAAGGCCTTGAGGGCCACGCCTGACAGACGCGGGGCCTTCACCGGAGGGCGTTGGTAGGGCATGGGCAGACAGCCTAGCGCCCTGCCCCACCGTCCTCTACCCCACCGTCCTCTACATGATGTGCTGCGGGTCCTGGGCCGCGCCCCAGTCCTGCGCGTACGCCTGGGCCATCGTGGGGACGAACTCCTCCTCCTGCTCCACCCGCTCCTTGCGGCCGGCCTTCACCTCTCCGAAGCCGAACTTCGGGTAGATGAGGCCCGCGAACGCGGCGTCCGTCGGGTTGATGTTGAAGCCTCCCATGATGGGCTGCCCGTCGCGGGTGATGGAGGCCGGGAGCTGGTAGCACATGATGGAGGTCTGATCCGGCGGCGTGGCGAAGATGGACCGATCATCCAGCGGCGTGAGCACCTGCTGATCCACCGTGGCCTTGTCCCAGCCCTGCGTGGCGAGGAAGTACGCGTACGCCTTGACGGGATCGATCCGCGCCACCAGTTCGCGCCGCATGTGCTCGTGCGGGAAGCCGAGCGTGTGCCCCGCCTCGTGCCGGACGACGCGGGCGTACTCGGATTCGGGCGTGTTCATCGTGAACGACTGCAGGTTCATCGTCGGCAGGTGCGTGGGGATGAGCTTGACGTCCGTGCCCAGGTACGACCAGTAGCCGCCCGGGCCGCGGGAGATCCGGATGTCACCCGTCCCACCCGTCTCCACGAACGAGACGCCCGCGTTCGTGGCCCAGGCATTCAGGTGGCTGACGATGCGCGCGCGCAGGTTGGCCGGGGTGGACTCCAGGAAGCTGACGGTCAACTTGCGCGTGGCGGGCCCCCAGTACTTCGACGTCAGGAGCGCGATCCGCAGGGGGTCCAGCGGAAGCGTCACGCCCATCGCGGCGAGCGGCCCTGGCTGCGGCGCGTTCACCGGGTTGATCTTCCGCGCCACCTCCGCGGCCTTCACCACCAGGCGTTTGGGCAGGACCTTCAGCGTGCACCCGCTGGTGGCGGCGACCTGCTGCTCCACCCCTTCCGGCTCCTCCTCGAAGTGTTGCTCCTCCGCCGTCCCTCCCTCTTGCGTCACCGAGCGGACCAGCTCGGAAATCTGGAGAAGGACCTCGCGGATCCTGTCTGTGTCACTCATGGCACTCCCTCCGTTGGATGGACCCGTGGACCGGGTCTGTCCAAACGTCCGACACGCGGAGGCCATGTGCATGCGGGGGCGTGCGGTCGTCGCGGCGAGGGCCCGGGCCTACTGCAGGGAAGGCTGCGGTGCCTCGTCCCTGCCCATGCGGACGCGGGCGTAGTCCTCCGCTCCGGTGAAGTCCACGACGCGGCAGACCTCATCGCCCACGACCCAGGCGTCGTGGCCCGGAGGAATGAAGGCGACGTCGCCCGGCTCCATGTCCAGCTCCTGACCATCCCGCATCTGGATGTGCAGCCGGCCGGAGAGGACGCAGAGGGTGTGGACGACCTCGCAGGACTCGGTGCCGGACAGGGGCTTCACATGCTGTGACCACTGCCAGCCCGGCTCGAAGACGCCCCGCCCGATGATGAGCTCTCCAAGGTTCAGGACGTCTGCTTCACCGTGCGAAACGAAGAGCCGCCGCTCGTCCGCTTCGCCGGCCTTCTTGAGGATTGCGCGTGCCATGGTGCTGTCTCCTTCCACCTCCAATCTGGAGACGGCCTCTTATCCACATCTCCGAGCCCACGAGACCGGAGCCT
>NZ_RAWG01000140.1 GCF_003611735.1 Corallococcus sicarius | reverse complement strand
GTCGTGGCCCCCACACGTCCCTCCCTCCAGGTGTACCGGCTCCTGCCGGACGGGACGTCCTCCCCGTGGGGTCTGCTGCCGGCGGGTGATGGAGCCCCCCCGCCGCTTCCCGACGGAGACTCGTACGCCGAGCCTCTGGAGCCCGTGAGGACAGCGGACCAGGCCCAGGCGCTGGCCGCCGTGCTGCGCGAATACCGCGTCCCCGGTCTCTCCTTCGGGGACAAAGGCCTCCCCGTCCCAGCCCTGCTCGCGCTCCTCGTCGAGGGCACCTCCGTCATATCGCTCCATCTCTCCGATACCGCGTTCGGCGATGAGCACCTCGCCGCCCTGAGGAACGCGGCACAGTTGAAGGCGCTGCACCTCGACGGCACACGGGTCACCGATGCGGGGCTCGCCTCTCTCCAGGCAATGCCACACCTGACCCTCCTGCGGCTGGATGCCACCGCGGTGTCCGACCGGGGGCTGGTTCTCCTCGCCTCGCTGACGACGCTGCGCCGGCTCTCGCTCAGCGGCACGTCGGTGAGCCCGCGGGGGCTCGGCCTGCTCGCGGCACAGACGGAGCTGGAGTGGTTGGATCTCTCGGACACCACGGTCGATGACACGGTCCTTGCGTCCCTGCCTGGGGACCGCTTGCGCACACTCGTCATGAGCGGCACCCACGTCACGAATGCCGGCCTCGGCGCCCTGAGAAGAATGCCGGCCCTGAGCTGGCTGGGCCTGGCGCGGACGGCCGTCTCGGACCCAGGCCTGGCACACATTGGAGGGCTGCGCATGCTGGACGCGCTCCACCTGGGAAGCACCGGGGTGACGGATGCGGGGCTCGTCCACCTGGCGCGGTTGCCGGTGCTACGGGTGCTGGTGCTCAGCAAGACACACATCCGCGGCCCAGGGGTTCGTCACCTTGCCGGGCTCACACGGCTGGAGGTTCTCCATCTCGACGACACCCTGATCGGGAACGCGGCGCTGCGACACCTTCAAGGCCTCCACCACCTGCGCGACCTGGAGCTGTCGCGCACGGCCGTCACCGGGAGCGGCCTCCCAGCGCTGGCCGGCCACCAGGCGCTCGAAAGCCTCGGGCTTTCGGGTCTCGCGCTGGCGGACGCGTCGCTCGCGTCGCTGGAGCCCCTGGGGCGGCTGTCCCGACTCGACCTCAGCGCCACGCGCATCGGCCCCGATGCATTGAAGCAGCTCGGCTCGCGCAGGGTCCTGCGGCACCTGGATCTGAGCCGGACCGGCTTCAGTGACGGGTGGGTGGCCACCCTTCGGACCTTTTCCCGGCTCCAGTCGCTCCGCGCCATCCGCACGCTGCTCACGGACCTGGGCCTTGGCCAGCTCTCCGAGCTGCGGGAGCTGGAGTCACTCCAGGTCTCGGGGACCCCCATCAGCGGCTCGGGGCTGGAACCGCTCCAGAAGCTCCCCCACCTCGTCACGCTCGACCTGGGAGGCACCTGGCTGAACGACGACGGCGTGCAGATGCTCGCGGGCTTCGAGAAGCTCTCCTGGTTGAGCCTCGCTGGCACCCGCATCGGGGACGAAGCGCTCGCTCACCTCCCGGGCTCCCTGCTCACGTTGTACCTGCTGCGCACGAAGGTCACGGACGCCGGCATGCCCGCGCTCCACCGGCTTCCCCTCCTTCGCGAGCTCGACCTGCGCGAGACGGCTGTCTCCGAGGCGGTGCGGGCCACGCTGGTGCGCGAGCATGGCCTCCGGCTGATGTCCACCCCCTGAGGTGAGTGCAGGCCGCTCAACGCGCGAACAGCTGTCGAGGGAAGGCCCAGGTGCTGAACAACCCTGGCTCATGACGGTCCGCCACGGTCCGTGGCGGGGGGCCGGACGACGAGGATGTCGCAGCCGGCCTCGCGAACCACGTCCGCCGCCACGCTCCCGAGCAGGACGCGCGACAAGCCGGAGCGCGCCTGGGTGCCGAGCGCGAGCAGGTCCGCCCGGTGCCGGCTCGCTTCCTTCAGGATGATGGAGTACGGGCTGCCGTGCTTGAGGGCCTGACGGTAGCGCAGGCCCCTGGCGTCCAGGTGCCGGTGAAGCGGACGGAGCTTGCGCAGCGCGGCCTCCTCGAAGCGTTCCCGGTACCGCGCGCGCTCATCGAGCGTCAGCCCGGAGAAGAACATGTATTCCAGCGGCGACTCGAACGCGTGGATGAGCCGCAGCGAGGTGCGCGGCTCCAGCAGGGCGGGCACGAAGCCTGCGGCGTGCCACGACGTCTCCTCGGCATCCACGGCCACCAGGGGACGGCGGTACCGGTCCACCACGGGCCCGTGGACCACGAGCACCGGGGACAGGCCGTACCGGATGACGTGCTCGGCGGTGGAGCCCAGGAACAGGTCCCGGAAGGGCCGGCGGCCATGCCGGCCCAGGACGACCAGGTCCGCGCCCATCGAATGGGCCTGACGCAGGAGGGTGGGGGCGGGCTTCCCGAACACGAGCCGCGCCTCGACGGAGGCGCTGGAGCCCGCGGCGTGAAGCGAGGCGTGGAGCGCGTGTGCGACGGCCGCCAGCGTCCTGCCGGCCCGCTCCCGGGCCTGCTCCACGAGCTCCCTGGGCGCCCGTCCTGGAATCGCGTGCAGCAGGATGACGGCCGCCCCTGGGGCGAGTGGCAGGCGGGCGGTCCGCTCCACGGCGCGCGCCGCGGCAGGCGAAAAGTCGGTGGCCACGAGCACCGTCCGAAGGAGCGACGGGGGCGGACTTCGCGTGAGGGTCATCCCGTAGGATAGGCCACCGCTGTCCGAACCGCGCCAGGCCGCGTCCCACCTCCGGGGGACCGACCTGCCGCTCGCCAGCGCGCTGGCGTGGACGGCCGCTGGACGGGCTCCTCCCGCAGGGGCCCCGCCCTCTCGGGACGGACCTCTCCAAGGGGCGCTCGTGTCCGTCCGCTCACGCGCGGGACAGCTCCCAGGGCGTCTATCGGTCCCATGCTCTCGCCGCGCCTGGCGCTCAGCCGCAAGTGCCGCAGTCGTCCTTGCAGCTCAGGGAGTCGTTCTTCTCCCCGCAGGCCTCGGTGGGCTGGCAGATGCCATCACCGCACTTGTAGAAGTTGCGCTCGTCCATCCGCGTGGTGAGGGGCTGGTAGGTGACGCCGTTCCAGGTGCAGGACTTGTAGAACGTCTTCGACGCGTCCATGACGCAGTGGCGCTCGCACCTGCCGACGTAGACAAGCGGTGCGCAGTGGCGGCGGTCGACCCCCTCCCACTCGGGCGGGTCTTCCGTGCTGGCCTCCTCCTCGGACTCGTCGAAGCCCTTGTCGTCCCGGCTGGCCATGACCGAGCAGGCGCGGGACGAACTCTCGCGGGGCTTGAGCCGGCCCTTGTCACGCCCCACGAAGGCGCCCTCGCCGCTGAAGAGGTTCCCGAAGAAGCAGGACTCCTTCCACTTGTACCGCTTCGCCTCCTCCTCCGTGACGGGAATGGCCAGGCCATCCGCCCGGAGCCCCAGCACGGAGATGGGCACCTGCATCCCGTACTTGTTCGCATGCGCCGTCAGGCACGCGGACACCACCTGCTCCTCCACCCGCGTGGCCGGCTTGCCATCAGCCCAGGCCGGCGCCAGCCCCAACCCTCCGGACCAGGTGTGCGACTGGCGCGTGGTGGCGTCCGCGTAGGTGCGCTGCTGGCCTTCCGGGACGGCGCAGTGGACGACGTACCGCATCACCATGTCCGCCAGCACCGGATCCTCGCGGAACCAGGACACAAAGGCGCTGCTGGACAGGCCGTTGAACGAAAGCCCATTGAAGGACAGCCCGTTGAACGACAGGCCGTTGAAGGACAGCCCGTTGAGCGACAGGCCATTGCCGCTCTCCAGCGACTGCTCCACGGTCACCGTTCGCGGCGGGGACAGGTCCTGGAGTACCGGCGCTCCAGGCTCCGCGCTCACACCACAGCCCGCTCCAAACAACAGCATCGCGAGGCACGGCCACGCGCCTGAAGTGACACGAAACCGGGTTACCTGCATCGCCACGAAGGTCATGGGCCTTCCCTGGAAAGGTGTGGAATGAGGGCAGGCGAAAGTGAGCAGGCGCAGCGATGGGCCCTCATCACCCAGTTAGCCTGAATTCGAGACGCCCTGGGCCCCCCTGGCACTCCGGGCCGAGGTCTTCATCCACCAGCGACAGGGCTCGCGTCGTTCGAAGAACACGGAGCCTGGACGAAGGCACTGTCGTGGACGGTATCCACCGCGGGTGGAGCAGGTGCTGCCGCGCGTGCCCTACCGTCAGTGGATGCGGTGAGCGCGGAGGCAGGGCCTCCGTCATGGGCATCCTTCGGTCACCTCATCTCGGGTGTCCACAAACCCCGGGGAGGCTCACTTCGTTGTCGACGGCTGGTACGGCCCGGCGGTCCTGCGCGTGCCGGTGGACCTGGCCCATGAGGAGACGAAGTCCCTCCGGCTCGGATTTCCCGCCGAGAGTGGAGGAACGCCGCTCGTTCCCTGAATCCCGCCTACACCCCGTCCACCGGCAGCGTCACCACGAACGCCGCGCCACCGCCGGGCGCGTCCTCCACCCAGACGTGGCCGCCGTGGGCTTTCAACCTTCACCTGCAGCAGGGGCCCCCCTCGGGACGCACCTCGACCTGATGGTCGGGCAATGGCGTGCGAATCCGCCAGCACCCGGCTGAAGCGGTCCCCATCGCACGCGGACACGAAGAGGCCCCGCCTCCCCGGGGACGCCGGAGAAGCGGGACAGGGGGCTCGGCGTCAGTCCAGGAGGTTCTCCAGGCCCGCGTACGTATTGGGGCCAGGGATGCCGTCAATGGGCCCGGCGTAGCCGCCCCGGTTCGCCAGGGATTGGAGCACCTTGTAGGTGTTCGTTCCGGGGGCTCCGTCGATGGGGCCCGTGTACCCGGCGCCGCTCAGGAAGGTCTGGAGGCCGCGCCACGAGTTCGCGCCCATCGCTCCATCGGAGGGGCCCATGTACCCGCCCAGGCGCGCCACCCGCTGGAGCGCCGCGTACGACTGGGTGCCCATGACTCCGTCGAGGGGGCCCGTGTAGCCGAAGCCCCGCAGCACGGTCTGCACGCCCACCCAGGACTGGGTGCCCAGGACTCCGTCGAGGGGGCCCGTGTAGCCGCCCTTCGCGGCGAAGCGCTGGAGCGCTGCGTACGACTGTTTGCCCATGACGCCATCCACCGGCCCTGAATAGGCATATCCACTGAGGACCTGCTGGACACCCTTCCACGTGTTCGTGCCGGGGACGCCATCCACCGCGCCGGTATAACCGCCCGCGCTGGCAATCCGTTGCAGCGTCATGCCCTGGGCCTGGGTGACGGACGGCACGGGGCCGGAGGACCCATCCAGGTACGCCTGGATGCCGTTGTAGGTGTTGGGCCCGGGGATGCCATCAATGGGGCCCGAGTAGCCACCGTCCTGGGCCAGCAACTGCAATCCCTTGTAGGTGTTGAGGCCCGGGGCGCCGTCAACGGGTCCCGCGTAATACCCCAGCTCACGCAGGGCCTTCTGGACGCCCGTCCAGGTCTGGGCCCCCGGAACGCCATCGAGGGGGCCGGTGTAGCCGCCCCGGCGCGCCAGCTTCTGCAGAATGGTCCCCTGTTGGACGGTGATGACGGGGGATCCTCCGCCGCCAGCACTCCCGCCGGGGATGGCCGTCGGCGGAGGCGGAGTCGCGCCCAGCGGGGGCTGGGCCAGTCCGGCGAACGCGGACAGCTTCGCGACGTTCAGGTCGAGCGGAATCCCGTTCTGGTTACCGGACGACGTGTACTGGTGGATCTCCCACGTGGGCCAGGCCGTCCCCACGGACGGGTTGCCCGGCGTGCCCGTGTAGTGGGCAATCCAGAGCTTCGAGCCCACGGCCTGCGTCTGGGGCCACGTGTTGGCCTTGAGCAGGCTCGAGTACGTGTACAGGAAGGGAGCCTTGCCCAGCCGCGTCTTGACCGCCTGCATGAAGCTCGCGGTCATGGAGTCGTTCCAGAAGATGCCGTCGTCGATGGCCTCGTTGTCCAGTACGAGCAGGTCGCCGGGGCGGTGGTCATACAGGTGGTCCGCGAAGTACTGGGCGTCACCGGCGGGGTTGTACGAGCCCGCCATCCAATAGTGCCCCACGAGGAGTCCGGCCGCGCGGGCCCGCGCGACCTGCTGGGCGTAGTAGGGCGCGACGTAGAGGGGTGACACATTGGAACCGCCGGCCTTGACGATCGCGAACTGGTAGCCGGCGCTGCGGATGGCATTGAAGTCCAGGTCCCGCTGCGTCGTGCCGACATCAATCCCATACACGCCGCTCATCCCGGACGGGGGGGGCGTCCCGGGGTCCTGGCCCAGCCAGGTGTTGAGCCCCGCGTAGGTGTACTGCCCCGGGAAGCCATCCACGGGGCCCGTGTACCCGCCGAGCTGCGCGAGCCGCTGGATTCCCTTCCAGGTGTTCTCACCCGGAACGCCGTCGATGGGGCCGGAGTAGAAGCCCTTGCCGCCAAGGACCGTCTGGATGCCCTTCCACGTGTTGACCCCGGGCACGCCGTCCACCGCGCCCGTGTAGCCGCCGCGCTGGGCCACGCGCTGGAGGATCTTCCCTTCGTCGATGCTGATCTGGATTCCCCCGGAACCTCCGCCGCTGCCGGTGCCTCCGCCGCTGCCGGTGCCGAGCACGTTGCGGATGAGCGGCGCGGGGTCGCTGACGTTCTCTCCGAAGGCGCAGTTGTTCGTGGTGCCGCGGGTCATGTGGAGATGGGGCCCGGTCCACGCCGAGCCATGGGCATCTCCAGAGCCCGCCACGTACGCGATGATGTCGCCCTGTTGGACGGAGTCGCCCACCGCGAAGCGAGTCCGGATGACGTGGGCGTACCCGGAGAAGTCGCCCGGCGCGGACTCCACGGCGATGGTGTGTCCCACGATGGAGGAGTACTGGACGCGGCGGACGACGCCCGAGCGAAGCGCGGGGATGGCCTGGCCCGCGCTCGCGTAGAGGTCGAGCCCCCGGTGGCCCAAGGGGCCGTAGTAGGGGCCCGTGACGCCGAAGCGGGTCCCCCAGCGAGACTCCGCGTAGAAGGCCTGCACGTTGGCCGGTGCAAGGGCCTGCGCTTCCTGGACCACGTCGGCGGGGCTCCCGGAGCCCTCTGGCTCCATGCCTCCGCAGGCGGTCAGGACGACGAGGCCCCACAGCATCGTCATGGGGGTTGAGATGAGGCGTTGGATGAAGCTCCCTGGACGGGCTCTGCGATGCATAGGGCTCCCTGGAGGTTTAAACTGGATTTTCTAGCCTAGCCTGTTTATCTCGCTTGGATCATCGATGCGACAGGATGGCCTGCTGATACGGTCCGGGGCGCATGCACTTTCATACCGTTCGTGGGGGGTGTCTGGGGCTCTTGCTGACCCTGTCCGCGCCCCTGGACTCCGCGGCGGAAGCGCCGTCGCAAGGCGTGGTCCTCGCCGCCGAGCCCAGCACCTTCGCGGAGGCGAAGACGCTTCCTGACAAGCTCACCGGGTCCGCTGCCTGCGACCTGGGGCTGGGCAAGACCCCCGACATCACGGTCTTCCAATCCGTGGACGTGAGGCAGGCCATTGCGGACTTCTGCCGGCCCGCCGAGGCGGTCATCACCCAGAAGCTGTCCCTGCCAGATGGCTCACACGTCGAACGCAGCTTTCGCATCGTGGATGACGCTCCTGGCACCCAACTGCCACCGCCTCCCCCGCGCCCCCGCATCCGCGTCCGCTGCCAGGCGCGGCGGCTGGAGCTGTCCGTGGAAGGCGTGCCCGAGGCCCCCCCGCTGACGCTGGAGCCCATCGGTATCGGCGTCAGCTCCGCCTCCTTGAAGTTTCGGGTGTCCCGGGACAGCGAAGCCCGCCTCCTGCCCCTGCTGGTCCGCGACGACGCCGGGGCTCGCAGGGCGCTGGAGGAATGGGACTTCCTGGTCGGCAAGGGCGTTCCCTCCCGCATGTACGTTCGCGACGCGAACCTGCCGGAGGCGGACAGCGTCGCGGGGCTGGCCGCCGCGTTCGAGCGCGCCCGGAATCGCGTCGCCCTGGCCGCGGGCGACGACCCGGAACCGGACTCCCCCCGCGACGTCCTGGCTCCGGACCTGGAGGGAGACCGCCCGCCGTTGAAGACAGGCGATCCCGAAACCATCGGCGAGCTCCAGCCGCCCGAGTCGGACTCGACAGCGGACTCGGACCTGTTCTGGCGCCAGGGACGGTTGTGCGTGGTGCAGCAGGACACCGGCAAGCGGATGCGCTGCTACGACCCCGCGGACGCCTGCCACAGCGGCTGGGTGAAACTGCGTCAGGAATTGACCGCACCCGGGGGCTTGAAATTCGTTCGCCGCGCCTCCGCCGTCACCGGGGACAGCCGGTCATCGGAAGGCGATGTGAAGGTGCGTTGCCAGCCGGGCCGCTTGTCGCTGTGGGTCGAGGGCGTGCCCGGCTTCCCGGCGTTGACGCTGACCGCGAACATGGGGGCGTTCGGCGCGGTGCGCTGGGGCCTGGCGCCGGAGACCGAAACCCGGCTCCAGGCGCTGCTCGCCCGCGACGACGCGCCCGCCCTCGATGCCCTGGACGCCTTCGCGCGGTTGGTGAAGCTGAATGATGACGCGCGCGTCGTGTCGTACGGGAGGAAGCCGGATGAGGACGGGCATGTCTCCCGCATGGGCTGTCTCGCCACGGCGCTGGAGGCCATCTCCGCCCGGCGGGCGCTCGCGGACGGGGCCCACCCGGAGCTGCATGTCTCGCTGAAGACCGACGGCGTCTGCGCCGAGCGCTACGGCATGCGCGCCCTCCAGCAGCGGCTCCAGGCCGCTACGCTTCCGCTTCCGCTGCGCGTCGGGGCGGTGAAGGGCAAGGCGGAGGTCATCGGCCCGGTGCGGTCCGTTCCCCGCATCCCCCCGGAGCGCCAGCCTCAGTTGTACTGGAGGGATGGCACCCTGTGCATGGCCCAGCAGGATGGGACAAACCAGATGCGCTGCTACGACCCGGCGGTGCGCAAGTGGGGCCCCGCGGTCGACGCGCAGGACCGCCCGTTCCCGCAAGAGGACCTGCTCCTGAAGTCGCAGGATGACCCGGGCTCGTGCTACCCGGTGGGAGGCCGCTCCATTCCCATTTCGGAGGAGGTGCGCGACGTCCTGCCGCTGTCGCCGCGGGCCTCGCTGTTCGCGGACACCTCGCGAGGCGCCCTGTCCCCGGAGTTCAAGGTCATCGAAGTCCCCGAGGACGCGGGCCCCGTGCGCACGCGTGCCCCCACCGTGGAGGAGCTGGCGCGCGCGGCGCGGGCCGGCGGAGGCTCCGCCTCCCTGGGGGAGGGCAGGTTCCTGCTGCACGTCTCGAAGAACGAACGCTCGCCGTGGCTGTGCACGGCGGTGCGCCCGTGGATGTGCTGGAAGCTGTCCCTGGAGTCCGAGGCCTATGACGTGCGCGCCACCATGGCGTCGCCCGATGGCCGCTGGCTGTCCTATGTGCGGATCGCCCGGGAGAAGCCATATCCCGAGGAGCTCGTCGTGCTGCCGCTCACGCCCATCCCTTGAGCATCTCCCACGGTCCTCGGCTCGCGACGGCCTCCGCGGCCGACGGGAGCTGGCCCGTGTACCCCACGGTCTTCCAGAGCCAGGCGTTCACGTCGACGCGCGGGTCGCCCAGCTTGCATCCCAGGTCGATGCCGTCCCAGGCCAGGTGTTGATCATTCGGATGGCCCAGGTCGCTGAGTGTGCCCATCCGCTTGCCCAGCTGTTGGACGTGCCGCCTCTTGCACCGGCACGAGGGCCGCCGCAGCCAGACCTCTGGCAGTCAGGGCCCCACCCCTCTGCCCCCCACCCTTCAGCGCCGCGCTCTGCCGCGCCGGGCTCTGCAGCAGTGTATCCGTTCACGTGCCGCAGGGGCCCTCCCCCTTGGGACGGACCTCTCGAAGGGGCGCGCGTGTCCGTCCGCTCACGAGCCGGACAGCTCAAAGGGTGTCTATCGGTCCGATGCTCCGGCTACGGTTCGGGCGCCATGTCTCCTCAATGGACCCGTCTCGCGCTGTCGTGCGCCTTGCTCCTTGCCGGCTGCGCACGGAGTCCCCCGGTCCTGGCCTGTCCCAGGGCCGACTACGAAGCGCTGTGCGCCGGGTCGCTCACGGAAGGGAACCTGCAACAAGCGGAGTTCCATTGCGCCATGGCGCTGGAGTTCTCGCCGGAGCGCACGGACGACGCGTGGGCCAACTGGGGCCTCGTCGCGCTCCGGCAGGGAGACACCGCGAAGGCGAAGCAGCGCCTCCTGCGTGCGCTGCGGTACAACCCGTACCACCTTGAGGCGCAGCGAAACCTGGGAATGGCCTACTTGGAGGAGGGCGCCCACGCGCAGGCGCTGGAGAGCTTCAAGCGGACCCTGCAGGTGTCTCCGGACGATATCCATGCGCGCTACCACCTGGGATGGACCCTCCTGAAGCTGGGCAAGGCGGCGGAGGCCCGGAAGGAATTCGATGGGGTGCTCTCCCAGGCCCCGCAGCTCACTCCGGAGGTGTGTGACGCCTGGCGGGACCAGGGCACGGTGCTGCTGGAGCTGCGCCGCTTCAGCGAGGCGGAAGCGGCCTTTGGCAACTGCGTGCGTCTGCAGGAGACGGACATCGGCTGCCGCGACGGCCTGGAGAAGGCCCGGAGCGCGGCAGCTCCGTGAGCGTCGCGGGTCCCCGGGCCGGCCGTCGAGCGCCTCGTGAGGTTTGCCCGAGGCGGAGGCACCAGGGACGCCACACGCCGTAAAAGTTCCAGCCCGGTGAAGAGCAGGTGCGTCGTGCCGTCCGGCTGCGAGCGCTTCATGCGCCAAGCGAAGCGGCCATCCTCCGCTCGTGACAAACGCTCCAGCGCCAGCGCGCCGCGCGCCCCATGGCGGCACAGCCGCTCCAGCCCCTGCCTGTCATTGGCATCGGTCCCATGCTCCTTCGGCTTGCAGTCGAACGCCGGTCGGCCTTCGATGGACATGGCGGGATGCGTCCGGGGGTACAGCATGATCGATTGGGAGGAGCAGCCTTTCCCGCTGTAGATCCGCAGGTAGTTCTTCGGATCCGTCCTGGGGACAATGCGAAAGCCTGTCGCCTGGCGCATGAAGTGGATCGACTGCTCGATCTGGGCTTTTTCGAGGGCCGAGTAGCCCGAGAGGACATAGGCCATCCCTCCAGGCCACAGCGTGTCCTGCTCCTGCACGCCGGACGCCGCGAAGGCGGAAGGCACCAGGGAACAGCCCAGGACGGCAGTCACGGCGGCCGGGGCGAAGAGAAAGCGGGCGTGGTAGGAGGGAGGCCGTCCACTCGAAGGAAGGGGGTCATCGTGCGTCGTCCCTGCGGGTCGGTGGTCTCGTCCCTGGCGCTGCTCGCGCTGCTGGCTTGCGGCACGAATCGCACCGGCAATCCCTCGGGTGCGACTCCGGGAGCATCTCCGGACACGGCAGCCGCGAGCGGCACCGCCGGCTGCCCCACGCACAAGCTCGCCTTCACGCGGGAGGCGGGCTGCCAGAACGACGGGGCGGTCGAGTTCTGTATGCCGAAGGACGCACCCGCCGCGCACGCCGAGGTGAAGCGGATCGCCCCGTCGGTGTCGGCCATGGCGTCACGCGGGCGGGCGGGCTGCGACACGGCCACGCAGACGCTGTTCCTCTACCCGACCCACGAGGCTGCCTGCACCTCGCGCCACGGTGCGCTGACGGACACCGCGTGGAACGAGCTCTGCCAGCTCGCGGCGCTGCCGGAGATCCAGCACATCGTGCCAACCTGGTACGAGTAGCGCCGGGCCCATGACGAGGCGGGGTTGCCCCCAAGCCCCCGGACATGAAGGGGGTACACCCGCGGCATGGGGCCCCGCTACGGGCGCACTGCGCCGCTGCCCCGTCTGGGGGACGGAGCAGAACGGCGCGGCGCTGATGTTTCGTCGCCTGGTTGCCCCAGGGTTGACGCCGGGAGTTGCGTCCGTCCAGGCGGGAGTTGCATCCGTCGAGGACGCAGTCGGGCGGGGCTGTGTCCTGCGCTCGTAACCCCTACCGGGGGATTTCCCCCTCAAGCCACGCCAGGGCTCATCCTGATACGTCGCCTGCTGTTGGGCCTCTCAACCATCGGCGACAAGGATGATTCGACGCCGAGACGACGCTCACAGCGCAGGCCGAAGAACTCACGGCGTCGACACCTGCTGGTGCGCTGGGAGAAGCGAGAGGACACCTACGTGGCGATACTGCACTTCGCACTGGGCATCATCACCTGGTTCCACTCGCTCCTACCGGAATAGGCTCTAAATCCGTATGATCTCCAATACTCGAGCAGACCCGATGACTCGGGCCCCAGCATGCATCGGAATTTCCATACCCTGAGCCAGGTGCCGCCAAGCTTCAGACAGAAGCGGCTCAATGACTGCTTCCTTCTCCTGTCCCGGCACAAGCGGTCCTGTGCCATCCAATGTGACAGAACCACTATCCAATGCCATCTGACCATCGGATGTTCGGCTTCCAATGTCCCAGGTTGGCCTGAATTCTTTTCCCAGCGGCCCCTGGGTGCCGCCCTCGTCAGGCGTCAAGAGCCTGACCACTGCACGGATGAGCAAACGCTCTCGCATGGCACTCTCCTGTTCGACACGTTTCGGGGGCAAGCTCAAGGCACCGGGCCGCTCGTGAGTAAAGTCTCTCTTCCACTTGAAGTGGCACCGAGCGGCGTATGCCACCGCACTGAAGGCGGCATGTGAGCAAAGGACTCCACCTGGACGCGGCGCCACGGAATCGGCCTTGAGGAAGGCTGCTGGCCGCCCATCCCCCCGTAACTGCTTGCCCTCCCTCAATCTGGGCGTGCATCCGGCTGGGAGGGCGTCTTCACCGGCAGCAGCGCCAGCACGCGCGCGAGCACGGCGACGCCCTCCTCGTACTCCGCCAGGTCGATGTGCTCGTGGGGCGTGTGGTCCAACGCCGCGTCGCCAGGGCCGTAGGCCACGGTGGGCACGCTCCACGCGGAGGCCACGGTGTTCCAGTCGGACGTGCCTGTCTTCAGCCGCAGCGTGGGCTTCACGCCGCGTTCGCGGATGGCCTGCTTGAAGACGCGGGAGAGCGCGTCATTGCCGTTCGTGGACACGGCGTGCTTCTGGGCCACCGTGCGCACCGTCACCGTGGGCACGCTGCCCAGCGCCGCGAGCAGCGCCTGCGTGTCGGTGGACGGGCCGGTGCGGATGCTCACCGCGGCGGTGGCCCACTCCTCCGTCTCCGTGGCGCCCGTCTGAAAGGCATTGAGCGACGGCAGGTTCTGTTCAAACAGGGACGTGCGCTCGCGGTTCCAGTCGTCACACAGTCGCTTGAGGGCGTTCCACGCGTCGATGACGTGCTCGGCGGCGGCGCGGTAGTCGCGGCTCGCGGTGTGACGGCGACTGGCGCGGTGCTCCAGGTCCAGGCGCAAGAGGCCCTTGTAGCCAATCGTCACCGCGTGCGCGCCGCTGGGCTCGCCGTTGATGACGAAGTCCGGCGCATACCGCTCGCGCACGTGCAGGGCACCGCGCGTGACGGCCACCTCCTCCTCCACGCAGCCCAGGAGCAGGAACTGCTTCCCGGCGCGCTCGGCGTCGTCCAGCAGCTCCACCGCTTCGATGAACGCGCACAGCGGGCCCTTCGCGTCCACCGCGCCCCGGCCGTAGAGCTTCTGCCCCTCCAGCCGCACGGGCACCTCTCCGGGCACGGTGTCGATGTGGCCCAGGAATGCGATGACGGTGTCCCCGTCCCCGTAGCGGGCGACGGCGTTGCCCACCTCGTCGGTGTGGGCGCGCCAGCCGCGCGTGCCCAGCCGCTCCACGAGCGCTCCAGCGAAGGACGCCTCCTGATGGCTGGGGCTGTACTGCTCCACCATCCACCGCAACAAGTCGACGCCCGGCTCACGCGCCCGCATCCGCCCCGGTCCTCTCGCGAAGGGTGAACTTCGTGCCGCCCGCCTCCTCCAGCGCGGAGAACACCGGCCGCGCCACGCGCGACGCGCTCACGTACGCCGTGGGCACCCCGCCCTCCAGCGCCCGGCGCACGGCCTCCAGCTTGTAACGCATGCGACCGCCCGCCAGCGCCATGCAGCCCTGCACGTCATCGCTCGCGCGCACAAGCGTGGCGGGGTCCTTCGGGTCCGCCAGCAGCCCCGGCACGTTGGAGAGGATGACCAGCGCCCGGGCCCCCACCGCCGCCGCGAGGGCCGACGCCACGGCGTCCGCGTCCACGTTCACCAGCACGCCCTCTTGCGTCACCGCCGGAGGACACACGACGGGCACGTAGCCGCCCTCCAGGAGCGTGCCCAGGAGCGCCGTGTTCACCTCGGACACCTCGCCCGCCAGGTGCTCCCGGTCGATGCGCATCCGCCCGTCCCCTGTCTGCAACTTGAGGGGCGGCCTCCGGCGCGCGGTGAGCACACGCCCGTCCGCGCCACACAGCCCCAGCGCGGTGACCCCTTTCGCCAGCAGCGCGAGGACGACGGCCTTGTTCACCTCACCCACCCACGCCATGGTGAGCGCGCGCAGTGTGGGCGCGTAGGTGAGGCGCACGACGTTGCCGTTCGCGGTCGTCACCTCCGGCCGCTCCATGCCCAGCGCGCCCAGCAGCCGCTCCCCGGCGTCCGAGCCGCCGTTGACGACGATGACGCGCTCCCCCCGCTGGACGAGCTCCGCCACGTCCGCGCAGACGTTCTCCAGGTCCACGCCCGCCGCGCCGCCAATCTTCACGACGAGCGGACGTAACGCAGACGCAGCGGGGGCCCCGACACTCATCCGATGACGCTCGCGCCACCATCCACCAGCTGCACCGTGCCGGTGATGAACGACGCCCGCTCGCTGGCGAGGAACACCGCCGCCGCGGCGAACTCCTCCGGCAGCCCCACGCGCTTGAGCGGGATGTGCGCGCCCATGGCGCGAAGCCCCGCCTCCACGTCGCCCGCCTTCCCCGCTGCCGTGCGTTCCACCGGGGGCGTGCGCATGTAGCCCGGCGCCAGCACGTTGACGGTGATGCCGACGTCGCCCAATTCCTGCACCAGCGCGGCGGAGAAGCCGATGATGCCCATGCGCGAAAAGCCAGACAGCGCGAAGCGGGCCACCGGCCGGTGCACCGTCTCCGAGGTGATGAACAACAGCCGTCCCCACCCTGCCTTCTTCAAATGCGGCAGCGCCGCGAGCGCCAGCGAGATGGGCGGCAGGAGCACCGCGTCCGCCGCGCTCCGGTACGCGTCCACGCCGAAGCTGGAGGGCGGCCCCGGAGGCGGCCCGCCGCTGTTGGTGACGACGACGTGCAGCGCGCCCATCCTGGCGGCCACGTCCTCCACCCAGCGCCGGACGCTGACGTCGTCCTTCACGTCCACGTTCGTCGCCATCACGCGGCCACCCCGGGCCACGGCCTTCAGGCGGGCCTCCGCCTGAGCCAGCCGGTCCGCGTCGCGCGCGCCAATGGCCACGTGCGCGCCCTCCTTCGCCAGCTCCTCCGCCACCGCGAGCCCCAATCCACTGGAGCCTCCGGCGACGAGCGCGACCTTATGGGCGAGTCCCAGTTCCACTGGCGTCCCTCCTGGAGTTGGAGTCCGTGGCCGCTGAAGTCCCCACCGCCGGGGAAGGCAGCGTGCCGCTGAAGTACCCGTACTTCGCCATCAGGGGCCACGCGAGCGCTACGGTGAGCGCGCGCGCACCGGAGGCCAGCTCCCCCTTCCACGCGTCGTCCTCGCCGCGCAGGAGCGTGGGCCCGCTGCGGAAGCGGTCCGGGTTGCCGGTGACGGTGTGGTTCTTCCCCAGCACCACCGTGCGGCCCTTTACCGGGTTGTGCTCGCGCGGCACGCCCACCAGGTCCAACACCGTGTCCACGGTGCGGTCCGGCGCGGCGATGAAGTCCTCGTAGCGCAGGAAGAGCGACTGGCCGGGGAACCTGCGCGTCACCTCCTCCGACGCGGCGTTGAAGCCCACCCAATACGCGGTGCTGCGCACGGCGGACATCGGGACGACGTACTGCTTCGTCTTCGTCCACGAGTGCGTCACCGCGCGAGGATCCCTCACCAGGTGCAGGTACAGCGGCCGGATGCCCTCCACGCGCGGCAGCAGCGCCGCCTCGGAAGGGAACTTGCCGCTGTCCACCAGCACCGTGCTCCCGGTGGCCCGGGCGATGGCGCGGTACGTGCGCGCGAGGAAGTCCGCGTGCGCCTGGAGCGCCTCGGACCCTTCCGCCTCGTCCAGCACGCGCAGCGTGTGCCGGGTGCGCACGGCGGCCTGCTGCCGCTGTACCACCGCCGCCGCGTGCTCGTGGGGCGTCATCCCCGCCGGCACGTCGGAGGTCAGCACCGTCTTCCAGATGCCGCAGTCCACCAGCTGCTGGCCGCAGCCGCACAACGTATTGGAGCCGTTCCCGTAGGCGTTCTTCCACAGGAAGCTCAGCTCCCCCACGTGGAAGCAGCCCGGCACCTCGTTGAGCACGTTGCCCAGGATGGTGCTGCCGCTGCGGCACCAGCCGGTGATGTAGAGGACCGTGAGCGGGGCGGACATCAGGTCAGCGACGCCACGAAGAAGTGGGTGGGCAGGTGCACCGCGAGCGTCGTGTAGACCTCGCCGTACGCCGCCAGCCCCTCGCGCGGGAAGATGCCCGGGGGCGCCTCCGCGAAGCGGATGACGGAGCGCTGGCTGTCATAGAGCGTCGCCGCGGCGGTGAAGTCCCCGACGATGATGGTGCCCGGGTTCACCATGCGCGTGCGGCACAGGCGGATGCCCATGCTCGCCAGGTCCGACAGCAGCGAGGACTGGCCCACGAGGTGCGCGTAGAAATCCAACGAGTTGATGACGATGCCGTCCGCGGAGCCGCCCATCTGCTCCACCTGCGCGCAGGCGTTGAGCAGCGACGCGACGGCGTTCTTCTGCGCTGGCAGCCGCACGATGCCCGGCGTGTGCAAGAGGCCCCGCACGCCCTCCCCGCCCTTGCCGATGCAGAGCGCCTGGTTCTCCGCCGTGTTCAGCCGCACGAGCAGCCGGAAGTCGATGAACTGCGCCAGCGACTGCGGATCCTCCAGCAGGTTGCGCGGCACCTGGATCCACGCGCGCGTGGGCTTGAGGGCCTGGGTGTCCTGGTGGAACTCGAAGCCCGCCTCGGGGCGCAGGTCCACGTCCTCCACCGGGCCCGCGGCCTTCGTCTGCGGGTGCGTCTCGTACCAGAAGGGCACCGGGTCGCGCTCCGCCTTGGCGGTCTTGAACATGCCGCGCACCGCGATGCGGGGCCGGCGCTTGAAGCCGGGGAACGCGTCCACGATGGAGTTGTCGTAGTCCACGTGGGCCTGCGTGCCGTGCTGCTGCACCGCGGCCGCGAAGGCCGCCCCGGGGGAGATGGACACGTCCGCCTTCACTTTGATGCTCATGGCGTGAGACTCCTCGCGACGCTGTGACGACGCTGTCTAGAGCGGATGCAGACCGCGGAAGCCCAGGCCTTCGGTCTCCGGACGGCCCAGCATCAGGTTGAGCGCATGCACCGCCGTGCCGGCGGCGCCCTTCACCAGGTTGTCGATGGCGGCATTCACCACGATGCGGCCCCGCTCCCCGTCCACGTCCACCGCCAGCTCACAGTGGTTCGTGCCCAAGAGCGGCCCGGGCTCCGGGAACGGTGACAGGGACGCATTGGGCCGCAGCAGCCGCACGAAGGGCTTCTCGCGGTAGCGCGTGGCGATGGCGCGCACCACCTCCGCCTCGTCCACCGGCCGCGCCGCGAAGGCGTGCACAGTGGCCAGGATGCCGCGCACGCCCGGCACCGCCGTGGCGCTGAAGTGGATGGAGGACTTCGCGCCGGTGACGCGCTCGACGATGCCCTCCAGCTCCCCCGTGTGGCGGTGGCCCACCGGCTTGTAGCAGCGCAGCGCGTTCGCGCGCTCCGGGTGGTGCGAGGAGCGGTCGGGTGTCGAGCCGCCTCCGGACGAGCCCGTCTTCGCGTCCACCACCAGCACGTCCGTGCGCGCGAGGCCTGCGTGCACCAGGGGTAGCAGCGCCAGCAGGCCCGCGTGCGCCATGCACCCGGGCACCGCGACGTGGCGCGCGCCCGCGAGCGCGTCCCCCATCCATTCCGGAAGGCCGTAGACGAACGTGGGCACGTCCTCCGGGCGCGGGTGCTTGCCGTACCAGCGCGCGTGCCCCGCCGCGTCCAGGCGGAAGTCCGCGCTCAGGTCCACCACCCGCTCCGCCAGCCGGGCCACCTTCGGCCAGCGCAGGAGCAACTCTCCCGGGGGAAGGCAGCTCACCAGCACGTCGCACGCCTCCAGCGCGTCGTGCGGCGTGTAGCGCAGGGTGCCCAATCCGCGCAGGTGCGGGTGCGGGAAGTCCAGCCGCTTGCCGGCGAACTGGGTGGACGTGGCCTGCACCACCTCCACGGCCGGGTGCGCCAGGAGCAGGCGCAGCACCTCGCCGCCGGTGTAGCCCGCCGCGCCCAGCACCGCCACGCGCACGCTCATCGCGCGCTCCCGACGACGTACTCCGCGATGAGGTCCGGCAGAGGCACGCCGGTCTCCTCGATGCTGCGCGCGAACTCCACGCAGTGGTTGATCTCATTGACGTAGACGTGGCCGTCGCGCGTCTCCAGCAGGTCCACCGCGACCATGTCCCCGCCCACCGCCTCCGCCGCGGCCTCCGCCAGCTTCGCGTGCAGCACCGGCACCTCGTAGCGCTCCGGTACGGCGCCCCGCGCGGTGTTGGTAATCCAGTGCTCGGAGCGGCGGCGCAGGCCGCCCACCGCCCGGCCGATGACGTAGACGCGCAAGTCATAGCCCGGCTTGTCCACGTACTCCTGCACCAGCGCCACGTGGTCCTGCGCGCCGCCGGTGCCGAAGCGCGTGGACAGCACGCCCTCCGCGGCGCTGCGCGAGTCGAGCTTCGCCACCATCCGCCCCCAGCTTCCCAGCACGGGCTTGGTGACCACGGGGTAGCCCCGGCGCTCAACCTCCTCCAGACACGCGTCCTCGTCGAAGGCCACGAACGACCACGGCATGGGCACGCCCTTCGCGGCCAGCGCGGCGCACGTGAGGGCCTTGTCGCCGCAGAGCGAGATGGTCCGCGCGCTGTTGAGCACGCGCAGCCCCTTCATCTCCAGGAACGTGGCCAGGTAGCGCGCGCGCGTGAAGGACATGCTGCGCATCAGCACGGTGTCCGACTCGGAAGCGGGCTGTCGGTCCATCGACAGCACCCTCCCGGAATCGGACACCATGGTGACGGCGCAGTCGCGCCTGCGCAGCGCTTCGAGGAGGAGCTTCTCCTCGGTGCGCACGCGCGTATAGACGAGGTCGACCTTGCGCATGGCCTGGGGCTACTCCCCCCAGTCTTCCTCGACCTCGGGGGCCTCCTCCAGGCGAAGGGGGTTCACGCCCACGACCTCCAGTTCGGCGGAGCAGCCCTCACAGGAGAGGACCTCCCCCACCATGCGGTTCGCGGCCGTCACCTGCTGCGAGCACAGCGGACACTGGTTCGCGACCACGGCATCCGTCGTCGGGTTCGTGTGGTTCTGGGCCAACATGTCAGTCCCTCCTCGCTTCGGATCCCACGGCAAACACTGCGGTTCTTGGGAGCACTCCAAGGATTCGCTCGGCCACCAGCCCGCCCTCCAGCCCATGGCCCCGCAGGAGCGCCTCGTGCGAGCCCGCCACCGCGTCATACCGATCCTGCAACCCCACGCGGAGCACGCGCCGGTTCAGGTCCAGCGCGCACACCGTCTCGCAGACCGCGCTGCCCAGTCCGCCGAGCACGTTGTGTTCCTCCACCGTCACGAGCAGCCGCGTGCGCGACGCCGTCTCGCGCACCGCCTCCTCGTCCAGCGGCTTCAGCGTGTGCACGTTGAGCACGCGCGCGGACAGCCCCTGCGCCTCCAAGAGCCGCGCGGCCTCCAGCGCCACCGACACGCCCACCTCACCGTGCGCGAGGAGCCCCACGTCGTCGCCCTCGCGCAGGAGCGCGGCGCGGCCCAATTCGAAGGGCGGACGCGGACCGTCCAGGCGGGTGACGCGGTTGCGGCCCAGCCGCAGGTACACCGGCCCGTCGTACGCGAGCATCGCGCGGGTGGCGTGCACCGTCTCCAGGCCGTCCGCGGGCGACACCACCGTGAGGTTGGGCATCGCGCGCAGCACGGCCAGGTCTTCAATGGCGTGGTGCGTGGGGCCAAAGAACGCGCCCGCCACGCCGCCGTAGTCGCACACCAGCTTCACGTTGGCGCGCGCATAGGCCATGTTCAGCCGCACCTGTTCGCACGCGCGCATCACGCCGAACGCCGCGAAGCTGTGCGCGATGACGGTGTGGCCCACGTGCGCCAGGCCACACGCCATGTCCAGCATGGTGGCCTCGCAGATGCCCAGGTTGAAGTAGCGCTGGGGGTGGCGCGACTCGAACGGGTCGCCCCCGCCGCCCAGGTCCGCCTCCAGGAAGACGACGCGAGCATCCTCCTCCGCGAACCGCGCCGCCGCGTGCCGGAACACCAGCCGCGACGACAGCGCGGGGTGTGCCGCAAGCCACGCCTCCGGCGCGAGCGCCAAGTCCGGGCCCGGCGTCCCCGGAGGCACGACAGAGGCGCTCATGAGCCGTCCTCCCCCAGCGAGGCGAGCGCGCGGCGCAGGTGCTCCTGGGAGAACACCGCATAGTGCGGCCCCTTGCCCTTGAGCATCGGCACGCCCGCGCCCTTGAGCGTCCGGGCGACGATGGCGCGCGGACGCTCGCCCACGACGGGCGCCTCCAGCGCCGCGCACAGCGCTGTCAGGTCGTGGCCATCCACTTCCAGGGCCTGGAAGCCGAACGCGTCCAGCCTTTGCACCAGCGCGTCCTGCGACAGGATGGCTTCGGTGGGCCCGTCGTTCTGGCCGCCGTTGCGGTCGATGATCAGCGTCAGCGCGGTGAGCTTGCGGTGGGACGCCACCTGGAGCGCTTCCCAGTTGGAGCCCTCGCCCATCTCCCCGTCGCCGCAGACGACGAAGGTGCGGTTGGGCTCCCCGCGCAGCCGGTGGCCCAATGACAGCCCCACGCCCAGCCCCAGGCCATGGCCCAGGCTGCCGGTGGCGAACTCCACGCCCGGCACCGCTGCGTTCACGTGGCCGGTGAAGATGCTGCCGTCCGCGTTGTACCCGCGCACCAGCGCCTCCACGTCCACGAAGCCGAACTCCGCCAGCGCCGCGTAGAGCCCCGCCGCCGCGTGCCCCTTGGACAGGATGAGGTGGTCGCGCTCCGGCGCCCGGGGCGCGCGCGGATCCACGCGCATCACCCGCCCCAAGAGCGCCACCAAGATCTCCACCATCGACAGCGAGCCGCCCAGGTGACAGCCCGCCGGCGTCGCCGCCAGCCGCAGGATGGTCTGCCGGATGCGCCGCGCGCGCCGGGGCAAGAGCGCGAACCCCGCGTCCGACGCAGCGCCCGCGCTCCCGTCCGACGAGCGGACAGGCGCCACGGAGCCACTGGCGGCCGTGGGTTCATCAGGCGTCCGCGCGTCATGCGCAGGCCCGGGTGTGGATGGATTCGCCGAGAGAGTCATGCCCGTTGCTTCGCTGGCGCCAGCCCCGTTTTCCGGCTGTTGTTAGACACCCTAGGAAACCGCATCATGTGCCGTCAACGCGGATTTTCCTGAGTTGTGGATGTACAAGAAAAAACCGCCTAGCCCGGCAATCTCGCGGCGTTGCGCGCGCATCACGCTTGGCATTCCCAGACGTCACGTCAACCGGAGGAGACCTTCAGATGGGGCAGCGCTTCCATAACGCAACGGCGTTGGTGAAGGGTTCGGAGTACCGGAGCAAGGGTTGGTGGCGCGACACCACCGTGGTTGACGATCTGCGTCGTTGCGTCGAGGCGCATCCGGAAAAGATTGCAATCATTGCCGCACGGTATTTTTCCAAGGACGTCACGCGTCTGACCTACGCGGAGCTGGCGCGGTACATGGAGCGGTTCGCGTTGGCGTTGCGGGAGCTGGGGGTGGGTCGCGAGGACATCGTCGCGGTGCAATTGCCCAATGGCTGGCACTTCACGGCGCTGGCGTTGGCCTGCGCGCGGCTGGGGGCGGTCATCGCGCCCATTCCTCCGGACTACCGGCGGCGGGAGGTGGAGTTCATCCTGGGGCGCACGGAGGCGGCGGTGTACGTGGGGCCCACGACCTGGTCGGGGCACTCGCACCGGGACATGGCGCGGGAGATGGCGGCGGCGCTGCCGTCCTTGCGCCACCGGGTGCTGCTGGGCAGCAACGACGACCTCCAGGCGGGCGAGCGGGACTTCGAGCGCCACTTCATCGAGCGCAGGTGGGAGGAGGAGGCGTCGCTCGCGGGCGTGGCGCCCGCGGGGCCGGATGACGTGTGCAACATCCTCTATACGTCCGGCACGACGGGAGAGCCCAAGGGCGTGGTGCATTCCCACAACACCAACTACGGCATCACGCGCGCGCTGTGCGACACGCTGGCCATCGATGGCACGGACGTGGTGGCGCTGCCGTCGCTGCTGACGGCGTCCACGGGCTTCACGTATTCGTACCTGATGCCCATGCTGCTGGGGGCCACGGCCGTCTACATGGACGTGGGCGACCCGGAGCTGACGCTCCAGCTCTTCGAGGAGCACGGCGTCACGTTCACGTATGGCATCCCCACGTACCTGATGAACCTCATCGCGTTGCAGAAGAAGCGCCAGCGCAACACGTCCACACTGCGGCAGATCGCCACGGGGTCCATCCCCGTGCCGCCGCACCTCATCGCGGCGGTGCGCGAGGTGTTCGGCGTGCGGCTGCACACGCTGTGGGGCATGACGGAGAACGGCGCGGTCACCATCACCCGCCATGACGACCCGCCGGACTGGCCCAGCCAGAGCGACGGGCAGGCGGTGGCGTGGATGGAGACGAAGATCGTCCCGGCCATCGCGGAGGACGGCACGCCCTACCCGGACGGGACGGGGCGGCTGTTGGTGCGGGGCGCCAGCCAGTGCCTGGGCTACTTCAAGCGCGAGGACGTCTACACGGCGGCGGTGGACGCGGACGGCTGGTTCGACACGGGCGACCTGGCGCGCGACGACGGCCGGGGCGGCATCCGCATCGTCGGGCGGCTCAAGGACGTCATCTTCCGGTACGGGTACAAGATCCCCGTGGTGGAGGTGGAGTCCGCGCTGTACTCGCACCCGAAGGTGAAGGAGGTCGCCGTCGTCGCGCATTCGGACGACAAGATTGGCGGCGAGCGGGTGTGCGCGGTGGTGGTGGTGCGCGAGGGCGAAGCGCCCCCGACGCTCACCGAGCTGCGCGACCACCTCAAGCAGCAGGGCATGTCCAACCAGTACTGGCCGGACCGCCTGGACATCATCGATGAGATGCCCAAGACGGCCACCGGCAAGGTGCGCAAGTACCTGCTGCGGGACCGGCTGAAGCCCGCCTGAGCGGAGGGATGGAATTGATCGAGGGCACCCACGACGACGCGTCCTTCACGGACATGGAGCGGAAGCTGGCCGGCTGGTGGCGGGAGCTGCTGGGCGTGGAGGTGGTGCACCCGGAGGACCACTTCCTGGAGCTTGGCGGCAACTCGCTGATGGCCACGGTCCTGGCCAACCGCATCGAGAAGGAGCTGGGCGTGGAGCTGTCCATGGTGGACCTGTTCACCACGCTCCGGGACGTGGCATCGCTGTGTGAGGAGCTGCGCGAGGCACCGAACGCCTGAGTCGCGCCGCCCCGCGAGGCGGCCCCCACCCCTGCCCCGAGCGCGC
>NZ_RAWG01000013.1 GCF_003611735.1 Corallococcus sicarius | reverse complement strand
AGATGTGGATAAGAGACAGCCCCACCCCCACTCCGACGGAGAGCAGCACCACGAGCACCGGGACGCCACGCCATGTCGCCATGACACATGCCTCCTCTGGACGGTGCGGTCCGCTGCGGACCACCCGCCCATGCTGGAAATTGGTGTTTTCAGCGGAATCAGCCAGCGCGCAGCAGCCTGCAATCACTCAGGGTTGTCTTGCAGGGGGCGCTGCGGGTCCGCTTCTGACGCCGAATGAACCCCGGGCCCGTTCAGCGGACGACTTCTCCAGCTTCATCCTGGAAATAGAGTTGCGCGGATTTTCCGAGGACTTCGTGTCCCCGGAAGCACTGCGTCTCGCCCTCCGGGAGGAGGCGGTGTTCAGGGGCCGGAGCGCAGGACCTTGAGGGCGTCGCGGAAGAGCGCCTGGAAGGTGGCATCCGGGCCCAGCCGTTCGCTGGCCACGTCCGCGGCCTTCTCCGCCTGGGGCTGCTTGTAGCCCAGGTTGAGCAGGGCGGAGATGAGGTCGGACTTGGTGCCGGACGTCGTGGGCGCCACGGGCGCGGTGCCGCGCGCCACGGCCTCGGTGTGGATGTTCTTCACCTTGTCCTTGAGCTCCAGGACGAGCCGCTCGGCGGTCTTCTTGCCCACGCCGTGAATCTTGGCGAGCCGGGCCACCTCGCCGCGCGCGAGCGCCGCGATGAGCTCCGGCACCTCCATGCCGGACAGCACGCCCAGGGCCATGCGCGGGCCGATGCGGGACACGCTGTTGAGCAGCAGGAACAGCTCCTCCTCCGGGACGGAGAGGAAGCCGAACAGCTCGAAGGCGTCCTCGCGCACCACGGTGCGGATGCGCACGTCCACCGGCTGGCCATCCGCGGGCAGCTTGCCCAGGCTGATGGTGGAGAGGTTCACCCGGTAGCCCACGCCTTGCACGTCGATGACGGCGTCCTCGGCACCCTTCTCCAACAGCGTGCCACGCAAGCGGGCGATCATCGGGCCTCCGGGCGCTTGTACGCGGACGACAGCCGGTCCGCGAGCACCGACGCGGCCCCCTTGCGCTTGCCGTTCGCGGGGGCGCTCGCGCGGGGCATGCCCACGCGGGAATGGTTGAGGTGACACAGCGCGACGGCGAGCGCGTCGCTGGCATCCGCGCGCTCCAGCGTCGCTTCGTCCACGCCGAGCAGCGTGCGCACCATGCGCGCCACCGCGTCCTTGCCGCCCGCGCCGCTCGCGCCCACGGACTTCTTCACGCTCGCGGGGGCGTACTCGTGCACGGGCAGCCCGGCCTGCGCCGCCGCGAGCAGCGCCACACCGCGCGCGTGGCCCAGCACCAGGGCGCTGCGCGCGTTGCGGAACGTGAAGAGGCCCTCCACCGCCACCGCCTCCGGCTTGTAACGCGCGAGCGCGGCGCACAGCGCGGCGTGCAGGTCCTTCAGGCGCTCGGCCAGGGGCGCGGACTCCGGCACCTTGATGACGCCATGGCCCAGGTGCACGAGCTTGCCCTTCTTCTCCTCCACCACCCCGAAGCCCATGAAGCGGCTGCCAGGGTCCACGCCGAGCACGCGCACCGGCCCGTTCCTTTCCCACGCGCCCTGGAAGGGGCTCACGCGGACAGCGACTCCATCAGGGATTCGTCGATCTCGAAGTTGGCGTGCACGTGTTGCACGTCGTCGTTTTCATCGAGCGCGTCCATCAGCTTCAACAGGCGCTTCGCGTTGTCGCCTTCCACCTTCACGGTGTTCTGCGGCACGAAGGTCCACTTCTGCTCGCCCACGGGGAGCCCCGCGGCCTCCAGCTTCGAGCCCACCGCGTGCAGGTCCGCCGGCACGGTGCGCACCTCGAAGCCGTCCGGCCCCTGGTCGACGATGTCCTCCGCGCCCGCCTCCAGCGCCTGCTCCATCACCTGGTCCTCGGTGGGGCCGGGCTTCACCACGATGACGCCCTTCTTGTGGAACATCCAGCCCACCGCGCCCTCGGCGCCCATGTTTCCGCCGTAGTTGCTCAGGAGGTTGCGCACGTCGCTGGCGGAGCGGTTCCGGTTGTCGGTGAGGCACTCGATGATGAGCGCGACGCCGCCGGGGCCGTAGCCCTCGTACGTCACCTCTTCGTAGGACTCGCCCGCCAGCTCGCCCGTGCCCTTCTTGATGGCCCGGTCGATGGAGTCGCGGGGGATGTTCGCCTCGCGCGCCAGGCCCATGGCGACGCGCAGCCGGGCGTTGCCCGAAGGGTCACCTCCGCCCAGCCGTGCGGCGACGGTCAGCTCCTTGATGAGCTTGGAGTAGAGCTTGCCCTTGGTCGCGCCCATGGCGGCCTTCTGGCGCTTGATCTTCGACCATCGGTTGTGACCGGACATGGCGGCGGCTTCGGCTCGGGGAGGATGGGGCCCAGGGCCCACGTCCCCGGCCTTGTGCCCCGTTCAGGCCGCCTGAGTCAAACCCTCACGACGCGTCATCGGAGTCGGGGGAGTCGGGCGTCGGGGCCGGTTCGAACAGGCGCGGCGGGCCTGCGAACGCCCGGGCACGCTCGCGCTCCTCCACCAGGATGGCGGGCACCAGCACGCCCAGCATGAACAGCCGGGTCGCCGCCTCGTACGCCAGCGCCTCCGGGAAGCGGCACTCCAGCAGCATCGCGCGCACGGTGCGCCGCCCGTCGAAGAGGCGCACCACCTGCTCCACGTCCTCGGGCAGCGTGGGCAGCTCGCGCGCCAGCCGGTTGAAGTCCACCGTGAGCCGCGCCGCCAGGGGCAGGCCCCGGACGCGCAGCGCCTCGAAGCGCTCCAGGCCCGGCACCACCTGCTCGCACAGGTACGGGCGGTCCATGGAGAAGGTGCCCCGGTGCAGCTCCGGACCGAACGTCACCGTGTAGCCGCCCGTGGCGAAACACAGCAGGCGCCGGAACGCGAGGCTGCCGCGCTCGCCGTGGAAGGTCGCGTCCACCATGAGGCCATGGCGGAAGGTGAAGGAGCCCGTGTCCTCGCTGAGGATGACCCGCCCCGAACGAACCCCGGACAGGAGCGCGCGCACCAGGTGCACCAGCGGCAACTGACCGGTGTGCGCGTCGTAGACGTCCTCCGCGCCGCGCCGGCCCGCCTTGAGCCGCGCGAGCACCGCCACGTCCCGGGGGTCCACCGGCTCCACCAGGTATTCATCCGCGCCCACGCCCGCGGCGAGGTCGCGGTGGAACTCCTCCTGGTGCCGTGCCATCAGCAACACGGGAAGGTGCGCGGCCTTCGCGTCCGCCCGGAGCAGGCCGCAGAGGCTGAAGCCGTCCCCGTCCGGCAGCTCCGCGTCGATGACCACCAGCCGGGGCAGCTCCTCCGAAGACGCGAGCCGCGCCAGGGCCTCGCGCATCCCGTCCACGCGCACGGGCTCGAAGCCCTCCGCCACCAACGCCTCGGTCACCGCCGGCCGCGACGCGTCGCCCACCAGCAGCACGCAGCCTCCGGCCTCACCCGCCAGGTCGAGTGCGTCATGACCTCCCGCGGGCGTGGAGGAGGGTGAGGGAGGGGCGACGTGGAGATGGGCAACCATGGATTCCCCATTCTTCCAGGGAACAGTAGGAAATGCACAACCCACCCCCAAGTCCTTGGAATCGTTCGGTTTTGGCCATCGAGCAAGCCCACGGTAGGGTGCGCGCCCATGACGCGCCTCGTCCTGCTGCTGACCTTCCTCGTCGTGCCCGCCGTGTCCTCCGCCCAGGAGGCGGGCTTTTCGTCCTCGGGTGAAGACCCGCTGGGCGCGGTGGTGGCGCCGGTGATGCTGCCCCCGGGCGGCACCGCGCTCTATGGCTACACGGGCGCTCCGGAGGTGGGGCTCGGGTTCCGTCAGGGCATTGGCGGCTTCGAGATGGAGGCGCGCGGACGCTTCGACTGGTTCAAGCTGAGCGCGTCGCTGGAGGTGCTGGGCCGCAAGGAGGTGCTGCGGCGGGGTGCGCTGCAGCTCGCGCCTTCGCTGGGGCTGGGCCTGGTGCTCAACTCGGGCGCCACGTACATGGACGAGGACAACTTCTCCGGCGTGCTGGTGCGCATCCTCCCGGGGCTCGTCGCCAGCTACCGGCTGGGTGACACCGTGGCGCTGCTGGGGCTGGTGGATCTGCCCATCGACCTGGGGCTCTCCGGCGACAAGCAGCGCCGCTTCCAGGCCCTGGGCGGGCTGGGCGTGGAGGTCTACCTGGGCAGTGGGCTGTCGCTGCTCGCCGCGGGACAGATGGGCCTGGAGACGTTCCAGGAGCGCGAGGGCGCGGGCCACACGCGCCTGGGCTTCAACGCGCGCGTGGGCCTGGGCACGCGGCTGTTCTGATTATTCGGGCGGAGGGCTCTGGCGCGGCGTGCCCATCAACTCGAGCGCGCGCAGGGCGACGCGGATGAGCGTCTGCGCGCAGGGCTCGCAGCCTCCGCCGCAGCACGAAGGCCAGCGCCCTTCCGGGTCGCGCAGGAGCGGGCGCACGCTGGACTGGTAGTAGCTGGGGAGCTGGTGTTCCTCGCTCGCGCGCACGAGCGCGTCGTCGAGGGGCAGGGGCGGGGCGGCGGAACCGTCGGACACGGGCCCGTTCATACCAGCGCCTCACGGGGCTCGCACGTACGGGGTGGATGCGCGCGGGTCGTGGGGTCCGCCCCCGGGAGCGCCCCTCTCTTCAGAGCAGCGAGGTCTGCGCGGGGGCTTCCGGCGCGGGCCCGTCCGCGGGCTGGCACTGCGCACACCAGTGCGTGTTGCGGCCGCCGACGCGCTGGTGCGACACGGGCGTGGTGCAGCGCGGACACGGCGCTCCCGGTTTGCCGAAGATGTTGCGCCGGTGCAGCGCCTTGCCCTTCACGCCGAACAGGTCGCGCTGCGTGCCGCGCAGGCGCAGCCCCTCCTCCAGCACGTCGCGGATGCCCCGGTGCAACCGGATGATTTCGGACGGCGACAGCGAGGACGCCAGGCGCCGGGGGTCGATGCCCGAGGCCCACAGGCTCTCGTCCGCGTCGCGGTTGCCCAGCCCCGCGAGCACGCGCTGGTTCAGGAGCACCGTCTTGAGCGGGCTGCGCCGACGGCGGAGCAACCGGGCCAGCAGCTCCGGCGTGAAGGTGTCGTCCAGCGCCTCCGGCCCCAGCTCCTCCAGCTTCAACTGCGCCGCGAGCCACTGCGTGGGGCCCAGCGCCACGCGCGCGTAGCCCAGCGTGTCGGAGAACTGCAGCTCGTCATCGCCTTCCAGCGTGAGGACGACGAGCGTGGCCGGAGGACGTTCACTGCCCACAGGCCGCAGGGCCAGCTCTCCCCAGAGCATGAAGTGCAGCGCGAGCGTCTGCCCTTCATCCAGCGTCAGGAGCATGAACTTGGCCCGGCGGTCCGCCGCGAGCACCCGCCGCCCGCGCAGCTTCTGGATGAAGTCCTCGGGCGAAGCGAAGCGCACCGCCGTCGGCACCAGCACCTGCGCATCCACGAAGCGGCGGCCCACCACGGCCTGTTTCAAGTCGCGGACGATGATCTCGACCTCGGGGACTTCGGCCACGCGTGCATCCTCCCCCACGCATTGGAACGTAGGAAGGATTCGAGGTAACGCCACAGGTTGTCCCCCGCTGGGAGGGCGCCTCGTCCGTCCGTCGGGCATCCAGCCGGACGAGGCCCTGCCCTCCTCAGGCGCGTACGGTGACTTCGGCCACGTCGCGCTCCACCTCGCGGACGTCCACCTTCACGTCCAGGAAGTGCGCCATCGTCTCGCGCTGCGTGAGCGCATGGCCGTCCAGCGCCAGCGTGCGGAAGCTGCCGCCCTTCGCCAGGGCGAGCAGCAGGAGGAGCTGATCACACAGGTGTTCGCCCACCGGGACGTTCGCGTCCAGGTAGCGCTTCACCTTGCCAGCGACCTCCTCGCCCACGGCCTCCGCGCGCTTGCCGCGCTCGCCGAAGCCGGTGAACACCTCCGTCACGTGCTCGCTCTCCACCTCCACGCGCAGCACGTTGCCCGGCCCGAAGGCGCGCTTGAGGTCTTCGCCCCGCTGCTGATCCGGCCGCAGGCCCAGCACGGCGGACACGGCCACCAACTCGCGGCGGGCCACGTCGAAGGGGATGGCCGCCACCTGGGCCACCGCCTCGCGCCGCAGCACCCGCCCCCGCTCCATCAGGTGCAGCGGCTGCAGCTTCGCGGGCTGCACGTCCACGCGGAACTTCCCGCCGCCCGCCGGGTAGAAGCCCGGGCGCTCCAGCTTCACGTCCACGCGCGGCCCCATGCGGTTGAGCAGCGGCAGGTACGTCTTCTCCAGGAAGTCGAACGGCGGCGCCGCCGGGTTGTGCGTCCCGCCTTCCAACATCAGCGTGGAGGGCCCTTCCGCGTGCAGCAGCGCGGGCAGCACCGTCTGGAGCACCAGCGTCGCGCTGCCCGCCGTGCCCACCGCGAAGTGGTAGTTGCCCGCCGACAGCGCGCGCGGGTGGAAGGAGAGCTGCTTGGAGCCCAGCTCCGCGCCCGTCACGTCCGCGGCGCCCACGGTCTCCGCGGCCTTGAGCGCGGTGAGGTGCTGGCGCAGCAGGCCCGGCTTGGCGCGACCGGCGCGCACGTTGACCATCTCGAAGGGCGTCCCTGTCACCAGCGACAGCGCCAGCGCGGTGCGCAGCACCTGACCGCCCCCCTCCCCCTGTGAACCATCGATGCGGACCATGTGTCGTGCTCCTTCGGCGCTCGCGGACGGATGCAGCATCCCATCCCTGATAAAAATAGCGGCGCCCGTTCCCCCACCCTTAACGGCCCTTGCGGACCTCCTGGGGGGAACGGGCGCCTCGGTGGCTTCATCCCGGCATGTGCACCTCGGCTGGACGGCGGGTGGGAACGGCCTCTGCTCCGGCTATCCCTTCACGCACACCACCTGCTTGAGCGTGTGGACGACCTCCACCAGGTCCGCCTGCGCCGCCATCACGGCATCGATGGGCTTGTACGCGGCCGGCGTCTCGTCGATGACGTCCGCGTCCTTGCGGCACTCCACCCCCGCCGTCGCCAGCGCGTGGTCCTCCAACGTGAAGCGCTTCTTCGCCGCGGCGCGCGACATCACGCGGCCCGCGCCGTGGCTGCACGAATGGAAGGCGTCCGCGTTCCCCTTCCCACGGACGATGTACGAACGCGCACCCATGCTGCCGGGGATGATTCCCATGTCCCCTTCGCGCGCCCGCACCGCGCCCTTGCGGGTCACGAAGCAGTTCTTCCCGAAGTGGTGCTCACGCGAGATGTAGTTGTGGTGGCAGTTCACCGCCGACTCGGCCAGTTCGAACGGAGGCAGCTCTCCGCTCGCCTTCAGGGCCTCCACCGTGGAGCGCAGCATGAGCTCGCGGTTCATCGCCGCGAAGTCCTGCGCCCAGCTCACCGCGAACACGTAGTCATCGAAGTGCTCCGTCCCCTCCGGCAGGTACGCCAGGTCCGCGTCCGGCAGGTGGATGTGGAAGCGGCTCATGTCCTCCTTCGCCAGCTCGATGAAGTAGCTCCCGATGCGGTTCCCCACCCCGCGAGACCCGGAGTGCAGCATCAGCCACACGCCATCCGCCTCATCGACGCACATCTCGATGAAGTGGTTCCCGGTCCCCAGCGTTCCCAGGTGGCCCAGCTGCGGCCCACGGCCGATGTGCTTGTGCTTCGCGACGATCTGCTCGTACCCGCTCACGAGCGACGCCCACGCGGCCGTATGCGTCTCGGGCGAGTGCTTCCAGGCGCCGCGGTCGTTACGGCCACCGTTGTCCGTACGGCCGTGGGGCACCGCCGCCTCGATGGCCGAGCGAACCCCGCGCAGCGAGTCCGGCAGCTGATCCGCGCGCAGCGTCGTGCGCACGGCGATCATCCCGCATCCGATGTCCACGCCCACCGCCGCCGGCACCACCGCGCCCACCGTGGGCACCACGCTCCCCACCGTCGCGCCGTAACCGCGGTGCACGTCCGGCATCACCGCGACCCACTTGTGGATGAACGGCAGGCCTCGGAGGTTGCGCAGCTGCTCCTTCGCCTCGTCCTCGAACGGCACCCCCACCGTCCACGCCTTGATGGGGCGACCCGCATCGTCCGACAGCACTTCGTAGTTCGTCTTCTCGCGGTCCATGGCCTTCACCCTTCTTCGGTCGTTCGACCCGGGCGCTGTGTCCCGGTCACGTGGGGGAGCTAGAGCAGCCGCCGTGCCAACGCCGCTTCCGAGGGAGCCCCCGCGCGGGGCTGGAATTCCCTATCCCATGGGATAAATACCTATCCTGATGGCTCAAAAGACCAAGGCGCGGCGGACGGTCGTCATCGGGATGCTGGGAACGACGCTCGACACGGGCACCGGGACGCAGCGCTGGACGCGGTGGCGCCCCACGGTGGCGCTGTGCCAGCAGGAGGACCTGGTGGTGCACCGGCTGGAGCTGCTGCATCCGCCCCGCGTCACCTCGCTGGCCAAGGTCATCCAGGAGGACATCGCGCAGGTGTCACCGGAGACGCAGGTGCGCCTGACGTCCCTGGACATCCGCGACCCCTGGAATCTGGAGGAGACGTATGGCGCGCTGTTGGACCACGTGCGCGCCCACCCCTTCCATCCGGAGGAAGAGGACTACCTGGTGCACATCACCACGGGCACGCACATCGCGCAGATCTGCATGTTCCTGCTGGTGGAGAGCCGGTTGATTCCGGGCCGGCTGGTGCAGACGTCGCCGGGAAACGCAGGCTCGCGGTCGGCTTCGGGGACGCACACCCTCATCGACCTGGACCTGTCGAACTACGACACGCTGGCGGCGCGCTTCCGACAACAGCAGCGCGAGGGCCTGTCCTTCCTCAAGTCCGGCATCGACACGCACAACGCGGCCTTCAACCGGCTCATCGAGCGCATCGAGCAGGTGGCCGTGCAGTCCCGCGCGCCGCTCCTGCTCACGGGGCCCACGGGCGCGGGCAAGTCGCAGCTCGCAAAGCGCATCTATGCGCTGAAGAAGTCGCGCAACCAGGTGGTGGGCCCGTTCGTGGACCTCAACTGCGCCACGCTGCGCGGCGACGGCGCCATGTCCACCCTCTTCGGCCACGTGAAGGGGTCCTTCACCGGAGCGGTGGGTGACCGGCCCGGACTGATGCGGCAGGCGAACGGGGGCGTGCTGTTCCTGGATGAGATTGGGGAGCTGGGCGCGGACGAGCAGGCCATGCTGCTGCGCGCGCTGGAGGACAAGCGGTTCCTGCCAGTGGGCGCGGACAAGGAGGCGGAGAGCGACTTCCAGCTCATCGCCGGCACCAACCGCGACCTCCAGCTCGACGTGGAGCGGGGGCGCTTCCGTGAGGACCTGCTCGCGCGCATCAACCTGTGGACCTTCCGGCTGCCCGCGCTGCGCGAGCGCCCGGAGGACATCGCGCCCAACCTGCAGTTCGAGTTGGATCAAGCGTCGCAGGCGTTGGGCACCCGGGTGACGATGAGCAAGGAGGCGCAGGAGCACTTCCTGCGCTTCGCCACGTCTCCCGAGGCCCGGTGGAACGGCAACTTCCGCGACCTCAACGCGGCCGTGCTGCGCATGTCCACGCTGGCGGCCGGAGGACGGATGACGCGCGAGGTGGTGGACGAAGAGCTGGAGCGGCTGCGTACCCAGTGGCGCCCCGCGGGCGCGGCGGCGTCAGCTCATGACGACGTGCTGGCGCAGGTGCTGGGGCCGGCTCGCGCGGCGGAGCTGGACAGGTTCGACCGCGTGCAGCTCGCGGATGTCGTGGGCGTGTGTCGCTCCGCTCGCTCGCTGTCGGACGCGGGGCGGACCCTGTTCGCCCAGTCGCGAGCGCAGAAGAAGAGCGTCAACGATGCGGACCGACTGCGGAAGTACCTGGCGCGCTTCGGGCTCGGATGGGCGGACGTGAACGGGCGCGGGATGGCGGACGCGGAGTGACGCGTGCTCAGCGGGGCGGAGTGAAAAGGCGCGCTGTCGCGGATGCTGAGTGAAGCGCGCTTACCGGAACTGCTCCTTCAGGGCACGGCACTGCGCTGTCGTCCAGGCCTCGTCGAGCACCACGGTCGAGCCGAGTTCGGATGACGGAGCCACCGGCACGGGCGTCCCCGGTGACGCCGGGCGGTCCGGCCCGCTCAGCCAGGCAGCGGGGACCATGCACTCCACGGACAGGGGGCCCTGGAACGTGGCGGACAAGCTCGCGTCCTGCGTTCGCACCGTGCCGTGCACCTCGCGTCCGGTGACGCTCAACTCCAATGTCCCCTCGTTCGCGAGCGTCGGAGGACCCGACGGCCCGCGCAGCTCCGCCGACGCCAGCCCGACCCGAAGTGGCATCCGGGTGAGCCGCGCCGTCGCATGCTTCGTCTTCGGGAACGCGGGCTCCACCGGAGCGAGGACCGCCCACTGAGCTCCGCCTTGTGACTGCGCGCTCAAGGCGACCTCCAGCGTGGGAGGCCCCTCCCCTTCGGTGAAGGTGGCCATGAGCCGCACGGAGGGAGCCTCGAAGGTGCCCGCGTCCGTCCGCACCACCACCGCCCCCGGGGGCTGCGGACGTTCAGGCGCCTTCAAGGCCGCGGACGTCAAAGGAGACACGGGCACGTCCGGCGGGCGCGCCCGTTCCTCCTTCGGCTTGGCGCAGGCCCCGACGAACAGCAGCGCCATCAGGGCCACCGACCGCACGCTCAGCACTCCACCCGCAGGAGCATCGCGCTGACGGTGGTGTTGTCGTTCTCGCGCAATTCGCCCACCACGCCCTGGGGATCCAGGTCCAGGTAGACGTAGTACGTGTTGAAGGGCAGGCCTGGGGGCACCACGAAGGGCAGCGAATACATGCCCTCCGAGAAGGCCCCGAGCGAGTGGCCGAAGGTCGCCACGACGTTCGTCGACTCGCTGTAGCCCTGCGGTGGCGCCGTCGGGCTCAGCCGCACGCGCATCGAGTACGACGCGACCGCGGCGTTGCCCAGGTTGCCCACGTAGAACTTCACGCTCGTGGACGTGCCTCGACACACGGCCCGCGAGCCCGCCGCGTCCAACGTCTGCGCCACGTCCCCCACCACGCCCATCGCGGCCGGCACCAGGTTGGGCTTCGTCTGGGTGTAGCCATACAGGTCGCGCATGCCCTGCGCGTTCGTGGGCCACAGCGTGGACGCCTCATAGCCTCCCGTCACCAGGTGCGGCGGCGACGTGCGCAGGATGCTGTGTCCGCCCTCGTGCTTGAAGCCGAAGAAGTGCCCCACCTCGTGCACGAACGTGCTCCGGCCCGACGTGCCGAACGCGTTCCCGTTGCGCGGCGTGAAGTCCAGGTCGCTGGCGATGCAGACGTCCGCCTCGTCGATGCCGTTGCTCCCGATGAAGCACACGCCCACCGTGGAGTACGTCACGCCATTGTTCCCATCGAGCGCCGCCCGGTCGCACAGGCCAAGCTCATTCTGGCCGTCGCTGTGGTCCAACGCGCAGTCCGTCACCGGGTTCACGTTGTAGGCGCTCACGATGCGCGACAGGTCGTCCCACTGCCGCAGCCCGTTCCAGTACGCCGTGTTGACGTTGCCGGAGTCCGGGATGCTGCACCGGTTTCGATACACGGCCGGCCCGCTGTACCACTTCACCGGCGAGCCGTTGCACGTGTCCCATGCGGCGGCCCCCGCCTCCACGCTGCCCAGCGCCAGCACCGCGACGAAGCCCGCGATCCTCGTTGTCCTCATGGCGAACCTCATCACGGCTGGCCGGGCGGGAGGTCCCGCTCGGGCTGGGAGGGAACAACGCCCGTCGTGGGTGCCTGGAGCGACGCGGGCGTCACCGGCACGGACAGCGAGGACGCGGTGGCGACCGGCTCCTCGCGGAACGCTCCCGTCACGCTGAGCCCGCGCGCGCGCAGGTGGTTCTGGAGCAGCGCCACGAACGCCTCACGTCCCAGCGCGTCCGGAAGCCTTGCCCCCTCCACGCCCGCGCGCAGGGCCGGACGGCCTCCCTGCAACGCCACGGTCTCGAACACCGGCGCCGTCCACCGCACGCCCGCTGAACCCAGACCGGCCACGAGCCCACCCTCGGGCCCCACGAGCACCTCCCGGCCTCCCACCGACTCCACGCGGAAGGCGTGCCCGTCGAGCACCGGCGACAGGCTCCATGCGGTATTGCGCAGGAACACCACATAGCGCGCGCCCAGGACGAAGCGGGGCACGTGGCTGACGACGAGCTGCCGTCCATCCGGCAGCAGCCCCCCGGCCTGCTTGAGCCGCAGCTCCCGGGGCGCCTCGCCCAGGTGCGCCCGCACGTTCCCCAGCGTCACCACCGTCCAGGGGCCCGTGCGCGGTGAGGACTCGGAGCGCAGGTCGATGACGTCCCCCTCCACCACCGAGGCCGTCTGGTCGAGCAGGCTCAACAGCCCGTCCACCGCGCGCGGCGGCCGGAGCGTGGCCTCCGCGACGAGGGGACGCGCCTGGACCGCGGGCGCCTCGCGTGAGCCTTCATCCCCGACAGGGGCGGAGCAACCCGAGCCCCCCGCCACACCGCCGAGGAGTGCCAGCGCGAGTCGCGCCCGGCCCCTCCACCTGGTTGTCACGCGCATCACGTCCGCTCCCTTCGTGGCTTCAGTGGATCAGATAGAAGGCGTCCTGCCGGGGCACGAAGAACTTCCAGCCTTCGTCCGTCAGGTACGCCGGATCTTCCTGCATCACCGCCACCCGCTGCCCATCCCACTCTGGCACGGGGGTGACGGTGTTGAGTTCGACGGCGAGGTAGGAGCCCTTGCGCAAGAGCCGCGGCGCGTCCTTGCGCGAGGCCGCGCGGAAGTCGATGGAGGCCCCCAGCCCATGGCCCTGCGCGCCCAGCGGGTGGCTGTACACCTTGGCCTCGATGCCCTTCTCCTTCATCTCCGCCATCGTCGCGTCGTAGACGTCCGCGGAGGAGCGACCGGGCCGCGACGCGCGCAGCATCATCGCGTCCTGCAGCGCCTGCGTGTTCGCCAGCGCGCGCTTCAGTCCCTCCGGAACGTCCTTCTCCCCGTCCCGCAGCACGTAGGCCATCTTCTGCCAGTCCGTGCTCAGCCCCAGGGACGTGACGCCGAAGTCCACGTGCAGCAGGTCGCCGCGCTGGATGACGATGGCCTCGTCCGCCACCGCCAGGAACCCGCGAGAGAAGCCGTCCTTCATGCCCTGACGCTGCACGCGCATGTCGGGCTGGAACCACGTCGTCACGCGCGCCTCCCACAGCGCGTCGTACAGCCAGCGGCGCACGTCGCCCACCGTCGTCTTCCCGGGCACCACCACCTCGTTGGAGAGCGCGCGCTTCACCAGCGACTCCGTCAGCACCACGAGGTCCCGGTACGGCGCGAACTCTCCGGGCAGCCGCGTGTCCAGGTACTCCTCGATGAGCGGCGCCGCGCTCACGAAGCGCGCTTCGGCCTGGGGACCCAGCGCCTCCACCAGCCACCGGTAGCTGTCATGCGTCAGGCTGCGCGTCACCCCGCGCTTGCCGCCGATACCCAGCGCGATGGCGCGCGGGTGGTAGCGCGCCTCCAGCTCCGCGAGCACCTCCTCCGGCTTGCGTCCCTCCGCGGGGGCTTCGAAGAACCGCGTCACCGCCTCCGTGGCGTAGCCCGTCAGCGCGACCTTCTTCAGGCCCTCGTCCCCCGCGTCCACGAAGACGAACACGTCGCGGTTGCCCACATAGGGCAGCGGCGGGGCAATCCACCCCGTCAGCGGATCATCGTGGAACTCCTCGTTGATGACGACCCACATGCCCACGCCGTGACGGCGCATCATGTCGAGCAGCAGCGCGTGTCGGTCCTTCAGCCAGCCCCCGCGCAGGGCCACTTCCCGCGAGGGCGGCTGCACGAGTGCGGCGGTGGAGGCTTGCTGCGGGGTGTCACGGACAGGGGCGGTGGCGCAGGCCACCAGACACCCCAGGATGGGCAGGGTCGCCACACTCCAGCACTTCATGTCGGGAACTCCAGGTCGCGAGGGAGGCCGGCAGCCTAACGCCCATCCGAAGTCCCCCGCTCCCGGAACCGTGGAGGCTCCGGGAGCGGAGAACCTGGGGCGCATCCCGCCTGCTCACCTGCCTGGATGTCCTCGCTCCCACGCACTTCCCGGGTCCCGTCCCCCCCGGTCCGGAACACCCGGATCCACCCAGGACATACTGGCTGGTGGATCCCTTGGAAGTGGGCGGCCTTCCCCCGAAGGCTGCCGTGGAGCGCGGACATCCCGCCGCGCGCGCCTTGACGTCAGTAGCTGGCGACCCCATCCAGGTCGCTTTCCTCGAAGTCGAAGTCGAACCCCTCGCCGCTCAGCCGGGAGGCCCCTTCCGCATCCCCCTCATCGGCGCCCCAGGAACCCTTCAAATCCCGGACCTCGGGCCCCGTGCGCACCTCCGCGCCCCCACTGGTGCCGGGCGCCCACATCGCGCCATGCCCCTGGCTCCACGCATCCATGCGGTACATCGCGTCCCCCCGGGGTGCGGTGTTTCCTGCGCGCTTCGATAAATAGACGCGGACCGGAAGAATCCTTGGATCCTCCTTGTCGCAATTCAGCGGATTCCGCTCATCCGCAGCGCGCGGGCCCGAATTCCGGCCTCTTCGCTCCACCCCGGCTCCCCCCGCCGGGCCACCGCTTCAAAGGCCTCCGCCGCCTCGCGTGGGAGGCCCAGCGCCCGGAGCACCAGCGCCCGGTTCCACAGGGCCTGGGGATGGTCCGGTGCTTGACGCAGCACGCTGTCCACCAGGATCAGCGCACCGGGCAGGTCCCCCTCCGCCATCGCCACCACCGCCCGGTCGCTGTCGCGATCCACGGACGGCGCACTGCGTGACAGGAAGTCCGCGGCCTGACGCAGCTCGCCATGCACGAGGTAGGCGGCCGCGATGCCGTGCAGGTCCCCGCGCTCCTCCAGCTCCGCCAACGTCCGCAGCGGCACCCGGGTCCCGGCCTGGAGGGCCCCCTCGGCCCCCTCGTCCGGGGTCCCCGTCCTGGCGGGGACATAGGGGTGGTACCGGTCCGCTGCGGGATAGGCGATCCGGGCCTCCAGGCCCCGCACCGCCGCGCCAGCCCGCCACGCGTCCACCGACTGGAAGCTCACCGTGGGCAGGGACGCCACGAGCGCCCCCAACCCCATGGCCAGCACGGCCCCCAGCGCCTGGCCCCGCCAGCCGCGGAGCCACGCGAAGCGCGCCCCGCTCCGGGACTCGCTCGGTGGGGCGGGGGCATCGTTGTGCGGCACCGCCCCATAGAGGGCCTGGACGCTGAGCATCTCCAGTTGCATGGCGTCATGCAGTCCGCTGGAGCAGGCGCGGCAGAGGGCCAGGTGGAGCCGGAAGCGCTCCTCGTCACCCGACTCCAGCTCGCCATCCACGAACCGGTAGAGCTTCTTGCACCAGAGATCCATCGCGTGTCCCAGCCCGTGGTCGGGCTCCCGCCTCCCGTCCCTCTCGAACGCGAACGGGATGAATCCTTGGCCGGGTCGCGCCAGGGACATGCGGGCCTTGCCCGCCCGCCTGCTCCCTGGGTCCTGCTCGATGTCGGGAGCGCGGCAGGCGGGGTTACTTCCGGCCCGGGTCAGCGGCGCGGACGGGGGCGCAGCACGGCCGCACCGGAGCGTCCGGCGCGCGGGCAGGGCCAGCGGGGTGCTCGGACGGCCTCCACCGCTTCACCCTCCGCGTACCAGGGGCAACAGGACGCGCAGCCCGGGCAGCGGCGACGGTAGCGGCGCGCGCCGTGGTGCCAGGAGCGCCCCTCCTGGTGTTCGGGCGGTGGAGGTGGCGCGGCGACGATGGGGGCCTCCGCGGGCCAGTTCGCCGGCACGTCCTCGTTCCAGGCCCCCGGCAGTCGCTCGCGGGCCTGACGCGCGGACACCCAGCGCGCGCTCTCCTCCGCGTCCTCCAGCGCCAGCCGCGCGAGCACCTCCAGTTGCAGCAGGTCATGGAAGCGCGTGGCGCACGCCTCGCAGCCGGCCAGGTGGGCGCGGATCCGGCGCTGGTCCTCGTCGGGCAGCTCCCCGTCCAGCAAGGGCCGCAGGTCTTCACACGCGGGGCTCATCGTTCCCTCTCCTGGCGGCGGCGTTCCGCGGTGTCGTGGAGCATGGCCTTCAAGCGGCGGCGGGCGTGGAAGAGCCACGTGCCCACCGTTCCCGCGCTGGGGGTGTTCATCCGCCGGGCGATCTCCGCATGGCGCAGGCCTCGCGCATGCAGCTCGAACGCCTGGCGCAGCTTCTCGTTGAGCCGGGCCACCGCCTGGCGCAACTCGTCCTCCGTGACGCACTCCCACTGCTCGGGCTCCGGCGAGTCCTCCGGATCCTCGAAGAGCATGTGCACGTTGTGTAGATCCACCCTCCGGTCCGTCTCCGCGCCCTGGCGACGGCACTGGTCCAGGAAGCGGTTGTGCAGCACGCGCACCAGCCACGCGCGGCGCGCCGGCTCCGGCCATCGTTTGAGCCGCTCCCATTGCAACAACGCCCGGAGCAGCACGTCCTGCACCAGGTCGTCGCAATCACTGGCACCCCGGCCACAGACGTTGCGCGCGATGGCGACCAGCACCGGCTGATGGCGGATCGCGAACGCGGCGAATTCCCCTCCGGAGCCTTCCCGGACAGGGGACTCCTCCCTCCCTGGCACCATGCGACCGCCTCCCTTCCCTCAGAGAACGCCAAGGGTCGGATTCTTTTTTGCTCACGGATGCGACAAGCGCCAGGACGCTTCACCGGGCCCCACGTCTGGCAGTGCCGTTGGAACACTTCAAGCAGACGCCAATTCATTGCAGCGAATAGACAGACATCCGGGAGTTTCCGGGTTCAATGCCTGTCCAGGGGTGTGGGGGGCCTCCGGGTGTTTCGCGCCCCGCTCGGCGCGTGAACACACCGTCCAGCATGCCCCAAGGCACTGGGGGCCCCGGGGTTTTTCGCGCGTATCGCGCCGCGCCGGGATTCCCGGATCCAGGATTCCCCGTCCCCGGAAGCGTCCGGGGCTGAAACTCCGCTTGCGTGCCTGGGGAGTCCTTTGGTCCTCTTGGGCACCGCCGTATGCCCATGGAAACCGCCGCCGACAGCCGAGAGTACCGCGTGGTCTTCTTCTGCCCCGCGTCGAACGCCCGGCTCGAGCGGCTGGAGGTCCCCGTGCGCCGGCTGCTGTCGCGCATCCAGGCGCCTCCGGCGGAGCTGGCCCCGCTGACGGAGGCCGGGGCGCTCACGGAGGCCGGGTGGCAGGTGTACCTGGTGCGTTCGCTGACGGAGCGGTCCGCGGCGCAGGCCATGGCCGCCTACATCAGCGAGGCCACGTGCGCGCTGGCCGCGGAGGTGGACGCGGAGGTGCTGGGCCTCTACGTGGACGTGTCGGGGGACTCGGCGCGCATCTGTCGCTGTGGCCCGGAGGACGGGCCGGAGACCTTCGCCGGACGCCGGCAGGCCGCCCTGCACCGCACCTCGGAGTGGCTGGAGGTCGCGCCCGCGAGCCTGTCCGCCCTCTTCCAGTTGGATCCGCCGGACGCGGAGTACGAACCGGACGCGGATGACCGCTTCGTCGAGGAGAAGCTGCGGGAGGCGCGGGCCCTGATGGAGCGCTACCGCACGGCGAAATGAGGTCGCGCACCCCGGACGACCTCGCGGGTCGCTGTGAGCGGTGCTACCTGCCCACCGCGTGGTGTCTGTGCGCCCAGGTGCCCGTCGTGCCCACGCGCACGGAGCTGCTCATCATCCGGCACAACAAGGAGGCGCAGAAGAGCACCAACACCGCGCGCATCGCGGCGCTGGCCCTGCCCCGCTGCCGCATCGTGTCCTACGGCGCGCCCGGTGAGCCCTTCGACGCGTCGGTGCTGGAGGACGGGTTGGACACGTGGCTGCTCTTCCCCGATGCGCCGGAGGCGGAGGGCCCGCTGCCCCAGCGGCTCGTCGTCATTGACGGGAGCTGGGCGCAGGCGCGGCGCATGGTGCAGCGCGTCCCTGGCCTGCGGCGGCTGCCGGGCATGAGGCTGCCGCCCCCCGCGCCGGACACGCGACGGCTGCGCAAGCCGCCGCACCCGGAGGGGATGTCCACGCTGGAGGCGATGGCCGGCGCGCTCGCGAGGCTGGAGGGCGAAGCGGTGGCGGAGCCGCTGCTCGCGCTGCACGAGGTGATGATTGAACGCGTGCTGGGCAGCCGCGGACGGCTGGGCTGGGTGGACTACCTCTAGGGAGCGGTGACCGGAGCGCTACAGAACGCGCCGGAACTCATCGAGCCCCAACAGGAGGGAACCTGGCGCCTGCGGGGGCTGGACGTTTCCTGCGGCATCCTGCGCGAAAGACTCCGCCGCAGGGGCACAGGCTCGCTCGTTCCCCGTGTACTTCGCGTACGCCTGGGCTTCATCCACCGGCGGTCCGTCCAGATAGAAATGGATCCACGTCTCGATGTTCCGCTTGGGGACAAGGCGGGCGATGCGCTCCGAAGCGGTCACAGGTGATTGCCCCTGCTCCTTGAGCGCCGCGTCGAGTTGCTGTCGCCGATCCTGAACGGAGTTGGCGGGATCCGCATCAATGTGGATGATCAACGCCGTGCGTACACGGGCTTGAAGGCTCCGATGCGCTTTGACCTGCGCGGGCGTGTGCTTGCGCACGTACTGCTCTCCGGCCCCTCCTTCGGTGGAGGACGGCAACGGCTCGATCCGAATCTGGTGCTGCTTGACGCCCAGTTGCTTCAGTGCCCGGGAGATGAAGACGCTCGACTGAAGGTCCTCGCAGAGGACGACATACCGGGAGCCGTTACTCACCAACCACGCCCTCCAGTCCGCGGGCCACAACCTCGGCCGCGCTCAACTCCGGCATCCCCTTGAAGCGCTCGATGCGAGAGGGGCCCTCTTCTTCGCGGAAGAACCGCGTTCCATGGGACGGCGCGAGCTGGTTCAGGATCTCGGGGTGATGGCTCACGAACCACACCTGGGGACCATCGCGGTCCAGGGCGGTCTCACTCACCTCCAGGAGCCAGGGCTGGATCTCCTTCAAGGCGACGTAGTTATCGGGCTCGTCGAAGATAATCAGCCGCCCCGGTTTGAGGACGGCGTGACGAATCAGATAGAGCGCAATCAAGGCCCGCTGACCGTCCGACAACTCCAAGAAGTCCACTGAATAGGGCGCACCCTTCCGTCCTGAAGAGAACCGGGCCTGGAGCTGGGGACGCGACTTATCGACGGCAAGTGAGTCGAAGCCGCGGAAAACCTCTCGAAGCGAACGCTGGGTCTGGATGGCGGCATCAAGGTCCCGAGTAATCACCGTCGGGTACCACGACGCGAAATTGCGGAGGTTGACGTCGAGGACATCGCTTGGATCATCGGTGCGTCCCGACATGGCTCGCGGGTCTGGCTTGAAGTACCAGACCTCTTCCTCAAGCCATTTCTTGAACGCACCAATCTTCCGGAAGTTGTGTCCTGGAGCGACCGCGCCCAATCCGGAACGACTGGCGCGCGTCGCGATGGATGGCCCGGGCATCCCGTCGTCGAAGAACAGGTGCAGTTCGCCATTGGTAAATCCCACGAGGAGCTCCTGATCCAACTGGAGTTCTTCGTGCTTGATGCGGCTCTGGGCAGGATCATCCTCGTCGTGCTCTACGAGCAGCGCATAGGAATAGAGCCCCTCGGGAAGCCGAACATCCAGCTCCACGCGCTGCAATGCCCTGGAGGTCCACCGGGTCCGGGAACTGCTGGGGAAGACCCGGCGCGCCTCCAGCTCCCCGACAATCAACGAGCGGATCCCCCAGAGCACCTCGATGCTCGACGTCTTGCCCGACCCGTTCTCACCGAGCAGCAGAGCCAATCGCGCAGGCTTCCACTCGAAGTTGACGAAGCACCGGAAGTTGTCGATGTAGATCCGTTCGAGCATTCGTCCTCCCTAGCACAGGCCTACTGCACGACCTTGCGCATCTCCGCCGCGAAGGGCACGGGCTCCAGGAAGCCCGTCACGCGCGGCTTCGTCAGCACCGTGCCGTCCGGGTTCACGAAGGCCACGGTGGGCAGCCCCTCCACGCCCAGCTTCTCCATCAGCGCGTCGAGATTGTCCTCGCTGTGGGTCGCGTCGATCTTGATGGTGAGGAAGCGCCCGGACTCCGCCTGGGTGATGACCTCCTGGGACGGGTAGGTCTCCCGGTCCAACTCCTTGCAGGCCGCGCACCAGTCCGCGAAGAAGTCGATGAGCACCGGGCGCCCTTCGGCCTTCGCGCTCGCGAGCACCTGGTCGAACTGCCGGGCATCGAACGTGGCCGTCTTCGGCGGCATCACGTGGTGCCACTGCCAGGCCGGCGCGCGCGGGGGCTGTGCGAGGCCCAGGCGCACCCACAGCGCGCCCGTGGGCTTCGCGTCCAGCGCGCCGCCGCGCACCACCAGCGCGCCCACCACCAGCACCACGCCCAGCGCCTTGAAGCCGAAGTCTCGCGCGCCTTCCTTGAACGAGCGGTGCACCGCGCCCGCGAGCACGCCCGCGGCCGTCAGCACCGCGGCGATGAGCGCCCCGGGCACCTGCCCCACCTCGTTGCCCAGCACCTTCACCGTGTCGCGCGCCCAGGGGAAGGCGTCCTTCAGGTACGAGAACGCGAGCGCCACCAGCATGATGCCCAGCACGCTCTTCACCCACTCCATCCACACGCCGCCGCGCGGCAGCCGCACCGTGAAGACGCCGATGAGGAAGAACGGCACGCCGATGCCCAGCGCGTAGATGAACAGCAGCGTCGCGCCCAGCGTCACGTCGGCGGACTTCGCCACGAAGGCCAGCAGCCCCGTGAGCACCGGCCCGGTGCACGGCGCCGCGAGGAACCCGGACACGCTGCCCATCAGGAACGCGCCCGCGACGCCGGAGCCGCCCACGCCCGTCAGCTTCGTCTGCAGCGACGACGGCAGCGCCAGCTCGAACGCGCCGAACATGGACGACGCCAGCAGCAGCAGGAACAGCGCCAGCACCGTCACCACCACGGGGCTGCCCAGCATGGAGCCGAAGGCCTGTCCCGTCTTCGCCGCCAGGATGCCCAGCGCGCTGAACACCACGCCCATGCCCACGATGTACGACGACGTCAGCGCCAGTGAGCGGCCGCGCCCCTCCGCCTTGCGCGCGCCGAACACCGACACGGTGATGGGGATGAGCGGATACACGCACGGCGTCAGCGCGGTGAGCAGGCCGCCCGCGAACACCACCCCGGCGCCCCAGAAGAGGCTGCCGGACTCCAGGAACTGAGCCGCGTCCAGCCCGGCGCTGGGGCCCGTGGGCAGCACCCACGGCACCACGGCCACCGCCAGTCCGGCCACCACCGCGACCGCCGCCGCCGTCAGCTTCAATCCATTCATGCGTGCCTGGCTCCCGCGCGAGGGCCCCTTCTATATGCGGAGGCCGGCGGTGCGGCTACTCCACCGGCATCACCTGGGGGTTGCCGGGGACCTTCAGCCCCGCCGAGCGCGCCAGGCCCATGACGCCCTCCACCGCGGCGGCGATGTAGCCAAAGGGGTTCGCTCCATCCACCGCCGTCACGTGCACCTCGCCCATCTTCTGCTGGAAGGCCGCCGCCACCTGGGGGAGCTGCCGCGCCAGGGTCAATTGGATGACCTCCGGGCTCACCGTGTTCTCAATCTCACGCAGCTCGCGGGCCCGCTCCATCTCCAGCGCCTGCTGGGAACGGGTGCGGCGCAGCTCCAGCTCCGTGATGGAGGCCTCGGCCTCCGCGATGGACTGCTTCGCCAGCAGCACCTGGAGCCGGGCGGCCAGCTGCTCGGCCTCCTGCCGGGACTCCGCGAGCTGCAGCTCGTGCCGCGCGGCCTCCGCCTGCTGCTGACGGCGCAGCCGCTCCAGCCCCACCTGCGCCTTCGCGGACTCCGCCTGGTGCTCCAGCCGCAAGCGCTCCAGCTCGCCTTGGGCGCGGTTGAGCGCGAGCTGTCGCTCCGCGGCGAGCTGCGCCTCCTCGAGCCGGCCCTTCGCGGCCAGCGCCTCCAGGCGGGCCTTCTCCTCCAGGGCCTGCGTCTGGATGCTCACCTCCTCCTGCGCGGCCAGCTTCGCGAGCGCCACCTCGCGCGCCACCGCCGTCTTCTCCTGCTGGGCCTGCCGCTCCTGCTCGAGCTTCGTGGCCGCGAGGCGCGCCTCCACCGCCAGTTGCTCCAGCCGCGCCTGCTCCTCGGTGGCCTGCGAGCGCTGGCGCACCTCCTCCTGCGCCGCGAGCCTCTGGAGGTTGAGCACGCGCTCGCCCTCCGTCTCCTCGCGCCGCACGAAGCGCTCCTTCGCGAGCTCCGCCTCGCGCGCCTGCCGCTCCTGTTCACGGCGGAAGCGGGCCTGCATGTGCTCGAAGACGGTCGCGGACAGCACGCGCACGTCTTGAATCTCAATCGTGTCCAGGAGCACGCCCCAGCCCTTGTCGGTGCGGTCCGCCAGCTGGCCCTGCCCGGCGAGCACCGGGGCGATCTCCCGCATCAGCTCCTCGGCGATGCCCTCCTTGCGCCGCGTGAGGCACTCCTCCACGGAGAGGTTGGCCACGAGCCTGCGCGCCGCGCCGACGAACATCTCCCGCAGCAGCTCCGCCAGCTTCTCCTGCGCCCGCTCCGGGTAGCTGAAGTTGAGCATCCGGAAGGCCACCAGCGGATCCGCGATGCGGTACACCGCGAGCCCCGTCACCGCCACGCCCACCTTCTCGCTCGTCACCTGATCCGCGGTGAACTGCAGCCGCTGGATGCTGGTGGGCACGATGGCCACCGAGTCCCCGGGCAGCTTGAAGCAGCTCGCCCCCTGGCCGCTCACCTCGCGCAAGCGCCCCCGGCGCATGTGGATGAGGAACTCGCTGGGCCGCGCGGTGATCAGCCCCCAGCCCTTCACCTTGTCCGGGTCCTCCGCGGGCTTCCCCGCCCGCCACCCGTCCGTGTAGCGGGAGCGATCCAGGCCCCCCTCCAGGCGGACCAGGGCCGGCCGTCCCGTCCCCTCACTCCCTGCGTCCGAACCTTGGCTCCGGGCCTGCGACTTCGCGTTGGCGCTCATACGTGCACCCTCCGCGTCCCCTCCAGTGCAGCCCCCCGGCCATGCCCCGCGATGCCTGGAAACGGGCACTTGCGACCGGCCGGTGCTCCATTTCGGAGCGGAACGTGCCAGGACGGAGCACCCGGAGTGATCCACTCCGGCCAGCCGTTGCACCGCCACGGCCCACCTCCCAGCACCTCCGAGCCCGGGCCCTCCCGAGTGAAGGAGGCACCTCGCCTTATGTTCGCTTGACCCGAGGGGGGTCGATTTTATATTTGACCAGTCCGGTCCACATTCGTGTGGGCCCATGTAGACCCTGCCGCTGCGCGCGGACCCACCGCGTCGCCGGGGAGCGGAGGGAAGTCCCACCCTCCCGCATCTTTTCTTCCGAGGAAGCCATGCTGAACCTGCCCATCTACATGGACAACCACGCCACCACCCCGCTCGACCCGCGGGTGCTGGAAGCGATGTTGCCCTACCTCCGCGAGGACTTCGGCAACGCCGCCAGCCGCAACCATGCGTTCGGCTGGAAGGCCGAGGCCGCGGTGGAGAAGGCCCGCCGGCAGGTGGCCGAGCTGATTGGCGCGTCGGAGAAGGAGATCGTCTTTACCTCCGGCGCCACCGAGTCCGACAACCTGGCCATCAAGGGCGTCATCGAGTTCTACAAGTCCAAGGGCGACCACATCATCACCCTGAAGACGGAGCACAAGGCCGTCCTGGACACCTGCAAGCGCCTGGAGCGCGTGCGCCAGGAGCGGCTGGACGAACTGAAGCTGCTGCGCCTGGGCCAGCTGGCCGAGCGCGACGTGCAGCCCGAGGACCTGGCGGAGCTGTCCGCGAAGTTCAACATCGAGGCGGATGAGACGTACCGGAAGTGGGCGGAGCTGCCCACGGGCGGCGCGCGCGTCACCTACCTGGACGTGGAGAAGGACGGCCGCGTCAGCCTGGAGAAGCTGGCCGCCGCGATGACGCCGAAGACGGTGCTCGTCTCCATCATGTTCGCCAACAACGAGATCGGCGTGCTGCAACCGGTGGCGGAGATTGGAAAGCTGTGCCGGCAGAAGGGCATCCTCTTCCACTGCGACGCGGTGCAGGGCGTGGGCAAGGTGCCCTTCGACGTGGAGGCGATGCAGGTGGACCTGGCGTCCATCAGCGCCCACAAGATGTACGGCCCCAAGGGCGTGGGCGCGCTGTACGTGCGCCGCAAGCCGCGCGTGAGAATCGCCCCCATGGTGGACGGCGGCGGCCATGAGCGCGGCATGCGCAGCGGCACGCTCAACGTGGCGTCCATCGTCGGCTTCGGCGCGGCGGCGGAGGTCGCGAAGCAGGACCTGCCCGCGGAGGCCGCGCGCCTGTTCCGGCTGCGCGAGCGGCTGCGCACGGGCATCATGGAGCAGCTGGACCTGGTGATTGTGAACGGCAGCCTGGAGCACCGCATGCCGGGCAGCCTCAACCTGTCGTTCTCCTACGTGGAGGGCGAGGCGATGATGATGTCCATCAAGGACGTCGCGGTGTCGTCCGGGTCCGCGTGCACCTCGTCGTCCCTGGAGCCCTCCTACGTGCTGCGCGCCCTGGGCGTGGAGGAGGACATGGCCCACAGCTCCATCCGCTTCGGCCTGGGCCGCTTCAACACGGAGGAGGAGGTGGACTTCGTCATCCGCCTCGTGGTGGACAAAGTCCGCAAGTTGCGAGACATGAGCCCCCTGTACGAGATGGCCAAGGAAGGCATCGACCTCAAGAGCATCGAGTGGACGGCGCACTAGGCGCCCTCCCCCGACACGGTTTCCAGCCGGGCACGGAAGCCCCCGTCCGCCCGGCCGCGCATCGGTTGCCCGCAAGGCGCATCAGTTCAAGCGTTGTGTGAAGGAGCGTTAGACGCATGGCTTACAGCGACAAGGTCATCGAGCACTACGAGAACCCCCGCAACGTGGGGACGCTCGACAAGAACGACCCGAACGTCGGCACCGGCCTCGTGGGCGCCCCCGCCTGCGGCGACGTGATGCGCCTCCAGTTGAAGATCAGCGACGCGGGCGTCATCGAGGACGCGCGCTTCAAGACCTTCGGCTGTGGCTCCGCCATCGCGTCCAGCTCGCTCGTCACCGAGTGGGTGAAGGGCAAGACGGTGGATCAGGCGATGACCATCTCCAACAAGGACGTGGCGCGGGAGCTGTCGCTGCCCCCCGTGAAGATCCACTGCTCCGTGCTGGCCGAGGACGCCATCAAGGCGGCCATCGAGGACTTCAAGAAGAAGCGCGCGTCGCGGCAGGCGTAGTTCCCCGCGGCTCGCAGCGCACGCCGTATCGCCGTATCCAGGAAGCGAGGACGACCCCATGAACGAGCAGGCCCAGACGACCCAGGCCCCTCAGACGCCCCCCAAGCCGGCGCCCAAGGGCATTGGCCTGGCGGACAGCGCGGTGGAGCGCCTCAAGGTGCTGCTCGCCGAGCGCCAGACGCCCGAAGCAGGGCTGCGGATCGCCGTGAAGGGCGGCGGCTGCTCCGGCCTCCAGTACTCCATGGAGTGGTCGGAGAAGTCCCGCGAGCGCGACAAGGTGTTCGAGCGGGATGGCGTGCGCGTCTTCGTGGATCCGAAGAGCTACCTCTACCTCATCGGCACGGAGCTCGTGTTCGAGCAGACGCTGATGGCCTCCGGCTTCAAGCTGAACAACCCCAACATCAAGGCCGCCTGCGGCTGCGGAGAGAGCTTCTCCGTCTGAGCTCGCGGCCTTGCCCGCCCGCCCCTCGGTCAGGGCGCGGGCACAGGGGTCCGGCCCGGTGCCGGGCCCCTTTTTCGTTTTCGCCCCCATGAGGATGCCCCCACCGTGAGGACCCACTTCGACGTGTTCGGGCTGCCCCGCTCGCACGTTGTGGACGTACCGGCCCTGGAGAAGCAGTACCGGGAGCTGTCGCTGCAGCTCCACCCGGACCGCGTCGCGCAGGGCAACGCCCGCGAGCGGCTCCAGGCCCTGGAGGGCACCACCGCCCTCAACGAGGCCTACAAGACGCTCAAGGACCCAGTCCGCCGCGCCTTCTACCTGCTGAAGCTCCACGGCATCGACCTGGACCGCGAGGACGCGGGCGCCCAGAAGGACATGCCCCTGGAGTTCCTGGAGGAGGTCATGACCCTGCGCGAGGAGCTGGACGACGCCATCGCGGCGAAGGACCTGTCCCGGGCCCAGGCCATGGCGAAGGAGGTCTCCAGCCGCAAGCAGGCGGCGCTTTCGGAGGCCGTGTCCGCGCTCAAGTCAGTGGAGGCCGCAGGGGATTCTCCGGACGGGGTGAGAAAGGCATCGCACGCGCTGGGGCGGGTGCGCTACTTCACGCGCTTCCTCGAGCAGGTGGACGCGTTCGAGGAGGAGGTGCTCGCGTGAGCAACAACGGACTTCTGCAGATCCACGACCCGCTCAAGCCCAAGGGGCACGCCGTGGGCATCGACCTGGGCACCACGCACTCGCTGGTGGCGTCCGTGTCCCAGGGCAAGCCCCGCTGCGTCCCGGTGGATGAGGACGACTCGCTGCTGCTGCCCTCCGTCGTGCACTACGGCAAGGACGGCGGCGTGGTGGTGGGCGCCCGCGCGCGGAAGCTCGCGGCCGATGCTCCCACGGACACCATCGTGTCGGTGAAGCGCTTCATGGGCCGCGGTCCGGATGATCCGGAGACGCGCAAGCTGGGCGCCTACCGCTTCGTCCCCGGCTCGCAGGTGGTGCGCTTCGATGTCGCCGGCGGCCAGCCAGTGACGCCCATCGAGGTGTCGGGCGAAATCCTGCGCGCCCTCAAGCGCCGCGCGGAGGCGCACTTCTCCGGCAAGGTGGAGCAGGCCGTCATCACCGTGCCCGCCTACTTCGACGACGCCCAGCGCCAGGCCACCCGGGACGCGGGGAAGCTCGCGGGCCTGGAGGTGCTGCGGCTGCTCAACGAGCCCACCGCCGCGGCCCTGGCCTACGGCCTGGACAAGGGCAGCCAGGGCACCTTCGCCGTCTATGACCTGGGCGGCGGCACCTTCGACATCTCCATCCTCAAGCTGGAGGACGGCGTCTTCGAGGTGAAGTCCACCGGCGGTGATTCCGCGCTGGGCGGGGACGACTTCGACCGCGCCATCGCTACGCGCGTGCTCCAGGCGATGGGCGCACAGGCGCCCTCCCCTTCGCAGGTGGCGGAGGCCATGGCCGCCTCGCGCAAGGCGAAGGAGGCGCTGACGGACGCAAGCGAGGTGACACTCACCGTGGGCGGGCACTCGCAGCCCGTCACGCGCGCGGACTTCGAGGCGTGGATCCAGCCGCTCGTGCAGAAGACGGGCGCGGTGTGCCGGCGGGCCCTGAAGGACGCGGGCGTCGTGGTGGGTGAGTTGGACGGCGTCATCCTGGTGGGCGGCTCCACGCGCGTGCCGGCGGTGCGCCACTTCGTGGCGGAGCTGTTCGGCCGCGAGCCCCTGGGCGACATCGATCCGGATCAGGTCGTGGCGCTGGGCGCGGCGGTGCAGGCCAGCCTGCTGACGGACAGCAACCGTCAGGACGAGGTGCTGCTGCTGGACGTGCTGCCCCTGTCGCTGGGCCTGGAGACGATGGGCGGCATCGCGGAGAAGCTCATCCCGCGCAACTCCACCATCCCCACGGCGGCGGCGCAGGTGTTCACCACGTTCAAGGACCATCAGACGGGCCTGGACGTGCACGTGGTGCAGGGCGAGCGGGAGCTGGTGGAGGACAACCGGAGCCTCGCGCGCTTCACGCTCTCCGGCATCCCGCCCATGGCGGCGGGCATGGCCCGGGTGGAGGTGCGCTTCCAGGTGGACGCGGATGGCATCCTGTCCGTCACCGCGAAGGAGCAGAGCACCGGCGCCGCGCAGACCATCACCGTGAAGCCCAGCCACGGCCTGACGGACGATGAGATCGAGAAGATGCTGCTCGACTCCATCGACTACGCCGAGGACGACATCCAGGCCCGCCAGGTGCGCGAGCAGCAGGTGGAGGCCGAGCGCGTCCTGGCCGAGGCCGACCGCCAGCTGCGCGAGAACGCCGCCCTGCTGGAGGCCGGTGAGACGGAGGCCATCCAGGCCGCCATGGCCCGCGTGCGCGAGTCCGCCCAGGGCAAGAACTACCTGGCGGTGAAGGAAGCCCTGCACGCGCTGGACGAGGCCTCCCGAGGCTTCATCGAACGGGTCATGAACCGCGCCATCACCCAGGTGGTGTCCGGCCATTCCGTGGAGGAGTACTGACCGTGCCCAAGGTCACCTTCAAGAGCCCCCTGGCGGAAGTCGCCGTGGACGTGCCCCCGGGCACCACCCTGCTGGACGCCGCGGAGAAGGGCGAGGCCCAGGTGGGTCACAGCTGCGGCGGCGTGTGCGGGTGCTCCACCTGCCACGTGTGGATCCGCAAGGGGCTGGACTCCCTGAGCGAGCAGCGGGACGACGAGATGGACCGGCTGGACATGGGCTTCGACGTCCGCCCGTACTCCCGCCTGAGCTGTCAGACGGAGGTGGGCGGCGAGGACGTCACGGTGGAGATCACCGAGGAGTCCCTGGTGGCCTTCATGGACGAGAACCCGGCCATCCGCCGGCAGCTCGAGTCCGAGGGCAGATGGCCCCTCAAGAAGTAGCCGGTGAAGGGGCCTGAAACGTTGTGCTTGACCGGGCGGAAGAGGTTCTTTATACGTCTCGCCCGTCGCACCGGCAGCACCCCCATCCGCCCGGGTGGTGGAATTGGTAGACACACTAGATTCAGGGTCTAGCGCCTGCAAGGGCATGGAGGTTCGAGTCCTCTCCCGGGCATGAAGTAAAAAGAAGGGCCCCGACCACAAGTCGGGGCCCTTTTTGTTTTCCGGCACAGGCCCTTTCCGCGGATCAGGGCGGCGCGGGCTCCACGGCTTCGTGCGCCACGTGGTGCGCGGCGTCGGCGGCCAGCCGGCCTCCCTTGCGCAGGTCGCGGATCCGCAGCTTGCTGTGGTGCACGGACAGGGCGCCCACGGACACCTGGCTGAGCACGGTGCCAAGGTGGGTGAGCGTGGCGAAGGCTGCCGCGTCCTCCGCGCTGGCCCCCAGCGAGCGGGCCGCCCAGCTCGTCACGAAGTAGTAGATGCCCATGCCCGCCGGGACGCCCGGCAGCGCCTGCCCCAGGGAGATGGCCCCCAGCACCACGGCGCCCGCGAAGAGCCCCCCGGGGATGCCAATGCCGTGGAGCGCGAGCCCATAGGCCAGCGCGGACGCGGACACCGGGAAGATGGAGAAGAAGAACACCTTCGCCATGCCCTTGAAGGAGCGCGCGGTGCCCAGGCCCTCGCCCACGTGGCTGAGGAAGCTCTCCACGCGCGGCAGGCTGTGGCGTTTGTGCAGCCAGCGCCCCAGGGGCGCGGCCCAGTGGGCCAGCAGCACCACCAGCGCGACCAGGCCGATGCACAGCGACACGGCCACCTTCATCTCCCCCCGGAAGTGGGCCATCGTCGTGCCGAAGGGGCCCAGGAACGACAGGGCCACCAGCAGCATCAGGCACGCGAACTCCATCAGCTTGCACACGCCCACGGAGCCCAGGCCTCGAACGAAGGGCACGTTCTGCGTGCGCGACAGCAGGAAGGCCCGCGTGACTTCGCCCAGCTTCCCCGGCAGCGCGTTGTGCACGAAGACGCCAATGCCCACCAGGTGGTAGCGGTCGCGGAACGGGATGGGCTTGCGCAGCGTGGCCTGCCACTGCACCGCGCGCAGCGGCACGAGCGACGCCTGGAGCAGCAGGAAGGGCACCAGCCACACCAGGTGTCCCGGCAGGTCCTGCAAGAACTTGCGCAGCGGGAAGCGGGGGATGAGCAGGTCCCCTGCCCCATGCAGGTTCCACTTGAAGAAGGCCGTGGACAGCAGGAGCACGGACAGCACGAGCCCCACCACGGCGCCCAGCACCTTCAGCCACGTGCGTCCACCGGCGTTGGGAAGCCGCATGGTCCTCCCTTTCGGTTTCAATGCAGTATTCGCGGTGAGCCCGTGTCCAGGTAGGCCTCCGCCAGCCGCTCGTGCAGCCGCGCGCAGTGGCTGAGGCCAGACAGGTCCACGGGCCCGTTCGCGGGCCACATCACCAGGCTGTCGGACTCCACGCGCGTCAGGCCGCCGTGCGAGCCGAACTCCCACGCGAAGCCCACCGTGCCGCCCTTCTGCACGGCCTCACCGAAGAGCACCAGGTCGCCCGCCGTCTCCATGTGCGGCAGCCCCTGGAGGAAGTCCGCCATGGCGCTGCGGCTGTACTCGGAGGACAGCGGCGCGCGGTCCAGGTCGGCAAGGCCGTAGACGCCGCCGCCCATCACCACCACGGCTTCCGAGCCCCGGCGCATCGCCACCATGCCGATGTCCGCGTTGCCCGTGGCGCGCGCCAGCACGTCCGGATGCCGCGCCAGCAGCTCGCGCGCCTCCAGCGGCGTGGCACGGCAGCTCAGGTAGATGTGCGCGAAGTTGCCGGCTTCCACCACCACCGGCGTGAAGGGCTCGCACGCGGACGTGTCCGGCGTCGGGGCCTCGCGTCCGTCCAGGAGACCGCTGAGCACCCCCTCACGCAGGGGCGGCGTGGCTCCTTCGAAGAGCACGGCCTCCAGGCGCCGGCCCTGCCGCTGCTCCATGGGCAGGCTGTCCACGTGGCCGTGGTCGGACAGCAGGATGACGTCGTAGGGCTCCGGCGCGGCACGGGCCACGGCGAACAGCTCCGCCAGGGACGCGTCCACGCGGTGCAGCTCCTGCATCGCCAGCTCCGAGCGCGGGCCGCGGCGGTGGGCCACCTCGTCGTAGTTGCCGTAGACCAGGTAGATGAGCGGCACACCTCGCACCATGTCCACCAGGGACTTGGTGTACGCGAAGCTCCAACCCAGCCGCTGCAGGAGGATGCGGCTCAGGAGGAAGCCCTGCTCGTGGCGCCAGTCGTTGACGGAGCGCGCCCACTGGCGCACCTCGCGCACCGCCTGCCAGGACTCCATCCCGAACGAGCGCAGGAAATCCCACGCGCCGCGCGTGCGCGCCGACGACAGGCCCTGCATCTCGTAGGCGAACGAGCGCGCCATCAGCTTGAAGCTCGACAGCGTGCTCATGCACATGCGGTTGGTGGCGCCCGCGTGGAAGAGCGAGAAGTAGGTGTGCCCGCCGTGATCCAACAGGCTCGTGCGGCCGTGGCCCCTCAAGCGCGCGTCGATGGCCATCGCGTCGCCAGGGGTGTTCATCTGGACCTTGCGGCCGAGCGAGCGGTCGTACCAGCTGTAACCCGGCAGGTTCGGATGCTGGAGCCCGTAGAGCAACCCCGCCTGGAAGAAGGGCGTGGAGGTAGGCGCGCCCCAGAAGGCGTTCTCCAGGTGATACGCGCCCGAGCGGACGAGGTGCGCGACGAAGGGCATCCGCCCCGCGACAATCGCCTCGTCCAGCAGGGCCTTGGGCACACCGTCCAGGTGCACCAGCAGGACATTCCGGGCGCGCCGGGACGCCACCGGAGGCACTTTGGACCCAATGCGCCGAACAAGGCCATTCGCCCAATTCCGTGAATTCTCGCTGACGAGTTCGCTCAAACTTTCGGGCACGTTGACGGCTCCCCCATCCCGCGATGCAAAATGGGCATTCAGGGGGACAGGAGCTTCTGGGGCCGCGATGCTCTCTTGGAGAGCAGGCGGGCAGAGCGCGTCCTAGTCCCGGGCTGGAATCGATGCGCCCCCTCGGGGCTTCACGGGGTTTCGATGCTGGCTCCTGTCATCTGCCTCTTCTTTCTCCTGCTGACGCTCAGCGCCGCCGCGGCCGGCCGTGCCCCCGCGCCCGGGCTCCAGCCCGTGAAGAAGGCGCCGTCGATGGACGGCATCGCGCTGCCGCTGGTGAGCTTCAGCTCGGATCAGGGCTTCGGCTACGGCGCGGTGGGCGGCATGTACCTGTACGCGCCGGGCAAGACGCCGTACGCGCACGCCCTGGCCGCGCAGATCTTCTTCAGCTCACGCGGTGCCCAGAATCATTACCTCCGCTACGACGGCCCGCAGTTGCTGGGGCCCCTGCGGCTGGAGGGCCGGCTGGAGTACCGGCAGGAGAAGAGCAGCCCGTTCTTCGGCGCGGGCAACCTGTCCGCCCCGAACTTCCGCGGCAACGTGGAGGACGAGCGCTACAACTTCGACAAGGGCTCGCCGGGCTTCTGGGTCCGCCTGCGCGGCCGGCCCTTCGGTGAGACGCACCCGTTCCAGTCCTACGTGGGCTACGGGTGGCGCAACACCAGCGTGGCCCCCTACGAGACGTCCATCCTCGCGCAGGAGAAGCCCATTGGCATCGAGGGTGGGCCCAGCGGGCAGATCCTCGCGGGCGCGCTCTGGGACACGCGCGACCAGGAGGGCGACCCGACGACGGGCGGCGTGGAGGAGGTGGCGCTGCGCGTGTCGGGCCTGGCCACCTTCAGCCGCTACCAGTACGCGGGCGTGACGCTGAGCGAGCGGCGCTACTTCAAGCTGTCGGAGCGCCTCGTCTTCGCGCAGCGGCTGACGCTGGACATGCTGTTTGGCGAGGTGCCCTTCTTCGAGTGGATGACGACGGGCGGCGTCAACATCTCCGAGGGCATTGGCGGCATGAGCAGCGTGCGCGGCATCGAGCGCAACCGCTTCGCCGGCAACGTGAAGGCCTTCAGCAACTCCGAGCTGCGCTTCCAGGCCGCCCGCATGTCCATCTTCGGCCAGCCCGTCGCGCTGGGCGCGGTGGTGTTCTTCGACCTGGGCCGCGTGTGGCATCCGGGCGTGTCGGACGGCAAGTGGCATGACTGGCACCCGGGCATCGGCGGCGGCCTGCGCTTCTCACGCCGCGCGGCCGTGGTGCGCATGGACTACGCGCGCTCCACCGAGACGGGCCGCCAGCGCTTCTACGTCACCTTCGGCCACATGTTCTAACGGCCCGCCTGGACGCGCGCTGCCTCTTCAGACGAGCGCGTCCACCCAGCCGCGAAGCCGCGCATCCGCCTGGGCCTCGCCGCGCACACCGGGCTCCACGTCCAAGAGCAGCGTGAGGAAGCCGCGCGACTCCAGGCCCTGGCGCAGCTCCTCGCGCGCCTGAGCATCTGGGGCGAAGAGGATGCACCCATCGCCGCCGCCCGCGCCGGACAGCTTGCCCGCGCAGCCGTACGAGGCAGCAATCGCCAGCACGCGGCGCATGCCTTCGGTCTCCAACGGCCCCAGCTCCAGGAGCAGCGCGTGCTGGGCCTTCACCGCGTCGCTGAAGGCGCGGAAGTCGCCGCCGCCCAGGCCGTCTTCAATCGCGTGGCCCAGCGCGTCCGAGCGCACCACGAAGGCCTGCCGGCCAGCCTCCGCGAGCCGCTCCTCCACCTGGGCGATGAGCAGCTTCGTGGACGCGCTCTCCCCGGTGAAGGCGTAGAGCATGGCGACGCGGGGCGCGGGCATGCGCCACAGGTCCACCGGCGGCGACTCGGCGAGCGCCGCGTGGAAGCGGCCGGTGTTGGCGGCCTCCGTCAGCGCGGCCACGTCGTAGCGCCGGTAGCGCGACAGCCCGCCCGCGAAGCTCGCCGCCACGTCGCCGCCGCTCCCCTTTCCGCCCTGTCCCAGCGCGTGCGAGACGAGCGCGAGCTTCAGCACGTCGAACTTCTCCTCCAGCACGAAGCGGGCGCCCTCCGCCGCGAGCACCGACGCGGAGGCGCTGCCGCCCAGCCCCAGCTTGTGGCCTCCGGGCCCCATCGCGCCCGGCGCCACCGCGAGGTCGAAGCCCACGCTGGGCCGGCCGTGCGCGCGCAGGGCTTCATCCAGCGTGCGCGCGACGAAGGAGAACCCCGCCGGAACGTCGCGCTCCCACTTCACGCCCCGGGGCGTGGTGAGCCCCTGGAACGTCCCCTCCTCCAGGCAGATGTGCACGCGCGAGTCCTGCCGCCTGCGCACGTAGGCGGCCGTGCGAGGCGCCACCGCGGCCACGCGCGAGACGCCTCCCCACAGCACGGCGTACTCGCCGGAGACGAACAGCTTGCCGGGTGCGGAGAGCGCGCGCTCCATCAGAACAGGTGCTCCGACAGGAGGACCGCGTCCCCGCCGGGCACGCAGCGCACCACGTCCACCGCGCCGCACGCGCGGGCCAGGGCCTCCGCCGCCACTTCGTGCGCCGCGTCCGTCAGCAGCACCGGGTTGGGCCCCGCGTCGAGCGTGAACCACACCGGCACGCCCTTCTTGCGCTGCTCGCGCAGGTGCTGGATGAGCCCCAGCGTCGCCGGGCTCAGGTAGCAGAGCGGTGGGTCGGCCGCGAGCGAGGTGCTGTGCATCCGCCATGCGTTGCGCTCGCACAGCTCCCCCAGCCCCTCCAGGTCCTTCTTCGCGATGAGGTCGCGGGCGCGGGGCACCTCCGCTTCCGCGTCCTTCACCCACGCCGGGTAGTAGGGGCTCGTCTCCACCGCGGACTTCATGCCGTCTCGCGACTTCACTTCCTTCTCGCCGCGGTCGACGATGGCCACCACCATGCGCAGCTCCGGCCAGTGTCCGGCGTCGAAGCGCTGCACCGCGTAGCTGTCCTCGCCGTCCTCGCGCTCGCCGCGCAGCCACTCGCAGAAGCCGCCCTGCACGCTGCGGCACGCGGAGCCGCTGCCCCTTCGGGCGAGGATGCTGGAGGCGCGCGTGTCCGCGGGCAGCCCCGCCGCCTGACGCCCCGCGACGGCCAGCGCCGCGAAGCCCGCCGCGCTGCTGGCGAGCCCCGCCGCCATCGGGAAGTCGCCGCGCGACACCACCTTCGCGGGGCCCAGGTCGCGGCCCGCCTGCACGCGCACGGCGTCCAGCAGGCGCAGCACGCGGTCGCGCTCGCTGCCCTTGGCGACGTGGCCGTGCAGCTCCACGTGGTCGGCCGCCGCGCCGAACTCCACCGTCGTCGTCACGTGGATGGGCGACAGCGTGAGCGACAGGCTGGACTGGTGCGGGAGGATGAGCGCGTCATCCCGCTTCCCCCAGTACTTCACGAGGGCGATGTTCGGATGCGCCCGGACGGTTGCTTTCATGAATGGACTCCCTGGGCCCGCGGTCCCGCCAGTTGGCTGGCGAAGCAGCGCACGCCGTCGCGCGTCAGCTTCGCGACCACGGGCTCCGGTTCGAGGAAGAGGCCGATGACGGCGCCACCGTCGCCACCTGCCCCGGTGAGTTTGGCGCCCAGCGCCCCCAAGCCGCGCAGCCGGTACACCATGTCTTCCAGCGCCGGTGACGACAGGCCCAGCGCACCCAGCAGGCCCTGGTTGACGTTCATCGCGTCCCCCAGCCCCTCCAGGTCACCCGCCTCCACCGCCTTCGACGCCTCGGTGACGAGCCTTCCCACCTGCGCGAACAGCCGGCGGTAGCGCTCCGGCCACCGCGCCTGCCGCTCGCGCAGCGCGCCCACCGTCACCTTCGTGGGACTGCGCGCACCCGCCAGCGCCACCACCACCGACACGGCGCGCGGACTCTTCACCTCGCGCGCCCGGCCGGTGACGCCCGACGGTCCCTGCACCCGCCGGTAGAGGATGAGCTTCTCCTCCGCGCTGGTGGTGTGGTCCACGCCGGAGGGCGTGCCGTGGAACTCCTGCTCCATCTCCCACGCCAGGCGCGCCGTGGCCTTCGCCGTGGGCTCCTGGCCCGCCGCCTGGAGCAGCACGCGCGACGTGGCCACCGCCAGCGCCGCGGAGCTGCCCAGCCCCGCGGACAGCGGCAGCCGGGCCTCCAGCGTCACCTTCACCTTGGGCTCGCCCACCATCCGCGCCGCCCGCGCGAACGCCTTGCGCATGAGGCGCTTCTGCGCCGCGTCCGCCGTCACCGGCACGTCCAGCTGGCACGAGCGCGCGGGCACGCCGCGCGCCGTCACACCGAAGCTCAAGGGGCCCGCGAGCGCGGGGTAGCCGTACACCACGCTGTGCTCACCCAGCAGGATGACCTTGCCGGCACCGAAGGCGACGAGGGGTTTCGTTGCGGGAGTCATGGCACCGGTAGGAAAAGGGGCGGGCACTCGAAAAGGAGCGCGCCGCCCTGGACCTGCGAGGAGCCCCGCGACATGCGCGCGGGGGTGATGGGGTCAGCCGTTGGTGACGGTGACGGCGACGGCGGGGGTGTCGGGGAGGAGGCTTGCGAGGATCTCCCGCGCCTTCTCCACCTTCACGTGCCCGGCCTTCACCAGCAGGTTGGCGACCTTCTCCACGTCGCCACCGCGCGCGCCCGCCGTCACCGCGACGCAGCGGGCGTGCATGGCCATGTGGCCCTTCTGGATGCCCACCGAACCCAGGGCCCGGAGCGCCGCGAAGTTCTGCGCGAGCCCCACCGCCGCGAACACCATGGACAGCTCGCGCACGCCCGACACGCGCATCAGCTTGAGCGCCACCTGCACGCCCGGGTGCACTTTGATGGGGCCGCCCACCGTGCCCAGCGCCAGCGGCAGCTCGATGCGGCCCACGAGGTGCCCTTCCTCCAGGTACCAGGTGGACAGCGGCCGGTACTGCCCGCCCCGGCAGGCGAACGCGTGCGCGCCCGCTTCAATGGAGCGCCAGTCCTGACCGGTGGCGATGGCCACCGCGTCGATGCCGTTCATCACGCCCTTGTTGTGCGTGGCGGCGCGGTACGGATCCGCTTCCGCGAAGCGGCTGGCCTGCGCGATGCCTTCGGCGATCTCCTCGCCCGGCAGGTCGAAGTCCGCCAGCATCGGCAGCGGGATGCGGCACGTGGCGCGCGCGAGCCGGCGGTCCGCCAGGTTGGACAGGATGCGCAGGTACACCTTGCCGCCCGTCACCTGCTCAATCAGCGGCGCCACGCCCTCGGCGACGGTGTTGATGAGGTTCGCCCCCATCGCCTCCTGCGTGTCGATGAGGATGTGGACGATGAGCAGCGGCTCGCCGCGCGGGCCCTCCGGCGCGGGCAGGATGCGCACCTCCACGTCCCGCGCACCGCCGCCCCGGGCGACCATGGCCGGGTGGAAGCTGTTCGCCAGGGCGAGGATCTGCTCCTTCGCGTCCAGGATGTGCTCAGTGGCCTTCACGGGGTCGCCGTAGTTGGACACCTGCACCTGGCCGATCATCATCGACTCGTCGGCCTCCGCGACGAAGCCTCCGGACTCGCGGACGATCTTCGACGCGAACGACACCGCCGCGACGACGGAGGGCTCCTCCACCGCCATGGGCACGATGTAGTCGCGCCCGTTGACGTTGAGGTTGAGGCCCAGCCCCAGCGGCAGGGAGAAGGTGCCCACCGCGTTTTCAATCATCTGGTTGGCGAGCACCGGATCCAGCGTGCCCACGCCGCGAAGCTGCTCCAGCTCTTCTTCAGACAGCCGGAACATGCGGCCAATCTGAGCGAGTCGCTCCTCCATCGGCAGCTTGTGGAATCCGGCGAGCCGGGACGTCACGGTGTCAGACATGTTCTTCCTTCCCAACCTGGGAGTCACCCTGCGTCACAGGGCCGCCAACCAATCCTTCAACGCTCCGGACACCACGCGCGGCCGACGCCGCAGCTCCGCGACGCTCCGGCTTCCCGTCAGCACCAGCGCCTGGCGCAGGGCCGTCAGGATGACCTTCAGTGCCTCTTCCGCACCCGCGAGGCCCCCCTGCTGTTGGGCCCGGAACAACGGCAGCGCCATGCCCGCCAGATCCGCGCCCAGCGCGAGCACCTTCGCGCACTCCAGCCCGCCCCGGATGCCGCCGCTGGCGACGAGCCGGACCTCGGGGGCCACCGCCGCGCGCACGCTGGCGATGGCCGCCGCGGTGGGGATGCCCCAGCCGCTGAACTCCGCGCCCACCTGGGCCTGCGGCCCCACGGCGCGAAGCTGCTCCACGCGCACCCACGACGTGCCGCCCAGCCCGGAGACATCCAGGTTGCGCACGCCCAGCTCCACCAGCCGCCGCGCCACGTCCGGGCCGATGCCGCACCCGGTCTCCTTCACCAGCAGCCGCTCGCCGAAGGCCCGCGCCAGCGCCTCCACCACGCGGTAGCCGCCGCGGAAGTCGCGGTCGCCCTCGGGCTGCGTGAGCTCCTGGCCGGCGTTCAGGTGCAGCGCCATGCCGTCCGCGCCAATCGCGTCCGACAGCCGGCGCACGCCGTCCACGCCCAGGCCAATGGCCTGGTACAGCCCGATGTTGCCCAGGAGCGCCACCGTGGGCGCCACGTCGCGCACCGCGTACGACGCCGTGCGCGCGGCGTCCTCCGCCATCGCGCGCTGGCTGCCGACACCGAAGGCCAGGCCGTGCCGCTCCGCGAGCAGCGCCAGGTCGCGGTTGACGACCCCCGCGCGCTCCGTGCCGCCCGTCATGCCGGTGACGAGCAGCGGCGCCCGCAGCGACTTGCCCAGGAAGGGCGTGGTGAGGTCCACCTCGTCCGCCGCCAGCTCCGGCATGGCGCAGTGGATGAGGTGCACGTGCTCCAGCAGGGTGGAGTTCTGCGCGGGCTCCACGTCGCCGGTCGCGCACAGGTCGAGGTGGGCATCCTTGCGCCTGGCTGTCGTCTCGTCGCCCATGTCCCTGAAAGCCGCCCGCTCTGTCGTTGCAAAAAGCGTGTAAGTCCTTGAAGGACCGTGGTTTCCTAGCAAGCGGCGGGGCCCAGGTGCAAGACAAAGGACCCCAGCGGTCGCGCTCCGGGCATGAATGGACGAAGCGACTTCTGGACGGTATGAGCCGGTGCGTGAGCGCGCCGGACAACAGGGTCGTCGTCTTCCTGCACAGTGGCGAATACGACCGGGTGCACCAGGGCCTGTCCATCGCCGCGGCGGCGGTGGCGGCCGGGCGGCGCGCGGAGGTGTACCTGTTCTGGTGGGCCCTGGAACGTTTCCTGATGGATCGCCTGGACGAGCCGGACTTCACCGGCCGCGAGGACATCTGCGACCGCTTCGAGTCGCGCCGCATGCCGACAATCCGCGCGCTCCTGGAGCACGTGCGGGAGACGGGGCTGGGCACGCTGGCGGGGTGTACGGGCTCGCTCGGCGCCCTGGGGGGCGAGCCGAAGGCCGGGGACAGTGGCATTGATCTCTGGCTCGGCTGGAGCGCCATCCTCCAGCGTACGGCGGGCGTAACGGATCGTTTCTACCTTTGACGAAAACCGTCCGCGCAAGCCCCTCAAGCACCGGGGCGGCCCGGACCCGCTTTCGTTGACGGCCCCTCACGCCTGCTTACGTTTCGTGTGGCCCCGGACGGGGCGAAAGGCACGGAACGAGGACCATGTTGCAGCGTGACCACCACAGGACATCCCGGGGAGCGACCGCACCGGCGCTGAAGGGCGGCGGGTGGCACCGGCTGGGCAACGCGTTGAAGACGACGGTGTTGCTGGCGGGGCTGACGGCGCTGGTGCTCCTCATCGGCCAGCGGCTGGGCGGCGCGCAGGGGCTCGCGATGGCGGGCTTCTTCGCGGTCATCATGAACTTCGGCTCGTACTGGTTCAGCGACCGCATCGCGCTGGCCATCCACGGCGCCCAGCCCCTGCCCTATGAGCAGGCGCCGTGGCTGCACGCGATGGTGGAGCGGCTGTCCGCCCGCGCGGGCATGCCCAAGCCGAAGGTCTACCTGCTGCCCACCCCACAGCCCAACGCGTTCGCCACGGGCCGCAACCCGAGCCACGCGGCCGTCGCCGTGACGGCGGGCATCCTGGAGCTGCTGGACGAGCGCGAGCTGGAGGGCGTGCTGGCGCATGAGATTGGCCACGTGCGCAACCGGGACACGCTCATCGGCACGGTGGCGGCGACGCTCGCGGGCATCATCAGCTACGCGGCGCAGATGCTCTTCTGGTTCGGCGGCAGCATGCTCAGCCGCGGCGACGACGAGGAGGGCGGCGGCATCGCGGGGGCGATGTCCAACCTGGGCCTGCTGCTGGTGGCGCCCATCGCGGCCACGCTGCTGCAACTGGCGGTGAGCCGCTCGCGCGAGTACGGCGCGGACGCCACGGGCGCGGAGCTGTGCGGAGACCCGGACGCGCTGGCGAGCGCCCTCTTGAAGATGGAGCGCGGCGCGGAGGCGATGCCCTATGACCGGGCGCCCGCCACCTCGCACCTGTTCATCGTCAACCCGCTGCACCATGGCGGGGTGATGGCGCTGTTCTCCACGCACCCGCCCATTCCGGAGCGCGTGCGCCGGCTGCGCGAGATGAGCGCGCGCATGGGCGGCAGGTCGCGGGCGCGCGGCGGTTGGGAGTACGCGTACTGACCGTCTCTAGAACGGCTCGAAGCAGTCGTAGTTGTGCTGGGTGACGATGCGGCCGTCGCGGAACGTGAGGAACACGCCCAACGACGCCCGCATCGTCCCACCCGCTGGCAGGGAGCCCACGGGCACCGCCAGCGTCGCGCTCCACTCCACCTCCAGCGCCAGCCGGTCGCCGTCCTCGAGGACGGAGCGCACGTCGTAGCGCTGGGAGGTCACCACCTTCTTGCCCTTCTCCGACGCGGCCAGCAGCGACTGGAGGTCGCGCGACGCGCCCTTCGGGGTGAGGCGGTTCGGGAACTCGCGCTGGCTGATTTCCGGGTGGAAGAACTCCGCCAACGCTTCGCTGGACGCCCCGGCTTCGATGGCCTGGAAGTAGCGCTTCGTGAACTCCAGCAGCGATTCGGACTGGGACACGGGGACTCCTGCGACGTTCGGGTTGGGCGCGGTCCTACTCCGACAGGGGGGCGTCCGGTAGCGGGTCGAACGATTCGAACGGGTGCTCCAGCATCTCGCGCAGCGTGTTGGCGATGACGCCCGCGTGGTAGCCGTCGATGAAGCGGTGGTCGAAGGACGCGTTGACGCTCATCACGCGGCCGGGCACCACCCTGCCCTCCTCCACGACCGCGGTCTGCCGCACCGCGCCGGGCGCGAGGAAGATGGGCACGCGGGTGAAGGGCGCGAGCGGCAGGTAGGCCGTGTCCAGGCCCAGGGTCCCCACGTCCACGACGACGGCGGATCCGAAGGGGTCTCTGGGCAGGCCCAGCCACGAAGGATCGAGGTTCAGCGTGTACATCAGGAACGACGCCCACGCGGTGAATCGGTGGAGCAGCAGGTGCGGGATGCGCCGTAGGAGCCCGCGTCCCTTCTCCAGCGCGTCGTCGCGGCCTTCACGCGCCCGCGCCACCCGGGCCTCCATCTCCACGGCGAGGTCGCGCACGCTCCGGGTGTCCACGTCCTCCAGGCGCACGGGCGTGAGGCCCGTGCGGTCCGGATCCGCGCCGGGGACCAGCGCGCACAGGGTCACCTTCTGGCGCAGGTAGATGCGCTGGAAGCGCAGGAGCGCGTTGGCGTCCGGGCAGCGGCGCAGCCCTTCTCCGAGGGCCTTGAGGACCAGGTGCGTCGTCGTCAGGCGCACGCCGGTGCGCTGGTGGAAGGCCTCCAGGTACTCAAGCGCCGCGTCCATGCGCACCGTCAGGGTGCCGTAGACGGTGGGGTCGTACGCGTTCGCCCAGCTCCCGATGGCGAGCTTGCGGAAGCTCGACACGTCCCGCTTCGGCTTCAGTTGCAGGTGCGCCATGGCCTGGGGCTCCCATAGCAGGATTGCCCTCCAGGGGGCTCCTCAGGGCAGGCGGGGCTCCGAGGCCCCGGCCGGAGCAGCAGCCGGGCCCACGGGTTGTCTACCAGTGAAGCCTTGACGCGCCATGTCCGGGCGGTAGGCTGCCCCGCTTTTTGCATCCTTCTGTGGAGGTTGTTCCCTTGCTGTTTGCACTCATCCTCGTATCGGTCGGGTTCGCCGTGACGCTCGGCCTGCTGCTCTTCAGAGACAAGGGCGGCGCCAGCGTGGGCCATGCCTCCGTCTCTTCGCCCTCCTCCCGGGGCGAGTTGGAGTCGGAGACCAAGGCGCGCGCGAAGGCGGAATCGGAGGTCCAGCGCAAGCAGAAGGAGCTGGACGAGCAGCGCGCGCAGCTCCAGGAGCTGAAGGAGCAGCTGAAGCAGACCAAGCGCAAGCTCTTCGACCAGAAGGAAGGCGACAAGGGCACGCAGGACCTGGTGAAGGCCCGCGCCGAGGTGGAGCGCAACGCGAGCATCCAGCTCGCGCAGACGCGTGAGGAGCTGTCGCACGCCCTGACGGAGAACGCCAAGCTGCGCGCGGAGGCCGATCAGCGCGGTGGCAACCGCCGTCGCGAGGCGCCTGCCGCGCCCGTGCAGACCGCGACGCCCGCGGCCGCTGCCACGACTGCCGCCCCCGCGGTGACGGAGCTCATCGCCTCGCCCGCGAGCGAGCCCGTGGTGAGCGCGGCGGTGTCCGTGCCGCCGGCGACCCCGGCCGAGCCCGTGCGCCGCTACCGCGAGCTGAACGACGCGGACCGCGAGAAGATGGACCGGCTGGAGACCGCGGCGAACAAGGACCGCGCGCGCGCCGTGGAGCTGGAGAAGGAGCTGCGCCGCATCAAGGGCCGCGCCGACACCCAGGCCCGCATCCTGGCCGTGACGAAGTCCGAGGCCGATCTGGGCAAGGACAAGTACAAGGCCCTGGAGAAGCGCCTGAACCGGACGCTGCTGGAGCGCGACCTGCTTCGCCGGGCCATCAAGGACCTGGAGAAGAAGACGGGCATCCTCGCCGACCGCACGGAGCTGACGCCGGACGAGGTCGCCGCCAGCGACCAGCGCAGCGACGACGCCGCCCGTGCCCGTGCCGAAGCGGAGGCCCGCGCCGCCGCCCCGGCCACGCCGACCGAAGCCGCGCCCACCGAGACGCCCGCCGCGCCGTCCTCCACCGAGGGCGAGGCGAAGCCGTCCGAGGCCCCGCCGACCAACGCCTGAGCGAAGTGCCTGATTGAAGCACCGAGGCCCCGCCTCCCTTCACCGGGACGCGGGGCCTTCGTGTTTCAGCGGAATGACTCCACGATGTCGACCCCTGCCTTCGAGAACTCGAGGATGGCCGTTCCCGGCAGGGAATCGGGTCGTTTCCGGAGCTGCCCCTTCGAAAGCCGGGCCACCGCGCAAATGGGAATCCGGTCGCCGTCCGGCGGATGCGCCGCGTAGTACCGGACAACCACCTGCGGGCCTTCCGTCCACACCCGCCCATAGAGCCGGGTGGGCGACTCAAGCGGGCCCAGGCTGGAGATCAGCATGCTCTCGACGGGGCCATCGTAGAGCGTGATGGGACTGACATCGTCCTGGTTGATGTCGAGTTCGACGTTCGCGCCGTCGACGACACGCAGGCGGAGGATCCGCATCGCTTGCAGCGCATCCTCGGGGCAGGCCTCGGGCCTCGGAGTGCCATCCGGGCGCAGCCCTACACCGCCTTGGGTCGTGGTGCAGCCCAGTGCCAGGGCCAGCACGAAGGCAACAGAAGACAACGTGCGCGGTGCGCTCATAGCGGGTCGCTCTACTCCCTGAACTGACGCCATTCCAGGACCAGATAGGCCTGCGATAGACCGTCGGACCGGAACAACTCAAGCGCCAGTTGCTCCAGGCCCTGGGGCGACTGGAAGACGGTGTCATCCGCGATGACCGCGATGCGGCCTGTGCTTCCCGGCGCGATCTCATCGCGTTGCACGCGCAAGGCGAACGGGCGCGGTTTGCCTCCCGAAACCGTGGCCATCCGGGCCTCCATCAAGCCCCACGGTGTCTTCGCATCGAGATTGGTCACGGTGAACAGCACCGCCACCTTGGGCACCACATGGCTCTTCAGGATCTCGATCAGGATGTCAGCCCCTTCCTGCTTGAGCCGCCATCTCTGACCGTACTGGAAGGGCGTGTGCTTGAGGTCGCCGTTGGCCAGGAGCGTGGCAAGCGCGTGGTCCGGAGAGCGCTCCTCCTGGCGCAGGCGCTCGTTCTCCTCCGCCAGCTCACGCTGCCGTTTGAGCGAATCCCTCAGGGTCGAATGCATGGCTTCGTAGCGCTGCGGATCGTCGAACACGTTCACCTGCTGATCCAGCGCGGCCCGCTTCCCCGGACCGGGAGCCCTCAGGAGGAACGGCAGCTCCTGTCCGTTCGTAAGCGTCACGAGCAGGGGCACGCCCTCGTCCTCGCCCAAATCCCGGAGCGGCTCCACGACGACCCTGCGCCCGCCGACCAGCAGCGGTTCGAACCGGCCCTCCCAGGCCGGCAGGCGCGTCTTCGCCGCGTCCACGGGGGCTTCGAAACGCAGGACGGTGGACACGGCCCCCTTCACGTAGACGCTCGGAGTGAAGTCCTCGGGATGCTCCGACAGGAGCACCGTGCGGACCGCAGGCTCCCGCGCCTGTGCCACTGCCGTCACCAGGAGCAGGGCCAGGGCAAACCGGGCAGGTAGGCAGGTCACCATAGGACCTGGAGGCTAGCCCAATCTCCCGGCGGCGGCATCGACAGAGTCTGGCCGGCCGGGAGGGGCGGAAGCAGGCGGCCCGCCCGGGAATGCGCTGTAATGCGCGGGCCCCAGGACGTATGTCCTGTCCCCTCCCGCATGAAGCTCTCGCTCGCCACCCGCATCTTCCTGGGCTACGCGCTGGTGCTGCTGACGTTCGGGGCGGTGTCCCTCTTCAGCGTGGCGGAGCTGCACCGCAACCGGCTGGAGATCCGCCTGGTCAGCCAGGGCTACCTCCAGCTCTCCCAGGACGCCGCCGCGCTGGAGACCTTCCAGACGAGCCAGGAGAAGGACACCGAGCGCGTGCTGGAGCAGAACAGCGTGGACACGCGCCGCGCGCTCATCCGGCTCGCGAGCCTCTACTACACGCCCCAGATGGCCCAGCGCCTGGAGGCCGCCCGCGCCAAGGCCCGCGAGGTGCTCACCTTCGCGCCCGAGGGGGAGGTGCCCTTCGTGATGGAGCTGGACTCGCGCTTCGGGGAGCTGGCGAAGAACTCCCAGGCCTACGGCCGCGCGGTGGAGGCCGTCTTCGCCGCGCTCGCGGCCGAGTCCCCCGAAGGCGCGGAGGTGACGCGCGCCACCACGGAGCTGCGCCAGCTGGAGGCCATCATCGGCCGCGAGCTGCGCGTGCTGCGCGCCACGCTGGGCAACCGCATCCGCGAGCGCGTGGACGGCGCCGAGGAGCGCGAGCGCCGCACGGGCCTCACCATCATCGCGCTGTCCATCATGGCCATTGGCGTGGGCGTGGGCGTCACCGCGTGGTCCGCGCGCACGCTGCGCCCGGTGCGCACCCTCATCGAGGGCGTGTCGCGCATCGGCCGGGGTGACTACTCCGCCCAGCTGGGCGTGCGCGGCGAGGACGAGGTCGCGCTGCTCGCGCGCGAGTTCGACCAGATGGCCCGCTCGCTCCAGGCCCGCGAAGCGCAGCTCAAGTCCCAGGCCGAGGCGCTGATGCGCGCCGAACAGCTGGCCGCCGTGGGCCGCATCTCCGCGCAGATCGTCCACGAGGTGCGAAACCCGCTGTCCTCCATCGGCCTCAACGTAGAGCTGCTCCAGGACGCGGTGGCCACCGCTCGGTTCGACTCCAGCGACACCGCCACCGAGGCCCGCGAGCTGCTCTCAGCCGTCACCCACGAGGTGGACCGCCTCACCGACGTCACCGAGCAGTACCTGCGCATGGCCCGCCCCGCCCGGCCGGACCTGGAGCCCGAGGACATCACCGCGGTGCTCGACGGCGTGCTCGACTTCACGCGCGAGGAGCTGGTGCGCGCGGGCGTGGAGGTGGTGCGCGACTTCGCCCCCGGCACGCCCCGGGTGCTCGCGGATCAAGGCCAGCTGCGCCAGGTGTTCCTCAACCTGCTGCGCAACAGCCGCGAAGCCATGCCCTCAGGCGGCCGGCTCACCGTGGCCACGGCGCCCCGCGAGGGCGACGTGGAGGTCACCGTGCGCGACACCGGCAACGGCATGACGGAGGAGGCCCGCCGCCACCTCTTCGAGCCGTTCTTCACCACGAAGGAGGGCGGCACGGGCCTGGGGCTCGCGGTCAGCCAGCAAATCCTCCAGGCCCACGGGGGCTCGCTCTCCTGCCAGAGTATTCCCGGCCAGGGGACGACCTTCGTGTTAAGGCTTCCCTGCGCATGAGCTTTAAACCGTTCCGGGACGTGCTGCCCTCCGGGCTCCGCGTCGTCACCGTCGAGACGCCCCACCTGCACACCGCACTGCTGGCCGTGTACGTGCGGACCGGCAGCCGCCACGAGACGGTGGCCAACAACGGCGTCAGCCACTTCCTCGAGCACCTCTTCTTCCGGGGCAGCGACGGCTGGCCGGACACGGTGAAGATGAACGCCGCCGTGGAAGAGGTGGGCGGCAACCTCAACGGCGCCACCACCCGCGACCACGGCTACTACTACACGCCGCTGCACCCCTCGCACCTGCGCGTGGGCATGGACGTCATTGGCGACATGCTCACCCGCCCCCGCCTCACCGACATGGAGGTGGAGCGGCAGATCATCCTGGAGGAGATGCTGGATGAGGTGGACGACAAGGGGCGCGACATCGACCTGGACAACCTGTCCAAGCGCATCCTCTTCCCCGAACATCCGCTGGCCCTGAAGATCGCCGGCACCCGCGAGTCCGTGCAGGCCCTCACCCACGAGCAGGTGCGCGAGCACTTCGCGCGGCACTACGTCGCCGGCAACATGGTCGTCACCGCCGCGGGCCGCGTGCGTCACTCCGAAGTGCTGGCGCTGGCGGAGCGCGCCTTCGCCCACCTGCCGCGCGGCGTGGCCTCGTCGGAAGCGCCGCCGCCTGTCATCGGGCCCGGGCCGCACTTCCACTTCGTCCTGCACGACGAGTCGCAGACGGAGTTCAAGCTCACCTTCCGCGCCGTGCCGGAGCAGCACGAGGACTACCCCGCGCTCCAGATTCTGCGGCGCCTGCTGGACGACGGCCTGTCGTCGCGGCTGCCGTTTGAAATCGTGGAGAAGCGCGGCCTTGCGTACTCCGTCCACGCGGGGCTGGACACGTACCACGACACCGGCCTGTTCGAGATTGAAGCCGCCAGCGCGCCGGAGAAGGCATCGCAGGTGGTGGCCGAGTCGCTGCGGGTGCTCGCCGCGCTGTGCGACGAAGAGGTGGGCGCGGAGGAGCTGAACCGCGCCAAGCGCCGCCACCGCATGCTGCTGGAGTTCTCCCAGGACTCACCGGGCGAGCTGGCCGGGTGGTTTGGCGGCACGGAGCTGTTCCGCACGCCGGAGACGTTCAGCCACCGCGCGGACCTGGTGGACCGCCAGACGGCCGCGCAGGTGCGCGACGCGGCCCGGCGCTACTTCACCCGCGAGAACCTGCTCGTCGTCGCGGTGGGCCAGAAGAAGGGGCTCAAGGCGCTGGAGAAGGTGGTGGCGGAAGCCGGGCTGCCCTCTTCCGCCCCGTCCGCCGTCAGCGCCGGCCGCCACGGATGATGAGGGGGCCCGTCGGGGCCTTCTTCTTCTTCGGCGTGGCCTTGTCGAGGGCCTTCTGGATGCGGAGGTATTCGGGGTTCTGCGGCTCGCGCTGCAGGGCCTCTTCAATCAGCTTCTTGCCGCGCGGCAGCTGCGTCTCGAACTGCGCGTAGAGGTTCGCGAGCGCGGCCTTGTCCTCCACCGCCGCCTCGCCCAGCCCCATCAGGCGCTCCAGCGTCGCCTGCGCCTCCGGCTTGCGCCCCGCCTTCAGGTGCAGCCGCCACATGCGTGAGAGCGCGGGGCTGAAGCCGGGCTCCGCCTTGAGGGCGAAGCGGTAGCTGTCCTCGGCGGCGCGCGCGTCGTCCTGGTCCTCCAGCACCCGGCCGCGCACGTACAGGCCTCGGGCGAGCCGGGGTTGCAGGTGCAGCGCGCGGTCCACCAGCTGCTGCGCCTCCGACGCGCGGCCCTGGGCCCGGACGATGTCCGCCAGCCACGCGAGCGCCTCCGCGTTGTCCTCGTCGTCCTGGAGCAGGGCCTTGAGGGCGCTCTCGGCCTCCGTGGGGCGTCCGAGCGCCATCAGCACGCGGGCCTTCATGGCCACGACCTCCGTCGTCCCCGCGTCCACCGCCGGCACGGACTGGAGGTCCGCCTCCGCGAGGTCGGAGAAGCCGCTCATCAGGAAGTAGCGCGCCCGCAGGAGACGCGCGGCGGTGAACTCCGGCGAGCCCTGGAGCACGCGGTCCATCAGGTTGGCCGCGAGCAGCTCATCGCCCTTCATGAGGAGGATTTCGGCCTCCACCGTCTTCGTCGCGGCGTCGTCCGGGTTCTCCCGGAGGATGCGCTCCAGCGTGGTGAAGGCGTCCTCGGCCAACCCCTGCCGGGCCTGGAGGCGCGCCAGGGCGAGGATGTCCGCGTGGGACAGCTTGCCCTCGTTGCGCAGCGCCACGAGCGTGGAGATGGCCTGGTCGCCCTGCCCTTCGCGCAGGTACAGCTCCGAGAGCTGCTTCTGGATGACGGGGTCGCTGCCCGGCAGCAACCCTTCGGCCTGCTTGAGCGTGAGGATGGACGCGCCGGGATTGCCGCCCAACCGGTGGGCCTCCGCCAGGAGCAGCAGCGGCTCCACGCTCTCCGGCGCGGCGTTGGACGCCTTCTGGAGCGCGGCGATGGCGCGGCCGTAGTTGCCCTTCGTCAAGGCCTCACGGCCTTCAGAAAGAGAGGTCTGGACCTGGGTGGCTTGCGTCTGGGCGGCTGCCGTCTCCGGGTCCTTGCAGGCGAGCGGCAGGAGCAGGACGAGCGTCCAGGAACGGGTCAAAAATCGCTGAGGCATCGATGAGGCACAGGGTACCGGATGTTATCCTTCCCCGTCGATGGACCCCTTCGTGCGCCGCCTCGTCGAGAGGCTTCATGACCCCGGCCGACCGCTGTCGCGGAACCGGCACTTCCACACGTTCGACACCCCCGAGGGTCGGATGGCGCTGAAGGTGTTCCGCCGTCTGCGCAGCCTCCAGCAGGACATCCTCGCCTGTCAGAACGAGGGCCGCCGTGCCCGCATCTCCCGCCACGTCAATCCGGCCGGGGAGCACCGCATTGAAATCTGGATGGAGCGCGTGGCGGGACGCCGCGTGTCCATGATCCAGCCCGCGGAGTACGAGCTGCTCGTCCGCCTCCCAGGGGTCCGTGACGCGCTGGAGGTCCGCGAGGAAGCCGCCTGACGTCAGGCGGCTCCCGGCTCCGGCTTGGAATTCAGAACACCCAGGGCCCGAGCCCCGTGGGTGCCCCGTCACACGCCGCTCGCAGCCGCGCCTGCGCGTCCTCGTAGGACAGCCGGGACGCGTCCACCTTCAGCTCCGCAGAGGCCCAGTCCCGCCACGAGCGCAGCACCGCGACGTGGCGCCCGTCCTCCTGCTGCGCCTCGGAGAAGTGGACCAGCAGCCGCTCCTCCAGGGCTTCGCGCGCCTTGGTCCACGGGCCCTCCTTGTCCAAGAGGACGCGCTTGTCGCGCTCCACGGTGGAGAGCAGCGAGCGGGCCTCGGTGGACAGCCCCTGGAGGGAAGGACGGCGGCGCGCGGGCTCCATGGCGACGCGGTACACGGACGCCCACAGCGTGGGGTCCACGAAGGCCACCTTGCCCTCCACCAGCCGCACCGCGAGCACGTCCGGTGACGCGCGCAGCTGGCGGCCCAGCCGGTACGCGAGCCGCCCCTTCGCGTGTTCGCGCCAGCTCCCGGTGGGCCGGCCGCCCATCACCTGTTCGACGAGGGACGTGGGCCCGTGCGTGGGCACCTCCGTGATGACGTGGCGCGTGCGCACCAGCTCCTCCGCGTCCCGCAGCGTCTTGATCATCCGTGCTCCCCTCTCCTGGGACGCGAATGGGTGCCGCGCCCAGGGTGAAAACATTCCGCGCCGGGCACGGATTCCAATGCCTGCCCGCTGGGGGGCGCGTTCCTAGACGGCGCCGTCCTTCGCGCCCTGGGCCTGCTGCCAGTGGCCCGGCGTCGTGCCGCTCCACCGGCGGAAGGCGCGGGCGAAGGCGCTGGGGTCGCTGAAGCCCAGGAGGAAGGCGATCTCGAAGTGAGGCAGCAGCCCGTCGCGCAGGAACTGGAACGCGCGGTCGCGGCGCACGGCGTCCTCCAGGCCCGCGAACGTGACGCCCTCTTCGCGCAGCCGACGCTGGAGCGTGCGCTCACTCACCGCGAGCCGCGACGCGACGTCCGCGGGCACCAGGTCCCCCGTGCGGGGCTGGGCCGCGAGCACCTCCTCCACGCGCTCGCGCCAGGAGCGGGCCTCCTGCGTCAGCAGCACCGCGAGCTCCGCCTCCGCGCGGGCGTGGAGCAGGTTGCCCAGCTCGATGTCCGCGTGGCGGATGGGGAGCCTCGCGCCTGCGGCGTCCCCTTCCACGAAGTACGCGCTCGCGTCGTATTCGGCGGCGATGCCCAGGAAGTCCTCCACGGCGCCGGAGGCCGCGTGGCGAGGGTGCGCGAAGCAGACGCGCTTGAGCGGCCAGTCCTCGCCGCTGAGCATGCGGGCGCTGGACACCAGCGAGACCAGCAGCCCCTCCGCGGGGTGCCGGAGCTTCGAGGCCCAGGCGTCCAGCGGATCCAGGTGCAGCTCCACGCGCATCCCGCCCGCCGTCTGGAGGACGCGCCACTGCGTGCGCGGATCCAACAGCCCGTTGATGCGGCAGTAACGCTGGAGGGACGTGCCCAGGTCGGGGCTGTTGACGACCACGTAGCCCACGAGCCCCACGTGCGCGGGCTCCATCGCCTGCGCGAGCCGCAGGGCCAGCGGCTCCATGCCGCCCACCTCCACCAGCAAGGTCCACAGCCGTTGCAGCGCGGTGTACGGCACCCGCACGTCCGGCCGCGCGAGCTGTTCCTCGTCCACGCCCACGGTTTCCACCAGGCGGGCGCGAGGGATTCCCAGTGACTCACCGACATGGAACAGCGGGCGGAAGAGGTAGGAATGGAGCGTCTGGGGACGCATCGCGGGGCAGCATGGCCCAGCACGCCCGGCCGCCGCAACGCGCGGTGGCGCCAGCGGACAACGCGTTGGCGCCCGGGGCAAATGCGCCAGGGCTTCGGGCGCGGGATATCTCCCGCCAGGAGGAGTCACCCGATGACCACCGCCACCGCGGCCCCCGTTACCCGCCTTGCCCCTGGCCCCCGGGGCCACCTGTTGATGGGCGTGCTGCCCCAGGTGCAGCGCGACCTGCTGGGCTTCCTGGACGCCACCGTGCGCGAGTACGGGGACGTGTCGAGCTACCGCCTGGGCCCGGTGAAGTCGCACCTCATCGCCCACCCGGACGGCGTGCGCCACGTGCTGCAGGACCACGTGAAGAACTACACGAAGGACCACCTGTCGTACCGGATGGCCAGCTGGTTCGCCGGCAACGGGCTGCTGACGAGCCGGGGGGACTTCTGGCTGCGGCAGCGGCGGCTGGCCCAGCCCGCGTTCCACCGGCAGCGCATCGCCGGCATGGCCACGCGGATGGTCCAGACCACCGGGGAGATGCTCGAGCGATGGGACACGGCCGCGGCGCAGGGGACGCCCGTGGTCGTCACCGGGGAGATGATGCGGCTGTCGCTGAGCATCGTGGGCGACGCGCTCTTCGGCACCTCCGTGGACGACAAGGCCGCGCAGGTCGGCGAAGCCTTCAACGAACTCAGCCGGCAGATTGCCGTGCGGTTCCGTTCGATGCGCCTGCTGCCCCCCATCCTGCCCACGCGCGAAGACCGGGCCTTCCGCGCCGCGCGCACCACGCTGCGAGCGACGGTGCAGGACATCATCACCCAGCGGCGCCAGCGCGAGGAGGACACCGGCGACCTGCTCTCCATGTTGATGGCCGCGCGCGACGAGGACACGGGCACGGGCATGACGGACACGCAGCTCGGGGACGAGGTGCTGACGATGCTGCTCGCGGGCCATGAGACGACGGCCACCGCGCTGGGCTGGACGTGGGGGCTGCTGGCGAAGCATCCGGAGGCCGAGGCCCGGCTGCACGCGGAGGTGGACACGGTGCTGGGCGGGCGCGTGCCCACGGCGGAGGACGTGCCGAAGCTCGTCTACACGCGGCAGGTCGTGGAGGAGGCGATGCGGCTGTATCCCCCGGGCGTCATCTTCAGCCGCACGGTGCAGGAGGACGACGTCATCGGCGGCTTCCGGATCCCGAAGGGCAGCGCGGTGGACGTGAGCCCCTACGTCACCCACCGCCACCCGGACTTCTGGGAGGAGCCGGACGCCTTCCGTCCAGAGCGCTTCGCCCCCGAGGCCGCGGCGAAGCGCCACCGCTTCGCGTACTTCCCCTTCAGCGGCGGGCCACGCCAGTGCATCGGCAACGGCTTCGCGATGATGGAGTCGCAGCTCGTGCTGGCCACGGTCGCCCAGCGCTACCAACTGCGCGAAGCGCCCGGGTTCTCACTGCAACCCGAGTCGCACCTGTCACTGAGGCCCAAGGGCGGACTGCCCATGTACCTGGAGCGTCGGAGCCCCGCGGCCCGTTCCTGAGAAGTGACGGCCGGGTTCAGGAGGGCGTCACGGATGCGCGCTGCACCTGCGACACCCCGGGCAGCGTGGGCGAGGGGTTGAGCGCCTGGATGAGCATGGCGCGCAGGGCGTCCGTGAGGTCCTCGCCCGGGGCGCTCACGCCCGCCGGGGCGCCCTGCAACGGCGCGGGGATCTCCGTGCCCACCACCACGATGGGGATGCGCACCTCCCAGGCCAGGTAGTGCGCCAGCTTCACCGCCGGCTCGGACGAGTCCATCAACAGCGCGCCGATGGCGCCCGCGCTGAACGGGCGCCACAACGGACGCGCGGCCTCCGCGGGCGGCAGCACGCAGAAGTCCACGTTCAGCACGTCGCTCAACTCCAGACGCCCCAGCGTGCCGAAGCCGCTCTTCACCGCGGTGGGATCCGCCGACAGCGCCTCCAGCCCCGGCACCCGCGCCAGCACACGCCGCGCCGCGGAGGAACCGCTGCCGCACACGAACACCTTCGCGGTGGCCACCTTCGTGGTGGCCCGCGTGCGCAACAGGCGGCCGCGCAGCGCGTGCACCTCCGCCGCGCCAATCAGGTCGCCCGCGCCCAGGTTCTGGCCTTCGCTCTCCGTCGGGCGCGCCATGCCCTTCTGGAGCAGCGTGGACAGCACGCCCAGCACCTCCATGTCCGTGGCGGGCGCCAGGTCCAGCACCTCGCCCAGGGCGCGCGGCTGGCGCAGCAATTCCATCACCTGCGCCGTCACCGGGTGCTGCGCTTCGGACAGGTCCACCTCCGGCGCCAGCATCAGCCGCGTGTGGCGCGGCGGCAGGCCGGGGAGCAGCCGATTCACTTCATCCGACTGACGCATGCCTTCCAGCAGCGCGTCGTCCATGGCGCGGTTGATGCGCGGGCGCGCCGCGTTGGTGCCGGGCGTGAACGTGAAGTTGCCCTCCGTCCATGACAGCAGCCGGAACAGCGCCTTCTCCCCTTCCACCCGCCCCAACCGCGCATTCACCGTGCGGCCGTCGGAGACGATGATCTCCCCGCGCTCGGCACCGCGCTCCAGCGACAGCTTGCCGTTGCGCTTGTTCATCCCGAGGATCTGCATCAGGTCCGGGATGCTGAGCTGGCTGAGCGACCCTTCAATCTCCTGCTGCTCGCTCTTGAGGTCCTTGGCCGCTTCGTTGCGCCGGAAGATGTGCTCGATGCGGCTGAGCACCTCATCCAGGTTGAAGGGCTTGCGCAGCATGCCGTCCCGGGGGCCCCGCGCCCGGTCCGTGTCCAGGCTGGACGTGGTGAGGACCACCGGGATGTCCTCGGTGCGCGGGTTGGTGCGCAGGATCTGCACGAAGGTGCGCGCGTCCAGCAGCCGGCACGCCTCGTCGAAGAGGGTCAGGTCCGGGTGCCGCAGCACCGCGACCTCCAGCGCGCGCGAGCCGTCCGGTGCGTAGTGCACCTGGTAGCCCTTCGTGCGCAGGGCACGCGACAGGGCGCGCACCGAGTCGAGGTCGGGGTCGGCGATGAGGATCTTCCGCACCTGGGCCACGGTCGCACTTCCGCTTCGTCAGTAGGGCTGCAGGTCGTATTCGGCCTGCAGCTTGGAGATGAGCCCGTCCACCACCGCGGTGTCCGAGGTGTGGAACCCCCACGTCGCGCCACGCCCGCGCCGCTGGATGAGCGCGTACGACGCGCTCTCCGACAGCCAGAGGATGAACTCGTGCCGCGCCACCCGTTCGTCCCCTTCCAGGAACACCGGCGTGAGCGCCGCGTGCGACTCCAGGTCCACGCGCCGGCCCAGCAGGTAGATGCGCGAGGACAGGTCCGGCGGCGCCTGCTCCAGGCCAATGGCCAGCGGCAGGTCCGCGCGGATCTCCGGCCCGCCCACGTAGAGCAGCCCGCGCGAGCCCGGGTCGCGCACCAGCTCCCGGGCGATCTCCACCTGGAGCTCGTCGAAGAGCACGTCCGCCACCTTGCCCCGGCGGCTGGGTTCGGCCCGGTCGTCCGTGGGCAGGCGCGGGCTGTTGGGCGTGCCCAGCAGCAGGTCCACCTCGTCCCAGAACGGCAGCCCGTCCAGCATCAGCCGGCGCTGGAGCGACGCGCGGCGCTCGTCCATGCGGCGGCGGCAGCGGTGTACCAGCTCGTCGAAGTCCTCCCCGTCCTTGGGGAAGGTGCTGGCGCCGCCCACGAGCGCCAGGGGCAGGCGCTGCTCCACGTCCTGCACCTCCGGCTCGTCACGCACCGCCGCCACGGCGCGGCGCACGAACATCATCGCGCCGAAGAAGTCCGTCTCCGGCAACAGGAGGTAGAACTCCTGGTCGCTCGCCTTCGCGATGACGTCCGAGTCGCGGATGATCTTGCTGAGCGCCTTGATGATGCCGCGCACCGCCTTCTTCGCCTCGGACGCGCCCAGCCGCACGCGCACGAGCGGCAGGTTGTCGATGCTGAAGGTGAGCAGCGAGAACGTGCGCCCGTACCGCCGCGCCTTGTAGATCTCCTTGGAGGCGTAGTCGGTGAAGTAGCTGAGGTTGTACGCGGCGGTGTCGCGGTCGCGCAGGCCCAGGCGCTGGAGCGCGAGCAGCTTGCGGCCGTTCTTCACGCCCACCGCGGCGAAGTCCGCCAGCACCTTCGCGTCGCGCGTGTGCTCCGAGCGGAAGTCGCCGGTGAGCGGATCCGACAACTGCGCGAGCCCCATCACCTCGCCCGCAGCCACCAGCGGCACGTAGAGCACCGTGGAGCGCTCGTCGCGCGCGAGCCACGGCAGGGCTTCACGCAGGCGGAGCGACAGCGGCCCCTCCGGGCTCATCTTCTCCGGCAGGAACTGCTTGTCGAGCAGGCCCCGGTACGAGCGCAGCCCCAGGTCTCCCCGGTCGTCCACCACCCACAGCGCGGCGCTCTGCGCGTCGCACACCGCGCCCAGGTCGGAGATGACGCGCTCCTGGAGCCACTCCAAATCGGGATGGGACAACAGCTCCAGGCAGCGCTGCTGGAGGTTGTGGAAGCGGGCGAACTCCAGGTTCTCGTCCTGGAGCCGTGAGCGCTCGTGGCGCAGCTGGGCGCGCTCCATGGCGCGGTCCACCGCGAGCAGCAGGTCCGCCTCTTCAATGGGCTTGGTGAGGCAGTCCGCCACGCCCAGGCGCAGCGCGACCTCCGAGCCCTGCACGTCGGTGCGCTGGCTGACGAGGATGACCTCCTGCTCCGGGTCCCGCTCGCGCAGGCGGGCCGTGAGGGCGAAGCCGTCCACGCCGGGCATCACCACGTCGGTGAGGACCAGGTCGAACGTCGCCCGGGCCACCTCTTCCAGGGCGCGAGTGGCGTTCTCCGCGGCCACCACCCGGTGACCACGGCGCGACAGCAGATCGATGGCGAGCTGTCGGAAGAACAGGTCGTCGTCGACGACGAGGATGGAACCAGCCACGGCACTCGGGGGAAGGAGGGAGGAATCCCGAAGGTTATCGGGCCCTTGGAAGGGCTACAACGCCTTCGAAGACGAAGGCCACCGGACCGCGGAGTCGGATGTCGGACAGGTCGTCCGGAACGCGGATGCGCAGGTCGCCGCCCGGCAGCGTGACGCGCAGCCAGGCATTCGCTGGCAACCGCTTGCCCAGCACCGCCGCCACCGCGGAGGCGCACGCGCCCGTGCCGCACGCCTGGGTGAGGCCACAGCCCCGCTCCCAGACGACGACGGTGAGGCCGTCCTCATCCACGCGCACGAATTCCACGTTGGTGCGGTCCGGGAAGGCCGGGTGGCGCTCCAGGACGGGGCCCAGGCGCTCGGCGGCCTCCAGGGGCTGGTCCAGGAGGACCAGGTGCGGGTTGCCCATGTTGACGGCGGTGCCGTGCAGGTCCGCGTGGCCGGGCACTGGCGCATCCACGAAGGGCTGCCCCGTCGTCCCCGAAGGCAGGTTCGCCGCCACCAGCCGCGCCGCGCCCATGGAGATGTCCACGCCCACCACACCGCCGTCGCCGTAGCCGGGCTTGCAGGAGAGCACGCCCGCGCCCGTCTCCACGTCGATGGTCGCGGGGTGGTCGCTGGAGTGATCCACCAGGTACTTCACCGCACAGCGCAGGCCGTTGCCGCACATCTCCGCGACGCTGCCGTCGGAGTTGTGGACGACCATGCGCGCGACACCGCGGGTTGAAGGCAGGAGGGCCAGCACCCCGTCGCCACCGATGCCCCGGCGCCTGTCACACAGCCAGCGCGACTGCTCCGCGTCGATGTCCACGCCCGTGCCGCGACGGTCCAGGACGACGAAGTCGTTGCCCAGACCGTGGTACTTGAAGATGCGCTCGCTTGCGTCCACGGGGATAAGTCTAGACGGCCCCTTTTATTCGCGCTCGCCGACCTTCTTGGACGGGGGCGGAACGTCCAGGGCGGGCATGACCCGGCGCGAGGCGCTGGGGGCGGCGGGGGTGCTGGCGCGGCGCAGTTCGGCCAGCTCCGCCTCCTGGGCGGCGAGCTGGTCCTGCATGGTCTCGACGTGCGCCTGGAGGACCTCCATCTCGGCGGCCATCTCCAGCACGTCCTCGGGGGGCTGGGCGGTGGACGCCTTCGCCTCCTCCAGGGCCTGGACCAGCGTCTCGCGCTCCGTCTGCAGCGTTTCGAGCCGGGCCTGCTGGTCGCGGATGCGCGCGGCGAGCTGGTCGCGTTCGGCACGCTCGGCGTCCAGCAGGCGGGCGGCGTCCGCGGCCGCGGTCTCCAGCGTGGTGGCGCGGCCCTCCAACCGGACGCGGGCGGCGCGGGCGACGGTCAGGTCGGACTGGAGGCGTTCGCGTTCGGAGTCCGCGCGGCGCGCGTGGGCCTCGGCGTCGGCGGCGGTCTGGGACAGGGAGGCCACGCGGGACTCCAGCGCGGCCTGTTGGGTCCGGGCCTCCGCGAGCGAGGCGGCGAGCCGGGCCTCCAGCGCCGCGAGGGCTTCGCGAGCCTGTTCGGTGGACTGCGACAGGCGGGCTTCCAGGTCGGCCTGCTCCGTCGCGGCGCGCGCCAGGGCTTCGGCGAGCCGGACGTCGTTCGCGGACCTTCCGGCCTCCGCCTGTGCGGCGAGGTCCGCGAGCCGGGCTTCCAGGTCGGCCCGCTCCCTGTCCGCGCGGGTGGTGACCTCTTCGAGGCGGGCCTCGATGGCGGCCTTCTCCGTGTCGGCCTGCGCCGTGATTTCGGAGAGGCGCACTTCCAGCTCCGCCTTGTCCGTGCCGGCGTTCGCGAGGGCCTCGGCGAGCCGGACTTCGAGCTCCGCCTTCTCTGTATCGGCCTGCGCGGTGACCTCCGCGAGGCGGACCTCCAGCTCCGCCTTCTCGGTGCTCGCGAGCGCGAGGGTTTCCGCGAGCCGCGACTCCAGGGCTTCCTGCGCCGCGCGGGCCTGGGCCGTGACCTCGGCGAGCGAGGCTTCGCGCTCGGCGGCGGATTGCGCGAGCTGCTGCTCCAGTGCGGCTGCGCGCTCGTTCTCGGCTCGGGCGGACTCGGTGAGTCGGGCTGCGTCGGCGCGTGCGGTGTCCAGTTCGGAGCGCAGGGCTTCGAGCGAGGACTCCAGGTTCGTGGCCTTGCCCGCGAAGCGCCGCGCGGTCTCCAACTGCACCACGAGGAGCTCCGCATGTTCGCGCGTGGCGGCGAGCCGGTCGCTGGCGTCCACCAGCTCCGCCTCCAGCCGGCCGACCTGCTGTCCCCGCTCATGCAGCGCGGCGTGCGCGCGTTGCAGCTCGGAGCCCAGGCGCATCATCTCCTGGTGCGCGGCGCCCAGTCGGACCGTGTCCGCGCGGAGGGTCGTCAGCTCCTGCTCCTTCAGCGCGAGCTGTTCGCGGATCTCTTCCAGCTCCTGCTGCTGACCTTCGGCACGGGAGAGCGCGCCCTCCCGCTGCGCTTCCATGGAGACCCGCAGCGCACCGGCCTCGCGCAACTCCTGCTCGCGCGCGGCCAGGATCTCCGTGAGACGTGCGGCCCGTGCCTCGGCCTCGCGCGCGGCGTCCAGGGAACCGGTGCCCTCCGCGAGCCGGGCCTCCGCCTGCGCGAGCGAGCCCTCCAGCGCCTCCAGGTTCGCGGTCTCGGCGGCGAGTCGGAACTCCACCTCCGTCAACGAGGCTTCCAGTTCGGCGCGGCGCGCGGTCTCGGAGGCGTAGCGCTTCTCCGCCGCCGACAGCGCCTGCTCCAACGTGGAGAGGCGCGCGGCTTCGGAGGCCATCCGGGCTTCGGCGTCCTTCAACGACGCTTCGAGTTCGGCGTGGCGCGCGGTCTCGGCGGACTGGCGGGCCTCGGCCTCCGCGAGCGATTGCTCCAACGCGGCGAGGCGCGCGGTCTCGGAGGCACGGCGGCCTTCGGCCTCCTGCAACGACGCTTCCAGTTCGGCGCGGCGCAGGGACTCCGCGGCCTGTCGGGCTTCGGCCTCCGCGAGCGCCTGTTCCAGTGAGGCCAGCCGCGCGATTTCGGAGGCACGTCGGGCTTCGGCGTCCGCGAGGGCCTGCTGCATCACGGAGAGGCGTGCGGCCTCGGCCGTGTAACGGGACTCGGCGTCCGTGAGCGTCGCTTCCAGTTCGGCGCGACGCGCGGTTTCGGAAGCGAGCTGTGCCTGCTGTTGATCCAGGCTCGCGCGAAGGGCTTCGTCACGGGCCTGGGCAGCGACGCGCTCCTGTGCCGCCTGCGTGCGGGCCTCGTCCAACGAGGACAGGGCCTCCACTTCGGACCTTCGCGCCTCGGTGAGTTCCGCGCGCAGCTCCCGAAGCGCCAGGTCCTGCGACTCCTGCGCCTGCTTCGCTTCCGTCAACGTGGCGCGGAGTTCCACCACCTCCAGGGCGCGCACCCGCGCTTCTTCCTCAGCGGTCGCCAGTGCCGCAGCGTGCGTCAGCGACGCGGCTTCATTCGCGCGCTGCGCTTCGGTGAAGGCGGTCTGGACCTCCATCAAGGTCTGACGCGTGTGCTCGAACGCGGCCTCGGTGGACAGCCTCGCTGCGCGGTCCGTCGTCAGCTCCGCTTCGAGCAGGGCCCGGGCGTCGCTCGTCGAGGTGAGCGTGGTTTCGGCACGGGCGCGCAGGTCGCGCTCTTCGTCGAGCGCGGCCTGGGCCGAGGCGAGCGCCTCCCCTGCCTTCGTCCGCAGCGACCGCTCTTCATCGAGCGCCGCCGCGGAGTCTTCCTTGAGCCGCGCGAGCGACTCTTCCAGGCGGACGCGTTGCGAGCGCTCCTCCTCCAGGACCGTGCGAGCGACGCCCAGCGCGGTATCCAACCGGAGCCGGTCCGCCTCCAGCGCGCTCTGCGCCTCGGTCCACGAGGACGCCGAACCCTCCAGCCGGGTGCGCAGGGCACGCTCGGCGTCCAGCGACTCCTGCACGTTCGCGAGGGCCGCCTGCGCGCGGGCCTGCTGCTCACGCTCCGAGATCAACTGGGCCTGCGTGTCGGCCAGCGCCGCTTCCCACCGTGCGCCGCGCTCCTGTTCGGAGAGCAGCGACTCCTGGATCCGCGCCAGGGCCTCCTGAGCTGAACGCAGCTCTTCCTGCGCGGAGCCCAGCGCCGTCTCCACCGCCTGCCGCTGGCCGCGCTCCGCCGCGAGGGCTTCGAGTTCGGTGGCGAGCGACTGTTCGACGGCGTCCAGCTTCGCCTGCGTGGCCTGGAGCCCGGCCTGGGCAGCGGCCCGCGCCTGCTGCTCCCGCGTCAGGTCGTCCTGGACGAGCGTCGTCAGGGCTTCCGCGTCGGTCAGTTCCTGGCGCAGGGACTGGAGGGAGGCCTCCAGCTGTGCGTTCTGACGCACGGCCTCTTCATGGGCCTGGTTCGACTCCGCGAGCCGGGCACCGTGTTCCCACACCTCACGGGCCAGCGCATCGCGGGCTTCGGAGAGGGACTGTCGAAGGGTCTCCGCTTCCTCATGGGCCTGCGCAAGACGCGCATCCGCTTCGTCACGAGCGTCCTGGAGCCCCTGGGCAAGCCGTGCCGCGGCCTCGGCACGAACGCTCGCGAGCACCTGCTCCGTCTGGCCACTCGACTCGGCCCGAGCATCCGCGAGGACCTGGGCCACCCGGGCCTCCGCCTCCGCGCGCACGTCCGCAAGAGCCTGAGCCGCACGGACTTCGGCCTCCACGAGAGCACGGGCCGCCAGTGCCGCCGCGTCCTCAAGCTCACGGACCCGCTGGGCCTCCGCCACCGCACGAGCGTCCGCGAGTTCCTGGGCCGCACGCGCCTCCACCTCCGCACGGGCCTGCGCTGCACGAGCCTCCGCATCCACAAGGGCCTGAGCCGCACGAGCCTCCACGTCCGCAAGCGACTGGGCCGCACGGGCCTCCGCCTCCGCACGGGCCTGCGCTGCACGAGCCTCCGTTTCCTCAAGAGCACGGGCCGCACGCGATTCAGCGTCCTCGAGCCGCGAGGCCAGCAACGCCTCCGTCTCCACGCGGACACGGGCCACTTCCGCGTCGGCTTCCGCGCGAGCCTCCATGAGCGCCTGCGCCCGCCGAGCCTCCGCGTCAGCCAGTGCCCGCGCGAGCGCTTCATCCCGTTCGGCCTCGGTCTCGCTACGAACCCGCGTGCGCTGCGCCTCGGCTTCCGCCAACGCCAGCGCATGCCGCGCTTCCGCCTCAGCAAGCACCCGCTGACGCTCGGCCTCCGCATCCTCAAGGGCACGCGCGAGCCGCGCTTCTTCCTCCGCCCGGATCCGCGCAACGGCTTGCGTCCGCTCGGCCTCCGCGTCCGCCAGTGCCTGCGCGAGCCGCGCTTCTTCCTCCGCGCGGATCCGCTCAACGGATTGCGTCCGCTCGGCCTCCGCGTCCGCCAGTGCCTGCGCGAGCCGCGCCTCCTCCTGCTCGCGCGCCTCCGCCAGCGCGCGCTCCTGCCGTGAATCCGCGTCGGAGTGCGCCGCGGCCAGCGCGTTCGTCACCCGCTCGTTGGCCTCGGCACGGGCCTCCGCCAGCGCCTCCTCCAACCGGGCCTGCGCCTGACCCCGCTCCGCGTCGATGGCCTGCACGAGCGCGGCCTCCACCCGGACGCGCTCTGTCTCCGCCGCGGCCAGGCGCTGCCCCGCCGCCTGCTGCGCGGACTCGACCCGCTTCTGCTCCGCCTCCAGCACCTCCAGCCGCTGCCCCGCGGAATGGAGCGCCTCCTCCAACCGCGCCGCCAGCGCCCGGGCCGCCGCCTCGCCCTGGATCCGTCCTTCCAGTTCCTGCCGCAACCGGGCTTCCGACTCGCGCCCCGCGGCCAGCTCCGTCTCCAGCCCCCGCAGTCCGGCCTCGCGCTCCGTGAGCCGCGCTTCCGCATCCTTGCGCGCCCCTTCGGCGGAGTGCATCCGCTGCTGGGCCTCGGCGAGTTCCCGGCGCGCGCGCGCCAGCTCCGCTTCCTTCACCGGCACCGCGTCGCCCGCGGAGCGCGCCGTGTCCTGCGCCCGGGCCAGCTCCGCCTTCAGGTGCTCCACCGCCGCCAGGGCACCCGAGTACTGCTCCGCGATCCGCAGCTCCCGCTCGCGCGCCGCCTCGGCCTGCCGGCGCCGGTCCTCGGCCCCATCCAGCGCGCGCTCCGCCGCCAGCCGGTCCCGCTCCCGGTCGATGCGCAGCGTCCCCAGCTCGTCCTGGAGCGTGCGCAGCTCGGTGTAGGCCTGCGTCAGCCGCTCGCGAGACTCCTCCAACGACGTCGCCGTCTCGTCGCGCCGCGCCCGCTCCAGCCGCAGCGCCTCCTGCGCCGCCAGCGCCTGCACCCCGGCGTCCGCCTGCGCGCGCTGCGCGGCCTCCACCTCCAACCGCTGCGCCGTCAGCCGCCGGTCCGCGTCCGCGATGCGCTCCGTCGCGACCTGCAACTCCAGTTCACGCCGCCGCAGCCGGCTGCTCAGGTCGTCCCGCTCGCGCGCGGACTCCACCGTGCCCCGCGCCTGCTCCAGCTGTGCCGTCAGCCGCGCGATGTCCTGCCGCGCCCCCTCGAGCGCTGGCTTCAGCGCGACGACCTCCGCCTCCCGGTCGCCCACCTCCGCGCGCAGCTTGGACACCGCGTCCTTCAGCCGTCCCGCCCGCTCCTCCCACGTCTTCGCCCGGGCGGCGACCTCATCCAGCTTCCCGCGCGTGAAGGCCAGCGGCTCCGGCGGCAGCTGCACCCATGTGGGGTCCACCACCCGCGCCGGATCCATCCCCGCCATCACCACGAAGTACGCTGCCTCGCTGTGCCGCACGAGCGAGCCGTCCACCTGCAACCCGTCCCCGCGCTCGAACGCGAGCTGGTAGCCCAGCACCGGCGACTGCGTGGCCACCTCCACATGCGGGAAGTGCGCCGACAGCGCGTCGAGCAGCTGCCCGTACATGGGCGGCACGTCCTCGTCCGGGTCCATCAACTGCGGCAGCGCGAGGCCCGCGAGGTTGCGCAGGCCGCCCACCAGGAAGCCCTGCCGCGCCACCAGCCGCGCCAGCTCCGCCAGCAGCTCCGGCGCGCGCACGTACGGCGCCAGGTCCGTCACCATCACCAGGTCGAAGCTCGCCGGCTCCAGGTCGTCGTAGATGTTGGCGCGGAACCTCAGCTGCGGGTGCGCATGGGCCTTCTGCGCCGCCTCCACCGCCGCCACGTCCGCGTCGCACGCCACCACCGTGCGCGCCCCCCGCTCCACGAGAAAGCGCGCGCTCTCGCCCCCCGTGGAGGCCACGGCATCGACCTCGAGCACGCGACGGCGCGCGAACAGGCTCTCCGCGAAGATGTAGCGGGGCAGCAGCTCGCTGGGCCCCATCCGACGAAAGGTAGATTGCAATGTGTTCCCGGGGGGCGGGAATTGTAGCGTCTGGGGAAGAGAGGTCCCAATTTCAGGGCTCTTACAAGTACGGGCGAAGTGCCCGTCCGACCGGAGGGCAGGCGACATGACCACGAATTCACCCCAGGGTTTCGGCTACCGGGCGCGTCGCACCTTCACCCGCCTGCTCGTCTTCCTCGTCATCCTCGGCCTGGGCGGCGGCGTCGTCTTCCTCCTGGGCCAGCTCAACTCCCGCACCTTCACCCTCGTCACGGAGAACGGCGAGCTCGTCGTGATGAAGGGCCGCGCCCTGCCGGCCACGTCACCCACGTTGTCGCCCACGTTGTCGGCGATGACGCCGGGGTTGCGCGGGTCGTCCTCGGGGAT
>NZ_RAWG01000139.1 GCF_003611735.1 Corallococcus sicarius | reverse complement strand
CGCCGTCCGCATCGTCGCGCAGGGCGGCTCCGCCCACGCCCCCCTTCGCAAGACGACGCGTCGCGCCCTCACCGCGACCTTCTACGACCTGCACGATGACTTCCGCGCCCCCGGCCACTGGGAACCCGGCGACCCGCGCGGCCTGGACGACGAGGTTGTCGGCGGCGTGTGGATGTTCACCGCCGGGCACCCCGTCTCCGTCGACGGGCCCATGCACATCCCCAACGAGGCCCGCAGGGCCCCGCTGGACTTCTCCCTCGCCGGCGCGGGCCTCACGCCCGTCGTGCACCCGCGCGTGGCCGCCGTCTTCGAGCGGCTCGCCCCCGACGACGTGCAGCTGCTCCCCGTGAACATCGAGGGCCAGTGGGAGCCGTACTTCCTGCTCGTCGCCACGCGCCTCATCCGCTGCGTGGACGAAGCCGCGTGCCTGGAGGTCCACCGCTACGGCCCCGGGGACGGCCTGCCCGCTCGCGTGGGCCAGTACCGCTCCGTCCAGGGCCTGAGAATCGACCCGGCGAAGGTGGGCCGCGCCCGCGTGTTCCGCCCCTGGGGCTGGCCCGTCACCCTCGTCGTCTCCGAGGTCGTGAAGGAAGCCCTCGAAAAGGAGCGCGTCACCGGCGCGCGCTTCACCCCGGTGACCGACACCCGGCACTGAAAAGTGCCAGGCCCTACTCCTTCTCGATGTCCCGGTCCCAGAGCTGCACGCGGCCGTAGTCCTCCGACAGCCTGCGCACCATCTCCGCCGCCAGCGCCACCGAGCGGTGCTTGCCGCCCGTGCATCCCAGCGCCACCGTGAGGTACGCCTTCCCCTCCTTCTGGTAGCGCGGGAACAGGAACCGGCAGAGGTCCACGACCTTGTCCAGGAACTGCTGCGTCTCGTCCCGGTCCAGCACGTACGCGGACACCTTGGGCACCTTGCCCGTGAGCCCCTTCAACTCCGGCACGAAGTAGGGGTTCGGCAGGAAGCGCACGTCGAACACGAGGTCCGCCTGCGGCGGCACGCCGTACCGGTAGCCGAAGGACATGATGGACAGGCTGGGCCCCGTCGTCGGCTCCGGACTGAAGCGCCCCTGCACCATGCGCTTCAGGTCGTGGACGTTGAGCGCCGACGAGTCGATGACCTGATCCGCCAGCTCGCGCAGGTCCTTGAGCGCCTCACGCTCCGCGCGGATGCCCTCCGCCACCGTGCCCTCCGGGGCCAGCGGGTGGCGGCGGCGCGTCTCGCTGAAGCGGCGCAGGAGGCTGTCGTCGCTGGAGTCCAGGAAGAGCACGTCCACCTGGTGGCCCGCGCGGCGCACGTCCGCCAGCACGCGGGGGGCGTCCTTGAGGAAGATGCCTTCCCGGACGTCCATCACCAGCGCCATGCGCTCGATGTTGCCGCCGCCCGCGAGCTCCGTGAGCTTGGGCAACAGGAGCACCGGCAGGTTGTCGATGCAGAAGAACCCGGCGTCCTCCAGCGCTCGGATGGCGGTGGACTTTCCGGATCCGGACATGCCGGTGATGACGATGATCTGCTTCGCAGGGGCGGCGGTCACTCGACCTCTTCTCCCAGATTGCGGCGCATCGCCCCCTGGGCGATGGCTCGATTGAGTCGCTCGGCGAACTCTCGCGCCGAGTGGTGGCCCTGAAGCTTCAACAGCTGGTTGCGCGCGGCCACCTCGACAATGGTGGCCATGTTGCGTCCGGGACGCACGGGAACAACGGACAAGGGGATGTCGACTCCCACAATCTGCAGATGCTTGTCCTCCACGCCCAGGCGGTCGTACTCCTGGTGCGGATCCCATTCCTGCAACTCGATGACAAGCTCAATCTTCTTCTGTTCCCGGACGGCCGACACTCCGAACAGGTCCTTGATGTTGATGATGCCCAGGCCGCGGATCTCCATGTGGTGCTTGATGACCGGGTTGCCCGCGCCGTAGACGGCCCCCTTCCTCCGGGTGACGTCCACGATGTCGTCCGCCACCAGCCGGTGGCCCCGCATCACCAGGTCCAGGGCAATCTCACTCTTGCCGATGCCGCTCTTGCCCAACAGCAAGATGCCCACGCCGAAGACATCCATCAACACGCCGTGCAGGCTGCTGGACTCCGTGAGCGCGTCCTCCAGGAACATCTGCACGCGCTGGATGAACTCGCTGGAGAGCAGCGGCGTCTTCATCAGCGCCAGGCCCGCCGCCTCGCACGCGTCCACCAGCGCCTTGGGGGCGTCCAGCGCCTTCGTCACCACGACGCACGCGAGGTCCTCCTCGCCGAAGAGCTTGGCCAGCGACGCGCGCTGACCGTCCTCCGGCAGCGTGGCCAGGTACGAGATTTCCGTGTTGCCGAACACCTGGACGCGGTGCGGGTGCAGGTGTTCGGTGAAGCCCGCCAGCGCCAGGCCCGGCTTCTGGATGCGCGAGGAGTCCACCGTGCGCTTCAGGCCCTGCGAGCCCGCCATCAGGGTCAGCCGCAGGTCGTGGCCCTCGTCCTCGAGGAGCTGGGAGATGCGAATGGATTTCATCGTCAGGACGTGGATATCACCCACCGGCCTCCGGAGGTGAACCCCGCCGTGTCCCGCCGCGCCCCGCCTGCCACCCCGAAAGCCTCGACCTCCGCTCCGGCCCCGGTTCGGGCCTCGGCTCCGGTCGAAGCTCTGGCCGAGCGCCGCCTGGGCCTGGTGCTCCTGGGGCTCGTGCTGGCGCTGGGCGCGGGCTTGCGCCTGCACCGGGCCCTCCACGACGACGGCATCTACTGGCCGGACGAGGTCTACCAGAGCCTGGAGCCCGCCCACCGGCTCGTCTATGGCTACGGGCTCATCGCCTGGGAGTTCGTGGAGGGCGCCCGGAACTGGGCCCTCCCGGCCCTGGTGGCGGGGGTGCTGGGGCTCGGCCGGCTGCTCGGTCTGGATGAACCTTCGGGCTATCTGGCGCTGGTGAAGGGTTTCTTCGCGCTCGTAGGAACGGCGACCGCGTGGGCCACGTGGCGGCTGTCACGCGCGTCCGGCGCCTCGTCGCTGGGGGCGTCCGCCGGGGCGGCCCTGTTCGCGCTGGCGGTGGTGCCCCTGTACTTCGGCCCCCGGGCCATGAGCGAGAACGCCTCCGCGCTGCCCGTGGCGCTGGGGCTGGCCCTGGCGCTGCCCCGGGGGGTGTCCCGGCGGGCCCTGGTGACGGGGGCGTCGCTGTTGGGGCTGTCGGTGCTGCTGCGGCTGCAGAACGGCGTCTTCTGCGTGGGCCTGCTGGGGGTGCTCCTGGCGCGGCGCCAGTGGCGCGAGGCGGGCGTGACGCTGGGGGTGCTGTCCGGGTGGGCGCTGACGTTCGGGCTCCTGGACAAGCTCACCTGGGGCCGCTGGTTCCACTCCGCCTTCGTCTACCTGGACTTCAACCTGGTGCAGGGCAAGGCGGCCCAGTTCGGCACGGAGGCCTTCGACTACTACCCGCGCATCCTGCGCCGGGCCATGCCGGGCCTGTCCCTCCTCACGGGAGCGCTGGCGCTCCTGGCGCTGCCCCGGGCGTGGGGGCTGTCCACGCTGGCGGTGGGCTTCGTCGTGCTGCATGCGTACCAGCCGCACAAGGAGCTGCGCTTCCTGGTGCCGGTGATGCCCCTGTTCGCGGCGCTCGCGGGCCTGGGGCTGGATTCGGTGCTGGGCATGCTGCGCGGCTTCCCGGCGCGGGCCACGGCCACGGTGGCGGTGGTGGCGGGGGCGCTGATGTCCGCGGCGGGCGCGGGGGCGCTGACGTTCGGGGAGCTGGGCCAGTACGAGCGCGTGCGGCCCAAGGACAGCGCGTGGGACGACCAGGGCTCCGTCAACCGGCTGCTGGTGTTCGCGGGCCGGCAGGACGACGTGTGCGGCCTGAAGGTGGAGTCGGTGCACCTGGCGTGGGCGGGCGGCTACAGCTACTTCCACCGGAACGTGCCGCTGTACCCGCATTCAGGGCCGGGGCGGGGTTCAGGACTGTTCAGCCACGTCATCACCCGGGCGGGCTACGAGGGCGCGGGCGCGACGGTGGCCCGGGACGGCCCGCTGGCGCTGGTGAAGCTGTCCGGGGCGGGCTGCGTGCCGGACCCCGGCTATTCGTGGCGCCTGCCGTAACCGGACGAATGGCCCGCAAGGGCCCTTTCCGCCCCACCCGGCGCGTTGGTAAGCCACCCCCCATGCCCGAATCCGACTGCCTCTTCTGCAAGATTCGCGAAGGTGCCATCCCGGCGAAGATCGTCTACCAGGACGAGCACTGCCTGGCCTTCGAGGACATCAACCCCCAGGCCCCCACCCACGTCCTCTTCATCCCGCGCAAGCACATCCCCACGGTGAACGACCTCACGGAGGAGGACCGGGCGCTGGTGGGCAGCCTCTACCTGGGCGCGGCGAAGGTGGCGCGCGAGCGGGGCCACGGGGACAGCGGCTACCGGGTGGTGATGAACACCCAGCGCGACGCGGGGCAGACGGTGTTCCACATCCACCTGCACCTGCTCGCGGGCCGACCCCTCCACTGGCCGCCGGGCTAGCCGGGCCCGGAGGCAATCCCCTGCCCCCCGGTCGCGTGACAGGCGACGGGTGGCGGGTGCTAGCGTTCGCGGCTGCGTGGCCCCCCTTCTTCCCGGGCGGGCCCGCCGCCCATGTTCAGTGCCCAGTCGTCGCCGCAGACCCGCCGTGCCTACTCACGCCTCGCCCTGCTGCTCGCCGCCGTCGCCGGGGGGGTCAACGCCGTGGGCTTCGTGGCCCTGGGCGCGCACACGTCCCATATGTCCGGGAACATGGCGACGCTGGGCGAGTCGCTGGCGCTGGGGCGCTCGGAGGCGGGCTGGCTGTCCGCGCAGCTGATGGGCGCGTTCATCGCGGGCGCCACCTGCGCGGCGGTGCTGCTGGATGCCTCGCGCCACCGCACGCGCGGCCGGCACGTCTCCGCGCTGCTGCTGGAGGCCGGGGTGCTGGGCGGCATCGGCGTGGGCATGACGCTGAGCGTGGGCGTGCACGCGCCGGTGTTCCTGTGGGCGCTGGCCTTCGCCATGGGGATGCAGAACGCGCTCGTCACCCGGCTGTCCGGCGCGGTGGTGCGCACCACGCACGTGACGGGGCTGCTCACCGACATCGGCATCCAGCTGGTGCAGATGATGGCGTGGGTGCGCGACGGCCTCCGGGGCGAGGACGCGCCGGGCCTGTGGCGCCGCCTGCGCGACCTGCCCTCCGCCGTGCAGTTCGAGCGCACGCGGCTGCACCTGGGCCTGGCGCTGGCGTTCCTCGCGGGCTCCACGCTGGGCCCCTTCCTGTTCCTGCGCCACGGGGCCGTGACGCTGGTGCTGCCGTGCGCGGCGCTGGGCGTGCTGGCCGCGCTGGACGTGCGCCTGTCCGCCCTGCCCTCGGCGTCGCCCGGCGGGCCGGGGCGCTGAACTTCGGCGCGGCCGCTCAGGGGGACGCGGGCTGGGCCACCGGCGGCGTGGGCGGAGCGGCGTCCCGGATCTTCTCCGTCAGCGAGTCGCGGGGAATCTTCGGGCCCCGCAGCGCCTGGAGCACGCTGCTGCGCTCGTCCGTCCAGACGTAGTCCGGCTCGCCGTGGAGGGCCAGCCTCCGCACGTACGAAGGGGAGCGCGTGAAGGTGGGGCCCCAGGCGAACTCCCGGTCCGGGCTGAGGATGATCCAGATGCTGGCCAGCGTGTCGTCCTTGGTTTCGGTGATGACCAGGGTGGAGGACATGCCGAAGGCGCGCGCGTGCGTCACGCTGATGGGGACGAGGTCCAGGTGCTGGTTGCTGATGTGCAGCGCCAGCACGCCGTGCGGCGCGAGGTGCTGGCGGTAGAGCGCCACCGCCTCGTGCGTCAGCAGGTGGACCGGGATGGCGTCCGAGCTGAAGACGTCCAGCGCCAGCACGTCGAAGCGCTGCGGCTGTCCGTGCTCCAGCTCCTGCTCCAGCGAGATGCGCGCGTCGCCCTCCACCACCTCCGTCCGCGCGGCCGAGTCCTTCAGGTAGCTGAAGTAGCCGCCCTGTCCCTGGGCGAGCGCGATGATGACGGGGTTGATTTCATAGAAGCGCAGCAGGTCCCCCGCCTCCATCAGCGCGGCGCTGCCACCCACGCCCAGCCCCAGCATGCCCACGCGCAGCTCGCTGGGGAGCCCCAGGGCCCGCCGCCACCGGCGCTGCTCCGTGAGCGCGAGGCCCAGGCCGCTCTGCGGCGTGTAGTACGACGTCGTGGCGTTGCGGCGCGACGGTTCGATGTACTGCCAGCCGTGGGTGATGGCGCCGTGGCGCAGGGTGAACTGGTGCTGCTTCGGGTTGTTGCGGCCCTGCTCCAGCACCTGCGCCATGCCGAAGAAGTTGCGCTCGGAGAAGCGCACGCGGCCCTGGGCCCCGGAGACGAGCAGCCCCAGGTTCACCGCGACCAGCACCAGCATGGCCCCGCGCAGGGTGCGCTGCACGCGCCCCACCCGCGTCTCCGCGGGCGGACGGCGCATCATGCCCGCGAGCGCGATCGCGCAGCAGGCGCCCAGCGACAGCGGGTGCTCCCAGTAGACGTTGAAGAGGGCCGGCGCCACCAGGTTGACGAACACGCCGCCCAGCACCCCGCCCACGGACACCCAGAGGTAGAAGGCGCTCAGGTGGCGCGGCGCCGGGCGGAAGCGGAACAGCTCTCCGTGGCACACCATGGCGCCCGTGAAGAGCGCGAAGGCGTGGAAGAGCACCTGCCACCCCAGGCCCAGCGTGGGGCCCTCCTTCTGCGCGTACGACACCATGACCACCGCGGCGATGAGCGCCACCGAGTACGCACCGCGCCGGTAGAAGGACTCGCGCGAGAAGGCCAGGATGAAGGTGACGAGGTAGACGGCCAGCGGCATCACCCACAGGAACGGGCCCGCCGCCACGTCCTGGGACAGCTTGTTCGTCGTGGCCAGCAGCAGCACCGACGCGCACATGCTCAGCCCCAGCCACGCCAGCGTGCGGGCCACGCCCGGGCGCGGCGCGGCGCCCGAGGCTTCGCCAGACGCTTCGCCAGACGCTTCGCCGGATGCTTCGCTGGACGCGTCCGGCGCGGTGGCGCCCGGGGTCTCGGGGACGGTGGCCTCCGCCGCCGTCGTGCGACGCAGCACGTCCGTGGCGCACGCGAGGACCAGGACGACGAAGAGGACGAAGCCGGCGGCCCAGCCCCACGCCTGCGCGCCGCGCCCCACCCACGGCTCCACCAGGAAGGGATAGCCCAGCAGCGCGAGCAGCGAGCCCGCGTTGGAGAGCGCGTACAGCACGTACGGCGAGCGCCCCGGCCGCGCGCGGGCGAACCACGACTGGAGCAGCGGGCCGGTGGTGCTGAGCACGAAGAAGGGCAGGCCCAGGGTGACGGCCAGCATCCCCATCAACCGGAGCACGGGCTGGTGGTCATCCACGCCCGGGCGCCACCCGTCCCCGGGCGAGAGCGGCGAGCCCGTCCAGAAGGCCCGCGCCGCGAGCGCCGCCAGCGCCACCGTCAGCAGGCCCAGGTGCAGCAGGGCCTGCGTGCGCGGGCGCAGCCGCGAGGCCACTCCGTGCGCGTACGCGTACCCCGCGAGCAGCGCGGCCTGGAAGAAGAGCATGCACGCGGTCCACACCGCGGGCGTGCCGCCGTACCACGGCAGGGCATAGCGGCCCGCCAGCGGCTGGACACCGAAGAGCAGGAACGCGCTGGTGAAGATGGCGAGGGCGTAACGAACCATGCGGCCTCGAGGCGGGGGAAAGAGGCGCAGCAGAGGGACCCGCGCCGGGAGTGTTTCCCGCCAGTGGGACTTCCCTGTCAACCCGGGGACCCTCAAAGCCCGGTGGGCGACCAGGCAGGCATTCGGAGGGGCGGGTGGCCCTGCGGGGCATCGGACCTACTTTCCCGGACGGGACAGGCGCGCAGGGCTCGCGCGACAGGGGGATGACCATGAAGGGCTTCATGCGTGGCGCGGTGGGGGTGCTCGTCGGTGGGGCGATGGGCCTCTGGGGCTGCAACAGCGAGGTGTCTTCCCAGGGGAGCCGGGGGTTCCAGGACCCCGTGCAGACGCAGCACCGTCCCCCGGAGGCGCAGGCCTCGATGACGGACACCACCAACGCCAGTGAGGTGGAGGACGCGGACCCGGCGCGGGGCGGCAGGCCCTACGACAGCGACCGGGTGGGCAGCACGGCCCTGCCGGGAACGGGGGGCTCCGGACGTCAGCCCGGGGGCAGCACCCTGGAGCTGGGCACGGGGCTGGCGGACAGCTATCGCGGCCCGGCGGCCACCGCGGGCACGGGCGGCGCGGGCATGGACGCGGGCACCCGGATGGATGCAGGGACCGCGATGGACGCGGGCACGCGCATGGACGCGGGGACGATGGACGCGGGCCGTCGGCGCTAGGCCGGCTTCAGTCTCCGTCCATCACGGGGCCAGGGTTCCTACTTGGAGCCCTGGCGGATCTGCACCTTCTCCAGCTCGGCGTGGAACTTCTTCACCGTCCTGAGGAGGGCGGGGTCCTCGCCGCCGCGCTCCCGGACGGCCTGTTCCAGGTCGTCGAACTGGCTGCACGCCAGGCCCATCGCGGCGCAGGTGTGCTCGCCCTCCAGGGACTGGAAGAGCTTGCTCGTCCTGGTCCACTGCTTTTCCAGCTCGGTGGTGCCCTTGGTGGAACCGCGCACGGAGGCGCCGCGCTTGGGGGGACGGGGCGGCGCCGCCTTCTTCGCGGAGGGCGCGGGCGTTGAAGGAGCGGTGGGTTCGTCCGGGGCGAGCAGGTCGGTGGCGTCGTCGGGAAGCGTCGGCGCGGCAGGAGGCGTCTTCGCGTCGGGGCCCTGCGGCTTCACGGCCGCCGCCGGAGGAACCACCGGGGCCGTCGGGGAAACGTCGGAGGCCCCGGCCCCTGGCGAAGGCGGCACCTCGGCGGTCACGGCACGGTGGGGTGGCTGGACCCGGGTGGGCGGCGGCGGCGTGAGCGTGGTCGACTGCTCCAGGCCCACGGCCACGCGCAGCTCGGGGACGAAGTAGAGCCCCAGGCCCACGATGAGCAGCGCCACGACCACCAGGGACGTGAACAGCAGCACGGAGCGCAGGGCACTGCGCGCGGGTGCGGGCCCGCGAGGCGCGGGGCGGGACGACTCCGCGGCGTCCGCCGGCCGCGTGGGCATGGCCTTGCGCCGGGTGTCGTCGCGCGACGAACGCGAGGTGGAGGACTCGTCCGGGTCCGCGACAGGGGCCGCGCGGGGGGCGGTGACGGCGCGCATGCTCGACGCGGTGTTCGTGCGCGCGGGCGTGCCCGGTGACGAACCGCGTGAACGGCGCGAACCCGTGCGGCCCTTGGTGGGACCGGTAGGACCGGTGTCGGGCTCCCGGCGACTGGCCGGCGTGTTCGTTTCGCGCAGCAGGGCTTCGTCCAGCACCACGCGGGGCTGCGGCTCCTCGCGGCGAGGCGCGCGCGGCATGGGGATGCGCGGATGCGTATCCGCGTCGCCCTGGCGTGCGACGTGGGGATCTTCCGGCTCGGCGGTGATGTACGGCAGGCCGGGCTCCGGCTCCAGGGCGTGGACATCCACCGAGACCAGCTCGGATGACGGCCGGGTGTCCTGCATCGTGGGCCGCGGCGCCGGGCCGGAGAGGCTCGCGTCGTCCAACGCGTCCGGCTCCTCGGAAGCGGTGGACCACGGGGGCTCGGTGGAGAGCGGTGCCGAGGACTGGATGGAGGGAACCTGGATGGTGGGCGCGACGTGCGCGGGCAGCGGACGGCTGCCATTCGAGGCCGGCATCGCCGCGGTGGGGCGCTGCCCCTCCGGGATGCGGACCTCGGCGCGCGGAGGCTCGGAGGCGCGAGGTTCGTCCAACGTGAACCGGCCCGCCTCGGCGCGGGGCTCGGGCCAGGGATAGGGGCTGGGCGGGAGGTCTTCCTCCTCGTCGAAGAACGGGCCGTCCGGCGGCGGCGGCGGTTCCATGAACGGCAGCGAGCCGCCCGCGGCGGAGTCAAACTGCGCCGCGCCGAAGTCCTCGGACGGCGGAGGCGGCGGCGCCACCGGCCGCGACGCATCCGCCGGCACGACGGGCACCGGCCCCTCCAGCGACAGCCGGCCCGAAGCCCCGGACTCGACCGGGCGGATGGCCGGAATCGCGCTCATCGGCGGAGGCGGAGGCGCGAAGGCACGCGGCTCCACCCCGGACGGCGCGGCGCGCGGCGCCACCGCATCCGAGAAGGGCAGCGACGCCCCCCGCGCATCCAACCCACCGCGAGCCCCGAAGCCCGTGTCCGGCACCTCGCGCGACACCGGCTCCGAGAACGACGCGCGGGCCGCGGCGGGCACCACGACCGCCGCCTGGATCGGCAGCGGCGCGGCGCGAGGCGACGTGGGCTCCCCGAGCGGCGGCCCGGCCGGAGTCGGAGTCGGAGTCAGGGACTCGAAGAACGCCGGCCCCCTGGGCGCCTCTTCCGCGGCAGGAGGATCCGACGGCAGCCGGATGGCCGGGAGGCCCTCCAGGATGGTCGGGCGCTCCATCGCCTCCTCGCGGACCTCCACCGTGGGCGAGGGCTCCGAAGACGTGGGGTTGGGCCGCGCACGGGCCCGGGCCGCCTCCTCCAGCGCCTCCACCGGGAAGGCGGGACGGGTGGACTCGTCCACCATCACGCCCGGACGCGTCTCACCGTCGTCGCGCGCCCCTCCCCCATCCTCGCGGCTGCGCGGCGTGGGGTGGAAGGACAGCGGCTCCAGCGGCCCATCCAGGCGGATGGTCTTCGGCGGCAGCGACGGCATCGTCGGCCGGGGCGGCGCGCCCTGGGCCTCGTACGTACCGCTGGCACGAGGCTCGCGAGGCACCTCCCGCAGTGAGGCCAGCAGGCGCCGCTCGGACTGGTAGTCCGCGGAGAAGAGGTCGCGCATGAAGCGGCTGACGCTCTCCGGCCCGGCGCTGGTGTCGATCTCCATCAGGCACGCCTGCAGGCGCCCGCGGAACTCCTCCGCCGTCTGGAAGCGCTGGCCCGGCTCCACCGCCAGCGCCTTCGCCACCAGCTGCGACACCGACGGCGGCGTCAGCGGCTCCACTTCATTGATCAGCGGAATCTTCGGGTTCGCCACCGCGGACATCAGCTCGCCCGGCGGCAGCACGTCGAAGGGGTTCTGCCCGGAGATGAGCTCGTAGAGGCACAGGCCCACCGCGTACAGGTCGCTCCTGCGGTCCACCGGCTGGTGCCGGGCCTGCTCGGGCGACATGTAGAGGAACTTGCCCAGGATGATGCTCGGGTTCGTCTTCGCCGCCGACAGCCGGCTCTTCGCAAGCCCGAAGTCGATGACCTTCACCTCCCCCTCGTAGGAGATGAGGATGTTCTGCGGAGAGATGTCCCGGTGGACGAGCTTCAGCTCCTTCTCGTCCTCGTCCCGCTTGCGGTGCGCGTACGCCAGCGCGTCCAGCACCCGGCCCATGACGTAGAGGACGAACGTGAGCGGCAGCGGCGTCTGGCGGTCGCGCACGCGGGCGGCCACCTTGCGCAGGTCCTTGCCGTCCACGTACTCCAGGGCCATGTAGGCCTCGTCCTCGTGCAGGCCCATGTCCAGCACCTGCGCGATGGAGCCGTGCCCCAGCCGCACGAGCGTGCGCGCCTCACCGACGAAGCGCTCCACGAACTCCTGGTCCGCCGCGAGCTGCGGGAGGATCTTCTTGATGACGCACAGCTTCTCGAAGCCCTGCGCGCCCTCCAGGCGGGCGAGGTAGATCTCCCCCATGCCGCCGGTGGCCAGGTGCGACAGCAGCGTGTACCGGCCGAAGGGCTGCGGCCGGAAGGGACGCAATCGGGCGGGTTGGTTCGAAGAGCTCATGCGGTGCGGGGGTCCACCACGGGAAGCGCATTGAACCCCGAGCGGGGCTCCGGCTTCAACCCGTCAACCGGCCGCACCGGTCGCTTCACCGGATGCCGGGGTTGGTCAGCATGCCCATGTCCTCTTCAATCACCTCGAAAACCGCCACCTTGTCCTTGGGCGAGCGCACCACCCGCTCCCCCAGGGGCATGACGTCGAAGCGCGCACCCGTCGCCGCCAGCAGCTTGCCCGTCATCAACACCTGACCGGGTCCGGCCGTGGACGCCAGCCAGCCGGCCACGCCCATGCCCTCTCCCACGGCGGTGTACTCCATGCGGGCATCGGTGCCGATCATCCCCACCAGCGCCTTGGTGGAGTGCAGCGCGATGCGCAGGTCGCATCTCTCGTCCTGGGGACGGCGCGCCATGCCCCGCTCCCAGTCCGCGCGCAGGGCCAGCGCGGCGCGCACGGCGCGCACCGCGTCGTCACCCTTCGCGAACGGCACGCCGAACAGCGCGCGCATGGACTCGCCCAGGAAGCCCTCCACGGTCGCCTCGAAGCTGAAGACGATGCCGCTCATGCGCGCGTGGAAGTCGTTGAGCAGCTGCGTGGCCCGCGCCGCGCCCAGCCGGCTGACGACGGCGCCGAAGTCCGCCAGCTCCGCGTGCAGCACGGTGAGGTTCTTCTCCTCCAGCCCCGGCAGCTTGCCGCCCACGCGCTGGGCCTCGGCGGCGCGGCGCTCGGCCACCTCCGGCGAGTGGAAGCGCTCCAGGTTGCGGCGCAGCCGGTCCGTGCCCGAACCGTCGCGCACCGCGAAGCGCTGCACGCCGCTGGCCACCATGTGGGCCACCGCGGTGCAGGTGTCCAGCATCAGCTCCAGGCTGGTGTCGCCCTCGCCGGGGACGTTGACGTAGAGCACGCCCGCGAAGGGCGGCTCCGTGCCGATGGGGATGCACAGCACCCGGTCCACGCCGTACATGATGACGCTCTCGCGTCCGGCGAAGCGGCGGTCATCGCGCACGTCCCCCACCGCGAGCGCGCGGCCCTGGCGCAGGGCCTCGTCCACGATGGCGTCCGACACGGGCACCTCGCCCTTGGCGAGCCGTCCCCGGTGGCGCACGGCGGCGGGCACCAGCGGCCCCGCGGCGTGCTTGAGCAGCACCACCGCCGTCGTCGCGTCCGTGCGCTCCAGGAGCCGGTCCATCGCGGTCTCCAGGAACGCCGTCAGCGTGCGCGCGGTGGCGAGCGCCTCCGCCGCGTGCACCAGCAGCACCAGCGTCTCGTAGGAGACGCGCGGGCTGGCGACGGACGACGAGGACGAGGACGAGGACGCCCCCACCGGCGAGGGCCCGGAGAACGCGTCGTCGAACGGCAGCGGGCCCACGTTGTCCAGGAGGCGCAGGACTTCGGCATCCTTCACGTTCTTGGCCAGCAGCACCGACGGGCCCACGTCCGTGCCGTGCCCGAAGCGCACGACGCCGCCCGCGCCCAGGTCCATCATCTCCGTGGCGGCGTTCTCCACCGTGTGCGGCTGGCGCACCGCCAGGGTGTTCTCCCCCAGCGCCACCGTGTCGCCCGCGCTCAGGTGCTTGCTGCCCTGGAGCGGCGCACCGTTCACCCGGCTGCCGTTGCGGCTGCCCAGGTCCTCGATGCGGAGTGCGTCGCCTTCGACATAGAGGCGCGCGTGCCGCCGCGACACCAGGTCACCGCCCAGCACGATATCGTTCTCGTCCGCTCGGCCGAGGCTGGTGACGCCCTCGGGCAGATCGTACGACGTGTCGAAATAGCCGGGCCCGTTGATGATGATCTGCCACATCGGGTGCACGACATTACACGACCTCCCAATCTTCCGAGAGTCCGGGACATTTTCCCGTCACGGGCCAGGCGTCCGGCCGCCGGCCCGGGGTCCTCTCGCGTCGCGTCATGCCCTCCCGCTCCCCCTCCCTGCCCTCGGGAACGGGGTCGGACTTCACTCGGTCAGGGGGAACCCGCGCCGTCCACCCACGCGCAGGGTGCGTTCCGCCCGCGGGCGGCCGGGAGGCGGTCCACCCCACCCGCCTCCGGTGCCATCCCGGCGGGCAGGTGGGAGGGGCCCGGACTTCAGGGCGTGCCGCCGTCGGGGAGTCGGCCGTTCACCACTGCGAGCGCATCCAGGTCGAACCCGCCGGAGTTGCCGCCGTAGCTGTTGAGCCCCGTGTCGGTGAGGCGCACGAAGCGCGCGCGGGTCAGGCCCACGGCCGCCAGGTCGTAGCCGTCCCCGCCCGCCACGGCCGGGTCGGTGGGGGACACGCCGCTTCCCGGGCTGGAGTGCACCGGGTGCGTGCCGGCGCAGCCCGGGAAGCCCCCGTCGCTGTCGGTGGCCGCGCAGGCGAAGTCGTACCAGGTGGCGCCGTCGTCGCTGACGGACACGGCGGCCGTCTCCGCGAAGATGTCGCCGCCCACCTTCTGGAAGGCGTTCTCGAAGACGAGCAGGTCCACGCCCGGGCCGTCCACCAGGAGCAGGTCGGTGAACTCCAGGGTGACGGTGCCCCCCTTGCCCAGCGACAGCACGTCGAGCGAACCCGCGAACTGTCCTGCCCCCACCGGAGGCCCGAGCACGACGTTCGGGAGGCGGTCCTGCCCGAAGCCGGCCTGGTCGCCGAAGGTGGAGGACACCACCCGGTCCGCGAACGGATCCACGGGACGCACGCCCGCGTCGGTGCCGGCATCGGTGTCGCCGCCGGCATCGGAAGTGCCCGCATCGGCTCCGGTGCCGGCATCGGTGTCACCGCCCGCGTCCACGACTTCGAACGGGGGCAGCGGCACGTCGTCGGTGTCGCCCGCGCAGGCGCACAGGGCGAGCAGCGCGCTGAGCGCCATCCACGGGCGCACGGTCACGGGCCCTGCCGGATGCGCACGATGCGGCGGCCGTTGCTGTCCTTCACGACCACCAGCAGGTCCGAGCCCAGCGACGACAGCAGGTCCACGCTGGTGCACGCGTCGGCGACGGTGAGGACCGGCTCGCGGGCGCCCACGCTGACGGGCTGGTCACCGGTGAGTCCCGGCGTGAGGGAGAAGCGCGACACGTCGGTGGCCGCCCCGTAGGGGCCGCGCACGACCGCCACGCCACTGCCGAAGGCCGAGGCGGCGGTGAAGTCGCTGCCCACGGCGACCTGGGGCTCGGCCGTGAGGACCACCGGCGTGCGCGAGGACACCGCCGCCGACAGCTTCGCGGGCGACACGGCATGGGCCACGTTCACGTAGGTGCCGGTCTCCGAGTAGCCGAACACCGCGATGCCGTTGTCCGCGACGGCGGAGAAGCCGCTGCCGCCCACCTGCGCCGGGAAGCTCACCACCTTCACCGCGGTGTAGGGCTTGGCGGACGTCACCAGCGCGTAGACACCGAAGCCGTCCGCCACCGTGTCCACGCCGCCGCCGTTGATGAAGAACGTGTCGGTGATGCCCACGGCGGTGTAGTTGGACGGCGCGCTGACGTACGTGGCCCCGTCCCGCGTGGCCGGGTCGAGCACCGCGACGCTGCCCGGAGCGGTCGCGCCGGTTCCGTTCTTCGTGTAGCCCGCGAGCAGCCGCGTGCCGTCATACGCCAGGAAGTAGGACGGGAAGGTGGTGACGCCGACGGCGCGGTCCGCGGGCGCGAGCACGGTGTCGAGCGCCGCGTCCCCCAGCTTCACGTCCGGCCAGGTGCCCAGCGAGAAGAAGTCGCGGCCCGTGGCCGTCTCGCGCAGCGCGAAGAGGGAGTAGGTGGGCCCGGGTGTGGACGCCACCGCGACGACCTCCGTGGACAGGGGCGCGGACTCCCCGACGGTGAAGCCCGACTGGAGCTTGAGCGTGCCCAGCGCCGCGTCGCGAGGCACCGAGACGCACGGGTCGGTGCCACCATCCGTACCCGCATCCGTGCCCGCGTCGGTGCCGGCATCCGTGCCCGTGCCCGCGTCGGTGCCGGCATCCGTGCCCGTGCCCGCGTCGGTGCCCGCGTCGGTGCCGGGGGTGACGGGAACCTGGATGCACTTCTCCTCCTGGCAGGCCCAGAGCTGGCCCTCGGGGGGCGTGCCCTTGTCACGGCAGTCGAAGGAATCCACGCACTCCGAGCCGCAGCCCGTCCCGCCCAGCACCACCGCCAGCAGGGCGCCCATCAGCGCGGCGCGCTGGCCCTTCGTCCCCATCCGCTTCATGTCAGTCCGCATCGCGTCCTCGTTCCTTCCCTCCGCCCGGAGGCGGAGGGATTCCTGACGGGGGGCGGCACGGACGCGAGGCACCTTGCCGCTGGAGCGCTCATCGCGCCCTGGCAGGTGCCTACGCCGTCAGCTCCCCGCGGAGGTTCCGGTCTGTCTCCGGGTCCTCCGTGAAGAGGCCCCCGGGTCGTCGCCAGTCTTCGGACTCGCGGGAGCGGGGCTTCGAAGGCGCCGCTCCTGCTTACCGCTGCGGGGCAGTCCCGGAGTCACACCGGGTTCCCTGGAGACCCTCACGCCCCATGGCGGGAAGGCATCGATGACGGGGCGGGACTATGGCGGCCCCGGGGCAATGTCAATGCGGTGGGGGCTCGGCGTGGCGCGCGCGCATCAACACGTAGCGCTTCGTGCTGCCATCCACGACGACGGTGGACACGACCTGCCAGCCCTCCGCGCCCAGGCGCTGCAGCTCCAGGAGGTCCTCCTCCGGGCCTTCGCGCTTCACGAAGGTGTACTCGTAGGACTGCGGCAGCGGGACCGCCTTCGGAGGCGCGGCTTGCGCCGGTGGGGGCGCGGGCGGCGGCGTGCGGGCACGGGCTGTCTGGGCACGGGCGACCGCGGGGAGGAAGGACGCGGCGGTCGCGCCGAGCAGGACGCCCGTCAGCACGAGGAGTGAGGCGAGACGACGGTTCATGGATGCGCACTCCGGGGGAGGAACAGCCGGCATCTAAGCCGGTGTCCCCCACCCCGGGAACCTCGGAGGGCCCGAGGGTGCCCCCACGAAACACGAGGCGCCCGGGACCGTCCGCTGGAGGACGGCCCGGGGCTTTCGCGCGTGGGCGCGCTACGGCAGCTGCACGCCGTTCACCACGGCGACGGCATCCAGGTCGAAGCCGCCGCTGGTGCCCGCGTACCCGTTGGCGCCGGAGTCCCGGATGCGCACGAAGCGCGCGCGGGTGAGGCCCACAGCCGCCAGGTCGAAGCCGTCCCCGCCCGCCACGGCCGGGTTGGTGGCGGAGATGCCGTTGCTGGTGTTCGAGTACACGGGCGTCACGCCCGCGCAGCCCGGGAAGTTGCCCGCCACGTTTCCGGAGGCGCAGGGGAACTCGTACCAGGTGACGCCATCGTCGCTGACGCCCACCACGCCGGTCTCCGCGAACGGCAGGCCGTCCGGCTTGAGGAACGCGTTCTCGAAGACGAGCAGGTCCACGCCCGGCCCGTTCGTCACCGCGATGTCGGTGAACTCCAGGACGATGACGCCGTTGCGTCCCAGCGACAGCACGTGCAGCGAACCCGACCCGGCGCCCGACCCCTGCGGAGCGCCCAGGACGATGTTCGGCAACTGGCTCTGCCCGAACCCGGCGGCGGTGCCGGGCGTGAAGGAGACGATGCGGTCGGCGAACGGCGTGCCCACGAGCGACTGCTCCTGCTCGAAGTCGGACTCCTGCGGTGCTTCGCCGCCGCAGGCGAGGGTCAGGAGCGCGGCGAATCCCAGGGCGAGCGACTTCGGAAGAAGGGTCTTCATGAGAGGTCTCCGGAGAGCGGTGGGGTTCATCACTGCACCTGCTGGACGCGGACCAGCCGCGTGCCGTTCTTGTCATCCACGCCGACGAGCAGGTCCGTGCCGAGCGAGGTGATCAGCGTCACGCTCGTGCACTGATCCACGTAGGTGAGGACCGGCTGACGCTCGCTGACGGTGACGCCCTCCCCCTCGTTCGTCACAGTGAAGGCGAAGCGCGAGACGTCGGTGCCGACGAAGTCGTAGGTGGGGGGAAGGTAGTCGCCGCGCAGCACCGCCACGCCCGGGCCCTGGCCGGCGGCGGCGACGAAGTTGGAGCCGACATCGAGCAGGGGGGCATCCGCCACGACGAACGGCGTCTCCGTCCGGAGCGCCTGGGAGACCTTCGCCGGGGCCACCGCGTGGCCCAGGTTGGAGCGGGTGGTCGTGGAGTAGTAGCCGAGCATCGCGACGCCGTTGGTGGACACGGCGGTGAAGCCGCTGCCGCCGGTCTCGGGGGGAAGCGTGCCGACCTTCAGGGCCGTGAACGGAGCGGTGTCCGTCTTCAGCGCATAGATGGCCAGGCCGGCCGACACCGTGTCGAGCCCACCGCCGTTGACGAGCAGCGCCCCCGGCACGATGCCCACGGAGAAGTTGCTCGGCGCGGAGACGTAGGTGGAGGCGTCCGGGTTGGCGCTGTCGTAGATGGACACCGAGCCCGGGAAGCCCTCGCCGCCCTTCGTGTAGCCGGTGAAGACGTACTGGCCATCCGCCTCCACGAAGGGGCTGAGGAAGTTCATGGCGGAGGGTCCGCGGTCGTCGGGAGCGGCGACGTCGAAGAGCGGCGTCGCGCCCAGCGACACCTGCGGCCACGTGCCCAGCGAGTGCAGCGCATGCGGGCCGACGTAGCTCTGCGAAACCACCGTGTAGAGCGAGTAGGTCGGGCCCGGGGTCACGCCCACCGGCCCCACCGTGTCCGGCAGCGCGGCCGACTCACCGGCGACGAAGCCTGCCCCCAGTTGGAGCGTGCCCAGCTTCGGGTCGTACGTGGCGTTCGAGCACGGGTCGGTGCCCGCGTCGGTGCCTGCGTCCGTCTCAGTACCGGCGTCGGTGTTCGTGCCCGCGTCGGTTTCCGTGCCGGCGTCGGTGTTCGTACCTGCGTCGGTGCTCGTGCCAGCGTCCGTCTGGGTGCCCGCGTCGTTGCTCGTACCCGCGTCGGTGCTCGTGCCAGCGTCCGTCTGGGTGCCCGCGTCGTTGCTCGTCCCTGCGTCGTTGCTCGTGCCCGCGTCCACCGGCGTGCCCGCATCCACCGGGGTGCCGGCATCGGCCTCCGGGATGGACGTCAGCTCACAGCGCTGCTCGACACAGGCGTAGCGCTGTCCTTCGGGAGGCGTGCCCTTGTCGCGACAGTCGAAGTCATCGACGCACTCCTCGCCGCACCCCACGCCGGTCAACGCCACCGCGAAGGTGGTCAGCACCCACGCGAGCCTTCGCCCCGAACTCATCCGCTCTCTCTTCATCCGCGACTGCTCCCTTGCATCGCCCCCACGGGCGAGGTGAATCCAAGGGAGGGCGGACGGAGGGCGGACCGCGAACGAAGGACACGTCAGGACACGACACGCCGCGCGAGCGGAAGACCCCCGTCACCTCCCCTCGGAGGCTCCGGTCTGTCCATGCCCGGAGGCATGGGTCGTGGCAGGTCTTCGGACTCGCGGGCACGGGAGACCCTCATCGGATCCCCCACCTACTGGCCGTCGCTTCCCAGCCCACCGAGGGCCAGTGCTTGCGGGGACGGCGTTCGTTCCTGCTTACCGCTGCGGGGCAGTCCCGGATTCACACCGGGTTCCCTTTAAACTCCTCAACTGCGTGATGAGGAGTACCAACGACGCGCGGTGAAGTACGGCGGAAGGCAAGGCTTGTCAATGCATGAGCAGGCAATGCCTCACGGCACCGCGACAATGTCGATGGCATTGGACACCGTGCGCCGGGGATCCACCGGGCACGCATCCAGCGCGGCGCCCTTCGCGTCCGGCGTCGAGTTCCCCCGCCGCTCCACGAACTGGCCATCCCGCACCTCCACCACGAACACGCGCCCCGCGTTCACGTCCGTGACGTACACGGCATTGCCCACCACCGCGAGCCGTCCGCCCACCGCGAGGTTGCAGCCCTGCTCGGGGCCTCCGGTGCAGCCCGGTGACAGCGCGTAGGAGGCCACGGGCCGGTCGTCCTTCACCAGCACCAGCCCCGTGGCGCGCACGGCCTTCGCGCGGTAGCCGCTCGCGGTGTCGAACTGCGCCTCGCCCAGGCAGCTCACCACCAGGTGGTCGCCCACCGCCTGCACGTCGCCCGCGTTGAGGCAGTCGGCGGCCCCCAGGTTGATGGGGTGCACGCCGCCATCCACGGGGTCGATGCGCGCGAGCATCCCCGGCCCGTTGGGCAGGTAGTCGTTCGCGGGGTTCAGGTTGGTGAGCGCGACGTAGACGCCCGCGTCCACCGACACCGCCGCGTACGGAAGCGCCATCGTCGTCCCACCGTCGAAGGACTGGAGGTCCAGGCCGGTGAGCGGAACGGTGTCCACGAGCCGGGGGCGTTCGGGGTCGCTCACGTTGACGCGCGCCACCGCGTTGCCCTGCTGGAAGTCGGAGCCGGCGGTGCCGAACAGCGGGATGTAGAACGTGTCGCCGCGCTTCGCGATGACCTGGGGGCTGGTGTTCGCGCCCAGGTTCACCTGCCCCACCGTGCGCAATCCCAGTCCCTGGCCCTGCGCGGGCCCTTCCCGCTTGAGCACCTGGAGCGTGTTGTTGGTGGAATCAAGGACATACACATACGGCGGGTCCACGAGGATGTCATTGGGAGACGCGGCCACCGCGCCCAGCGAGTCCTCCTCCACCACCGTGCCCAGCGCGCCCGCCAATGCCTGCGACAACACCGAGCGCGCCGCATCCGCCGCAAGCACCACCCCGTCCCACGCCGCCAATGCCTGCACGCCCGAACCCAGCTGCCGCCGGGGCCCCATCCGGTCCGTGCCCGCCTGGATGCCGACGAGCTGCCCGTTGGTGAAGCATGCCGTCACCACGTCATACATGCACCGGCCCTCGTGGCAGGACTGTACGTCCGGACACACCGCGCCGCACGCGCCGCAGTTCAGCGGATCATTCGCGAGGACGACGCAGCCGCCACCGCACCGCTCGGAGCCCGGGGAGCAGGCCTCGGTGCAGCTGCCGGCGTTGCACACCTTGTCGGCGGGGCACGCGTTGCCACAGGCCCCGCAGTTCCGCGCATCGGACGCGAGCTGGACGCACGCCTCGCCACAGACCGCCGCGCCGGAGGGGCACTCACACGCGCCCGCCTGACACACCTCTCCCGCCGAGCAGGTGACGCCACACGCGCCGCAGTTCGACGGGTCGCCCTGCAGGTCCGCGCACTCGGCGCCGCAGACATCGAGGCCGGCCGTGCACACGACCTTCTCCTCGGGACAGCCGGTGAGGACTGATGCGACCAGCACGGTCAGCAGCAACGTGAGCCACGGCGACCGCGCATCAGGGAGGGGACGCGACATGGGGGTCCTCGGAGGAAGTCGGTCGGGAAGGTTCGAACGCGACGGCGAACGTCACGTAGGCGGCGCGGCCCGGCAGCGGCATGCCGGTGTAGTCGGCGGTTCGCGCGTCGAGCAGGTTCTTGATGTCGAACGACACGGTGAGGTCCGGCCGGTGCAGGAACGTGCTGGACGCGCCCACGCTCACCCAGGTGCGCGAGGGGAGTGACAGGCGCGCTTCGCCCACGCGGTTGATGAGCTGCTCGGATTGGACGAGCACTTCAGTGCGGGCGTTGAGCCAATCCGGCCCCGCGCGCACACGGCCCACCCACTTGTGGCGCGGACGGTAGGGCAGCTCCTTGCCGAAGTAGCGGGGGTCGCCGTAGCGGTTCTGCGTGCGCGTCCACGCATAGCTGGTGGTGGCGGTGAGCCACGGACGCGGCCGGGCTTCGACCTCCACCTCCGCGCCCCACACGCGCGCGGCGGCGAAGTTGTACGGCTTCGCGAGCTGCGGCGGATACATCTCGTAGGCGATGAGGTTCTCGTACACCGCCGCGAAGCCGCCCGCGGTGATGCTCCACGCTTCATTGCGCCACAGGCCCGCCGCATCGACGGACAGGGCCCGCTCGGGCTTGAGTTCCGGGTTGGGCAGCAGCAGACCCTGTCGGATGTAGAGCTCCAGGAACGACGGCGCGCGGTGGGACTGGCCCGCGTTGGCGCGCACACCGAAGCCGTGGCCCAGGTCCGCGCTCGCGCCCAGCTTGGGCGACAGCAGGGAGTAGTGCCCCACGCGCTCCACGCGCAGTGACGGCACCAGCTTCACGCGTTCGGAGAACAGGGACAGCTCATCCATGGCCATGACGCTGGCGCGCCACCACGACGCCGACTGCGCTCCCGTCGCCTGCGTCACGTCCTCCGAGGATGCGGCGAGCGTGATGGCGAGCGCGTTGCGACCTCCCACCACCGCGCGGCCCTCCACCTCCACACCGCCCACGGTGTAGCGCTGGGCACCGGCCGCGAGCCCCGCCGCGCCGCCAGTGACGTCCAACCAGTCGCGCCGGAAGAAGCCGCGCGCACTGCCCTCGCCCGTGTCCCCGAAGGGCCGGCCCCAGCGTCCGCCGAGAGACAGACGGGTCTGGTCCTGACGGCGGGACACCTGCGGGTTCTGCACCGTGCCCGCGAGCGCGCGGTCCTCCAGCGACCACTCCGCCAGCAGGTCCACGCGCCCGCCGCTGTCCAGGCCGTGCTGGTACTTCAGCAGCGCGCCCCCACCGCGAGCGTCGTTGCGGGTGCGCACCTCCTGCGTGAGCGGGTTGTCATCCAGCGCGGGCAGCTCATCGACGCGGTAGCTGAAGTCTCCCTGTGAGCGACCGCCGTGCAACAGCACCAGCGCCTGTCCGTCGAGCAGTGCGCCCGACGCGGCGACGTGCCCCATCACCGTGTCGAAGCTGCCGTAGGTGACCTCGCCGCTGGAGAGCAGGCGCGAGGAGGGGGGCCGCGTGACGATGTTGACCGCGCCGCCCAGGCCGCCCGCGCCGTAGCGAGCCCCCGCCGCGCCGCGGAGGACCTCCAGCCGCTCCACCAGCGCGACGGGCACGAGCGACAGGTCCGCCATGCCGCCCGCGCCGTTGAGCGGAATCCCATCCAGGAACACGAGCACGCCGTTGGCGGACGCACCGCGCACCACGAGGCTCTTGCTCTGGCCATAGCCGCCGGAGTCCTGCACGACGAGGCTCGCGGATCCGCCGAGCAGCTCCGCGGTGTCGCGCGCCTCGCCCGCGCGTTCGCGGGCATCGATGACGGTGATGGCGCCCGTGGGATCGCGTCGGCGCGCGGAGTCCGGAGGCGCGTCGGGAATGGCCTTCCCGATGACATCCACGGTGGGGAGGACGAACTGGGGGAGGTCCGCGTCGTCGGAAGGAGGTGCGGGGGCGTCGGCGGGCGCCGGGGCATCATCGGACGCGGCGGGTTCCTGCCCAGCGTGAGCGAGTCCCTGGAAGCTGAGCACCAGGCCCAACCCGGCCCGGGCGAGAAGCGAGCGCCGCATGCTCCGCCTTTCGCTCTCTCCGTCGAAGAGCAAAGGCCTCGCGACGTGTCCCGGAAAGGACACGGCCGCACCCCTGGGCAGGTCTCCTGGCTGACGGACTCCAGACCTGGGCGCACGCTGCGCCCTTCTGGAAGGAACCCTCCACCTTCCCTGCGCGTCCGGTGACGCGAAGTGGTGACTGCCGAGGCTTCCGGCCCTGGACCTCAGGGCGACCCGTACACAGTGGCGGGACCGCGCCGGACTCGCACCGGCTTCCCTCTTGAAAGCCCGACATGGGCACCCAAGGGCCCGGCCGTTCTAGGAGTTCACCCCTGGCACGTCAAGGCGCGGCCCGTGCGCGTCCAACACGCCACGTCTCTCACCCGGCAAGATCGCCACTGGAGCATCCGCGCCCATCCTTCCGCATGGACGCCGCGCACATCTCCGCACGGTGCGTCTCGCCTCCTTCCGAGGGGGCAGCGGCTGGCACGCGGACTGCTCAAGCCCCGACGCGACCTCAGGCGGTCGAGCCAGCGAGGTGTCCGGGCCGTGGTGGCGCGGGCGTGAAGGGGAAGGGTTGAAGAAGATGCTGACGGCGGGGAAGCGGTTGGCGGTGTTCTCCATCCGCGAGGGCAAGGGCGGGAGCATCTGGGTGCGCGCCGGCAGCGCGTTCGTGAACAAGGACGGTTCGCTCAACGTGCTGTTGGACGTGCTGCCCCTGGACGGGAAGCTGCACGTGCGCGAGGCGGCGGAGAAGCGCGACACGGCGGCGGGTGGGCGC
>NZ_RAWG01000138.1 GCF_003611735.1 Corallococcus sicarius | reverse complement strand
GACGTGCGGGGGGCAGGGGAGGGGGCGCACCGGGTGCCTGCCCTGGTGCCGTGGGAGCAGGTAGGCCTGCCGGCCACGCTCACGCAGGCGGGCCGCAGTGCTCCTCAATCGCGGCGAGCGGGGACTCCAGCGCGAGGGGCTTCTTGAAGACCCCGGCCACCCCCATGCGGGTGACGCGCTCCCCCAGGTGGCCCGCGCTCAGGACGAGGACGGGAATCCTTCCCAGGGCCGGGTCCTGACGCTGGTGCTCCCGGAACTCGTAGCCGTCCATCACGGGCATCATCAGGTCGAGCAGGATGAGCGACGGCGCTGTGTTTTCACGAAGGTAGCGCAGGGCTTCGGCCCCGTTCGTGGTGACGACCACGGCGTAGCCTTCCTCCATGAGCACTTCGCTCAGGGCGTCGTTGATACCGACGTCGTCGTCGACGAGCGCCGCCGTGTCATCCCTGCCTTCGACGCTCAGCTCGATGTCGGTTCCAGGCGCGTACTTGATGGCATTGGACAGCAGGTTCGTCACCACCTGCTCCAGCCGCATCCGGTCCCAGTGGCCGACGACGGGCGCGTCTGCCTTCACGTGCAGACGGCACGCCGCGCGCAGCATCGTCCGGGCGTCCGAAGCCCTGAACGGCTCAGAGGTGACCCACAGGCAGTGCTCGTTGTTCTCCAGCCCTGCCTTGAAGTAGGGGACGAGCGAGTCCACGAGGTCATCCCGCTCCCCGTAGAACTGGCAGAAGTGCGCCCCCCACGGGAGGTCACCGACTGCCGGAATTCCAATGGGACGCAGGGGCATGCTCATGGGTTCTTGGGACCTTGGTTGGAGCGGCAACGACGCTGCAGCAGCCCAAGGGCAGTTCGGCCGAGGACAATTTGCCGAGTGGCAGGTGGGGGCTCTGCCCCTCAGTCGGGCCTCGACCGGGCAGGGTGCCGGCAGGGAGGTTGCAAGGAGGTTGCCCGGACCCTCGTTTCCCCCTGGTGCCCCTTTGAATCGTGGACTTCTTGTCTTCTTGTTCCTGGCCTTGGTTGTCGCCGTGGCAGCGCTGGGGATGGCGTCTGGGCCGTACTGGCTCTTCCTGTCGCGGAGCGATCTGGGCGTCCCCCGCGGGTTCTATAAGTGCGGCGTCAGCGACGAGCCCGGGCGCCGCGTCCGTGAGTGCGTCATTGGCGCGGATGGCGTCATCCTGGTCGAGGAGCGGTTCGTGGACGGCACCGTGCGCCGCTCATGGCTCGCCCATGGCCGGTTCGAGTGCATCCGCGAGGTCATTGAGCCTGGCGGGGTGAAGCGGGTTCAGCAACTGTGCCCCCAGTCGCAATGGTAGGTTTCAGGGATCTGAAGCCCGGGGAGCAGCGCCCATCCCCAGCCGTTCAGTCCTCGAACAGGCGCCGCAAGTAGCGCTCGCGGTCGTTGAGGAAGTCCCTCGTGAGGGCGTAGTGCTCGGTGTCCTCGTACTGGACTTCGGCAATGCCTTTCTCGGACAGGTGGTAGATGCGCGCCTGCGGATACGCCAGGAGCAGCGGCGAGTGCGTGGAGATGATGAACTGGCACTGCTGCTGTGTGAGGTTGTGGATCGATTTGAGGAGTGCCAGTTGACGTTGAGGTGACAGCGCCGCCTCGGGCTCGTCGAGCAGGTAGAGGCCATTCGCCCAGAAACGGTGCTTCACCAGCGCGAGGAACGCCTCTCCGTGAGACATCTCGTGGTGGAGGACGCCCCCGTGCCCGGCCATGGCGTCCTCGTTCTTTTCAATCTCAGTGGCCACATTGAAGAAGCTCTCGGCCCGGAGGAAGTAACCCGTCTTGGGACGCCGGACACCCCGGATGAGCCGTAGGTGCTGGTGCAGGTCCGACTCCGAGCGCCGGGTCGCGAAGTTGAAGTTCCGACTGCCACCCTCGGCGTTGAATCCAGCCGCGACGGCGATGGCCTCGAGCAGCGTGGACTTCCCACTGCCGTTCTCCCCGACGAAGAACGTGACCTGCGGGTGGAAGTCCAGGCGCTCCAGGTTCCGGATGGCAGGGATCGCGAGGGGGTACTTGCCGAAATCGAGCACCTCCTCGCGGCGCAGCATCAGAGAGCGCAGGAACACGTCCATTCCCGGGTCCTTGTCTTCTCCGCCTTCCTGCTGCCGTGGTCGTCCTATCCTGGCCATAGGCGCCACAGTACCCATTGGGCGTGAGCCCGGGGGCCCCGTGCTCCCAGGTAGCGGGCTGCTCAGGTCCCCGTCGTCGGCAAGCGTTTCAGCTCCCGGGCCGGAACGCCCGCCACCACGGCCCCGGGGGCCACGTCCTCCGTGACGAGCGCGTTGGCTCCAATCTTCGCGCCATCGCCAATCATCACCGGGCCCAGCACCTGGGCTCCCACGCCGATGAAGACGTCGCGCCCCACGCGGGGCACTCCTGGCACTCCGGGGGTTCCTTCCAGGCTCACGTTCTGGGAGATGAAGCTGTTCTCCCCAATCTCCACCCCGGATGCGATGACGATGCCGATGCCTCCGTAGCCCAGGTCCACGCTGGGGTGCAGCACGGCCTTCGTGTCCACGTGGCTGTTGTGCATGCGGTCCCCCACCGCGGCCACCACGTTCGCCAGCCGCGGGACCCGCAGCTCCTGGAGCCGCTTCGCGGCCCGGTAGAACGTCAGCGCCGACGGACCCATCTGCCCACCATCCTTTTCGCCACGGGTGCCCAGCGGAACTTCGAGCGCTGCAGCGTCTTCCCCACCAGCGTATCCCGATAGATGAACAGCCAGTGGTGCTGCCGCACCTGATGTGTCCACTCCCGCTTGTAGGGCGCGTCGTCCCCCAGCAGGTCCAGCTCCGTCAACCCCCGCTCAATGCAGTCCTGGACCAGGTTCTCCGTCAACAGATGGCCCGGACTCACCTCGCTCAAGGCCTCGTCATACCCGGGCTTCATCGCCAGATAGCGGCCCCCGTACTGCAAGCCGTACTGGAACGCGATGGGCCTGGAATCCAGACGCAGGAAATACAATCCCAGCCAGCCGTGCCCCGCCGCCATCTCCGCCAGGGACGTGTAGAACCCCCGCCGGTGCTCCGCCTGCGCGATGGCCGTGCCCTGCTGGGCCTTCCAACCACTCTGCTCCAGGCTGAACGCTTCCTCGAGTCTGTCTTTCAGCTCCGCCTGCCCGGACACGCGCTCCACCTCCACGCGGCCCTTCTCCTCCAGCCTCCGGCGCCTGCGGCGCAGCGGCTTGGCGTTGCTCCGTCCCTTCTTCCACGCCTCCACCGTCGGCGGCAGCACCAGGTACGGCGACCGCGCGCTCGGCCACGCACCCCAGGGCATCCCCGCCCCCTGGGCCGCGTTCACCATGGCCCACGCCGCGCCACCGTCCGGCACGTCCGACAGCCGGAGCACATCCCAGTGCGGATCCGCCAGCAGATGCGAGAGGAAGGCCACCGCGGCCCGCTTCGGGTCCTCCGCCAACAGGTCGAAACGGCACGAATGCTTGTTCGTCAGCGACACCAGCTGCCGCACCGGCACGCCGTACTGGTGGCCCTGCTCCTCCTTCAGCCCCAGCACCGCCACCAGCCCGCCCGTGTGGTCCCTCGCCGCCAGGACGCGCAGCGGTGAGCCCGGGGCGAAGTGCGTCAGCCAGCAGCGCACGAACTCGTGCCGGTAGAAGAGCTGGTCGTCCACGCGCATCACCAGCGCGTTCCACTCGGCCGCGAGCGCGTCGAAGGCCGCCAGGTCTCGCATCACCTCCACCCGCAGGGGCTCCAGGCGCTCCCCGGGCCTGCGCGTCGGCCCCCCAAAGAAAGGGGCCGCTCCCACCGCGCTGTCGCGGGGGCGGGACGGGGACGGGGCGAGCTCCCCGAGCGCCGCGTCCGTGATGGGAATCTCCTCCATGAACTTGTCTCCTCGGGTCTCGCGCTCGGGAGGACTCAGGACAGCGGCTCGCCGGCATCATCCGCCGACGCCTCGGACCCCGGGACATCCGGCCCCTGCGGCTTCACCGGACCCTCACGCCGGAGCACCGGCCCATCGCCCTTGGCCACCGCGTTGGTGTCCGAGGACACGTGGCGCACCGGCACCGTGACGCCAATGCCAGGACGCTCCAGCGTCTTCGTGAACACCCCCTGCGCCGGCTGCGGGCTCTCCGCCAGGGGCACGGGCACCTCCACTGGTACCGGGGTGAGCTGCTTCGCCGGCTGCTTCTTGAGGCCGCGGAAGAGCCAGCCGCCCTTCTGTCGCTCGTACAGCTTGCGCGTCTCCACCGACGCCCGCGCGTGCGACACGCGGCCCGTCTCCAGGTCCTCCAGCAGCATCTCGCTCAACCTGCGTCGCGTGACGCTGTCCAGGTAGTCGAACACCTTCTCCAACTTGCGCACCACCACCTGCGTCGCGCCACCCGCCGCCGTGTGCGTCAGCGCCGACAGCTTCAACTCGTGCAGCGCCCTCGCGCGCTCCGCCAGCTTGCGCAGCCGGTCCGCTTCGTCCGGCGTGTTCGCCTTCTCCACCAGCCCCGGCAGCACCGTGCGCGCCAGGCCCGCGTCCACGAAGCCCGAGTCGTCGAACGTCTCCAGCGACTCCAGCGCCCGCCGCCGCGCCTCCACCGACGTGCCCTCCAGCGCCTTGAGCGCCGTCGTCACGCGGTCCAGCGCCATCCAGCGGTACACCCAGTCCAGGCCCGTGCCCTTGATGTTCTGGGCCCCCATGATGCTCACCTGGAGCCCGGGCGCCACCGCGCGGGCACAGGCGTCCACCACCTGGTCGCCCGTCGCCTGCGGATCCGACACCGGTACCACCTGCTCCAGGAACATCGCCTTGTAGGCCTCGCGGAACTTCGCGTGGAACGCCTTCACGCGCCCCGCCGTGTCTCCCGCGCCCCGGGGCAGGAGCTGCTTCAGCCGCGCGTGCACCGCCATGCGCGCCAGCAGGTACAGCGCGTGCTCGCGCACCTCGTCCTTCGTCGCCGGCGTCAGCACCTCCGGCAGGGCCTGCGGCTTCGCACGCGACACCGGCGCCAGCGCCTCGTCGATGAGCGGACCCACCTCGCGCTCCAGCGTGCGGCGCACCTTCTCCACACCGACGTCGTCATCCGCGCCGTCGAGCGCCTTCGACACCGCCGCGGTCAGCCCCACCGTGGGCTGCACCGTCAGGCCCGCGCCCGCCGCGTACCGCTCCAGGCGGTCCAGGAACGTCTGCGCCGTGGGACGCGGCACCTTCAGCCGCGCCAGCTCCTTCGCGAGCCGCGCCTCCGCACGGCCTTCGCCCTCCGCGGTGGACAGCTCCTCCGCCGCGACGACCTCCGTGCTCAAGAGATAGCGGTCCAACGCGTCGCGCACGTACTTCTGCAGACCCTCCAGGTTCGTGCCGATGAGCACGTGCCGGTCCGCGGGCGCGTCCTCCACCATGATGCGCGCGAACACTTCCGAGCGTGACACGCGGTCCCAGCGGTTGTTGATGACCGTGATGACGGCGCGCTCCGGGTTCGCCTCCGGGTCCACGTCCCCCAGGCCCGTGCGGGTCCAGTTGTTCATGAAGCCCGTGCGCTCGTTGGCCGAATGGCCGTTGATGAACGTGAGCAGGCGCCCGCACACCCTCGCCTGCGGGAAGACCTTCAGCACGCCGATTTCCGGCTGCACGTGCTCGGCCATCAGCGCCAGCGCGTAGGGACGCGACACGCCCAGCTGCTCCGCCAGCGTCGCCACCAGCGCCATGTTGCGCGGGTGTTCGCGGTAGGGGAACAGCGCGAGCAACTCCTCCGGAATCAGCTCCGCCTCCCACCACGCGCTGTGCAGGAGCGTCGTGTCCTTCTCCTTCGCCGCGGTCTTGAACAGCGGCAGGAAGTGGTCCTCCGTCGTCACCACCTTGCCGCCGTTGGGCATGAAGTTGGTGATGACCGACGCCACGTCCATGCCCGCGGGACCCTGGATGTCCTCATGGTCCGGATAGGCATTGGTCAGCGTGGCGAAGTCGTCCTTCATCCAGTCGTTCTGGAGCAGCTCGACGAAGTTGGGCTGCAGCGCCATGCACTCCCAGAGGAACACCTCCGTGCCCAGGCGCGCGCCCAGCTCCACCATGTCCTTCTGCTCCCAGATGGTGGCCTTGTCGTAGGGGCGGAAGATGAAGAACTCGGACGGCCCGGCGCCCGGGGCGCTGTGCACGAACATCGCCTCCGAGCCCGTCGTCTTCGCGAACACCTCGAAGCCCATGCCGGAGAAGAGCGCCGCCTTCAGGCGCTCCGTGCCGGACTTGCCGCGCGTGCCCCAGCCGCCAATGCACAGCGGAATCTGCGCCCGCGCCTTGCGCACACTCTGGCGCTTCACATACGTGTCGCCCAGGAACACGGAGAAGAGCGCCGCCGTGAAGATGCCGAGCGCGGCGATGCCGTTGCCGCCCATCCCCAGGAAGTAACCCTCGTTCTCCAGGATGCGCTCGGTGAGCAGCGCCAGGAACCCGCTCTGCAGGCCCGCCAGCGCGGGCGTGTGCAGGGTGGTGGGCTTCGTCACCGTCTCCGGCGCGTCCTGGAAGAGCGTCGCCAGCGGCGCGGGGACCTGCTTGTTCTGGCCGTACGGCGTGAAGCGCACCTGGACGCCCAGGTCGCGCTCCACCTGCTCCACGAAGCGGCGGCGCTCGCGCGGCTCCTCGCCGCTCAGCGAGTTGAGCCGCAGCGTCGCCAGCCGGCGGTAGTCCTTCGTCACCCGGACGCGGTTCGCCAGCCGGCGCAGGCGCGACGCGGGCGGCACGAGCACCGTCTCGCCGTGGCTGCTGAACAGGTGCACCTTGCCGTCCTTCGACAGCGGCAGGTCCAACAGGTCATCCACGGTGGGCAGGTGGCGGCCCCAGCTGCCCTGGCTCGCCACGTGGACGCGCTCGCCGGGGACCAGCGTCTCTGTAATCTCATCCAGGTGCCCGGGGTGCGCGCGCAGCGTGCCCGACAGCGTGCGCCCGGTGGTGTGCAGGAAGGCCTGACGCTTGTTCGGCGCGGGCCGGCCGAACTCGTGCCACATGCGCCACAGGCGCCGCTGCTGCCGGTCGCCGTGCCACAGGGTCAGCGTCTTCGTCGTGCGCTCCGCGTACAGGCCGTGCCCGTCCTGCGACAGGTCCGCGAGGATGGCGCCCAGCCACGCCGGGCCCTCAGGCATCGCCGGCAGGTTCTCCGGAGGCGGTTCAATGGTCAGGCGCGTGCGACCGCCCGGCTTGAGCTTGGAGACGCGGCCCGCGAGGTACGCGGTCCACGCCTGGCGCACGGGGTCCTTCACCCGCCGCAGCACCTGCGCCGCCGCGGAGGCGGCCTCCACCACCGGCCCGGTGGCGTCCGGCTGCGTGGCCAGCGTCTCCACCGCGTCCAGCAGCGCCGCGTGCGCGGGCCCCAGCCCCGCGGCCCCCAGCGCTTCAGCCAGCGCGCCAGCGCGCTCACATGACACGCGCAGCACGAGCGGCGAGGTGTCCCGGCCCAGCGCGTCCACCAGCACCTGGAGGGCAGGGCCCTTCACCTTCGGCGTCGCGAGCGCGGCCTCCACCGCGGCCAGCACGGCGGCGGTGCGCACGCGCGGGCTGGGCTCCGACGTCGTCCGGTCCGCCGCGTCCTTCGCGATGGCCGGCACCCACTCCAGCCCCGCCAGCCTGCGCAGCAGCGGCTGCCCCTCCGGCCGGGAGGCCACGAGCGCGCACAGCCCCATGCGGACGTACTCGCTCGGGTCGTGGTGCGCGACCTCCGTGAGCAGCGGCATCCGGTACTCTTCCGACAGCAGCGGCGCGCACTGCTCCAGCACCTGCCGGCGGAAGAGGAAGTCCTTCTCCGACACGGACCGGACACGCATCCGCTGACGCAGGAGCGCCAGGCCTGTCAGCGCGTCCACGATGAGCAGCGCGTGCAGGGCCTCCGCCTGGAAGAAGGGGCTCACGTCCTCCTGGCCCGTGAGGCTCGTCAGCGTGGGGCCCACCTCGGGCAGCGAGGCGGCGACGCCCGGCACCGCCTGCGCGAGCTGCCGGAAGGCCTCCAGCGCGGCGAAGCGGTTCTGCGCGCGGGGCGCGTCCACGGCCCGGTCCAACAACTGCCGCGCCAGTGGGACGGCGGACGGCTGGAGCTCCTGCGCCGTCGTCATCCCCATCACGCCCGTGAGGGCCCTGAGCGCCGTCTCCTCTTCCACCAGCAGCTTGTGGCGGCGCTTCTCCTGCCGCTCTCGCAGCGCGTCGAAGCCCATCCACCGGTCCAGGGCCCGCAGGTCCTCCTTGCGCTCCTTGCGGTCCTTCACCGTGGCCTTGAGGTGGGCCACCAGCACTTCGCGGCGCGCGGCGTCATCCGCGGCCTCGTTGTGCTGGCGGGTGAACTGGACGAGCTCCGCGTTGACCGCGGCCAGCTCCGCCTCCAGCGCCTCCAGCGCCACCCCCAGCCACGGCGCCAGGCCCTCCACCCCGGCGGGGCGGGGGCACGTCTCCACCAACCGCTGGGCCAGGGCCTCCGCCGAGGCGTGACGCACCCTCCGGTGAAGGGGAGGCAGCGCTTCCAGCAGAAGGGTTTCGAGCTGATCGGTCGACAGGTGCATGTCGCGGCCAGAGCTATTCATTGTCAGCCAGACCTGCCCAGTCCCTCCGGGCACGCGTTCGGATCAGGACAGGTCATGGCTGGAAACGTCCTTCATCGAGCAGCTCCTCGAACTCCTCCTCGGTCGGCGTGACGTCCCGCAACCCACGTCCGCCGGTCCAGTCCCACCGTGCTCCGAGTGAAAAGAGGTTCTGCGTCCCGTACGGGCCGGAGAGGAACACGCGGTCCTCGGCGTAGAGCATCAGCCGGTTGCCGTTGCGCCCCATCCACACGTTCCAGTCCACGCGGCCGGAGACGCGGTGGCGCAGGTAGGCCGTGGTGCGGTGGTCGTCCTGGAAGCGCTGGGACATGCCGTAGCCCAGCTCCGCGCGCGTGCCCTTGAGCTTGCCACCCAGGAGGGCAGCCCAGCTCGCGTAGCCGCCCGCGTTGTCCACCGTGTAGAGGTTGGCGTTGCTCGTGGCGGACACGCCCAGCGTGCCCACGTGGTCCTGGAACGGCTGCCAGCGCAGGGACAGCCGGGGCGCGAGGCGCCGCGGGTGGTCCTTGCCGTAGAGCCAGTAGACGCTCTGGTCGTAGCGCGTGGCGTCCACGGCACCGCCGCCCTGCATGGACTCCAGCGTCAGGCCCAGACCGGGGATGAGACCCAGGTCGGGCGACAGGCGCACGAAGCGGTCCGCGGACACGCGGCCCCGGGCGCTCCAGCGCATCGCCCCGTCGAGGGTCTGCGTGAACACCGAGCCCTGCACCGCGAGGCGCAGGTCCAGCGGGAGCTGCGTCAGGTACACCGCCGCGGTGCCGCCCAGCACGGCGGACTGGCCCAGCGGATAGCGGGCCTCGGGCGTGAAGCGCAGCCAGGCGCGGTCCTGCGAAAGCTCGCGGCGCAGCGACAGCCTCAGCTCCATGCCTGTCTGCAGCGGGCGGTTGAGCAGCTCGCCTTCCTCCACGTCCTCGCTGCGGAAGCCCAGCTCCCCGGACAGCATGCCCAGGCCGTGGCGCTGCGACTCGGGCGCCATCCCTTCCGGCAACAGCGACAGGCCAGGCGGCAGCGCGGGCCAGGGCAGGGGCTCCAGGCCCGTGGTGCCCTGGGCGAACGTCGGGGTCGCGAGCGCGCTCGGATCCGTGACGACACCCAGTTGCACCTGCACCAGGGCTTCACCCGCGGGCGACTCCAGGCTCACGCGGTGCGGACCGCGCGAGGGGAGCAGCAGCCATGTCTCACCCGCGCGTCCCATCGGCTGCGAGGCGCCCTTGAGGCCGGGGTCCGCGTCCCCGGGCAGGCCCAGGTGCATCAGCGGTCCGTCCTCCGCGCTGGAGCCGCCCGTGCCGTCACCGCCCGGCAGGGGCGTGCTGCGCAGGAGCAGCTCGCGGCCCTCGGTGGGCGCGAGCGCGTAGGCCCGCACCCGCAGGGCCGTGGGGCCCAGCACCGTCATCACCACCGGCGAGCCCGGACGGCTGCGCAGGAGCGACAGGGGCTGCGGCGCCACCAGCACGCGCGCGTTGGCGGTGGCCTCCTCGGACTCCACGAAGCGCACCAGGCCCGTCTGCTGCGTGTCCGCCCGGGCCAGCGTCACCTCCACCTGGTGCCGGCCGGGGACGTCCAGGCGCGTGCCCAGCACGGCCGTCTCGCCCTCCGCCACCTTCACCTCACGCACCACGCGGCCGTCCACGCGGAGCGCGAAGGCGCAGGTGCCCGTGGTGTCCACGCCGGGCCGGGGCGTGGTGCCGCACAGCACCTCCGCGCCCAGGGGGCGGGGCTGCTTCACCACGAGGCTCATCACGCGCGAGGCGCCCGCGGGCAGCAGCCTCGACTCGGACAGCTTCCACGGCGGGGCGAGCAGCGCCTTGCGCACCGCCTGCGCCACGTCCTCGTCATCGGTGCCGGCCTCCGACGTGGCCTCCACCGAGCCCGCCGCTTCTTCCGCGTCGCGCAGCCGCTCCCAGCGCGTCCAGCGGCCCGCCGTGAAGCGCATGCGCCGCACGTCCGGGTGGTCCGCCCACGCCTGGAGCTGGTTCGCCAGCGCCGCACCCAGGGGCGCGCCGCCGTCCCTCCACGCCTGGGGCGAGTCCTGCAGCCGCTCCACCATCGCGAGCGCCTCCAGCCCCACCTGCGGCAGGCCCGTCTCGCGGTACAGCGCCGCCATCGCCAGTGCGCCCGCCGCGTCCTCGCCCGAGGCCGACAGCAGCCGTGCGCGCAGGTAGCGGCCCGCGACGCTCTTGTCGCCTGAAACCGCCGCGAGCGCCTGTTGGACGTGGCCCTCGCGCACCTGGGCGCTGGAGGCCACAAGCTTCGCGTCGCCCGTGTCCGGCAGCGCCGAGAAGGCCGGCGACACCAGCGTGGGCTGGGTAATCGCCTGCGTGAAGCGCACCGTGCGCGCGGGCGTCTGCGACAGCCGGTCCATCAGCGTCAGCAGGCGCTTCTGCTGCTCCGGCGTCAGCTTCGCCTGGGCATCCAACAGGCGGCCCACGTCCGCGCGGGCGAAGCCGTCCTCCTGGAGCGATGAGAGCAATTCGGCGCGCGTCAGGCGCGGCTCCGCGTCACCGGGCGTCGTGCGCAGCGCGCGGGAGAGCGCCTGGAGGGCCTCGTAGGACGTGCCGGCCTGCTGCGGCGGAGGGACGGGGGCCTGCGCGGGCGCGGCCACGTCGGCGCGGCGCACCGACAGGGAGACGACGAGCGAGGCCTTCGGATCCTCGGGCTCGAACCACACTTCACGGGCCTGCGGCGGCAGCGTCACCACCGCGGAGACGGGCGCGGAGGACGTGCCCCGCGCGCCTTCCAGCGCCAGGTGGCGCGGGCTCGCGGCGGAGGGCATCAGCACCAGCCGGCGCGGGTGGCCCACGTCCGTGAACATCCGCACCACGAGCGGCTTGCCCGGCGCCGCGTCCAGCGGACGCAATTGCACGCGCACGGGCGAGGGGAGCTTCGCGTCCGGCACGCGGAAGCGCACCGGCTTCGAGGCCACCTTCACCGGCCACTGCGTGCGCACGTAGCCCACTTCCGCGGGCGTGCCCCCGGCCTGGGCGGGCGCGAGCGACAGGAAGGCGCGCGTACCGTCCGCGCCTTCGAGCTTGAGCGCGTGCTCACCCGGAGGCAGCGCGATCTCCACCGGCTCCACCGACGACAGCGGCAGCAGCGGGAAGGCGTTGCTCCCCACGTGCAGCACCGGGTTCTTCTTCGCGCCCGGCGGCGTCATCACGTAGGCGCGCAGCAGGGTGGGGGCCTCGGCGAGGCCGGTGGCCTGGACGCGCGTGGTGGCTCCGGCGGCGAGCGGCCACATCGCGCTGCCCGACATCGCGGCGTCGGCCTCCACGCCCTGCAGATCCAACCACTGCGAGGACTTCACCTCGGCCACGTCAGACGTGGCCGCCAGGGACGCCTGGGACTCCTGGGGTGCGGGCGTCACCTGCGACCAGCGGCTCGCGCGCCACCACGCGGTGCGGTAGCGGCGGCGGATGTCCTCCGACAGCGGCTCCGCGCGCCAGGCCAATTCCAGCGCCGCCAGCTCGCGGCTGCGCAGCGGATCCCCCAGCGGCAGGCGGGCCACCAGCTCCGACGCCTCGGCGGTGAGGAAGCCCGCCTCCGGCAGCGCGGGCGCGGTGCCCAAGAGCGCGTGCGCGGCGTCCGTCTTGCCGTCATCCAGCAGCAGCTTCGCGGTGCGCAGGCGCAGGTGCCACGCGAGCGGCGACGCGTCCGTGCCCTTCAGCGCCTCCACCGCCGCGTCCGTGTCCCGGTCGCCCACGGCGGCCAGCGTGCGCAGGAGCGGCGACAGGCCCTCCGTCTTGATCTTCCCGTACGTGCCGCGCGCGAGCTCCGGCATCAGCGCGACGATCCGCTGGCGCAGCAGCATCGCGCGAGGCGACGTGTCCGCCTTCACCTGCTCCCACGCCTTCTCCGCCAGCTCCGTCCAGTGCGTCTGGTGCGACAGCGCCTCGCCCAGCGTGGGCCGCCGCGTGGCCAGGCGCGCGCGCAGCATCAGCGGGCCGCCCTTCCAGCTCACGCGGTAGTTGTGCTTGCCCGGAGCCAGCGCCACGCGCAGCTCCTCCGCGATGCCCACGCGCTCGCCCGACGCGAGCACCCGCGCCGTCCGCCCGTCCGGCAGCGCCGCGCCTTCAGGGGCCTCCGCCCACGCGGGCTGCGGGGGGAGCCGCGCCTGCGCGAGCGTGGCGCCCACGCCGTACACCTCCACCGTCGGCGCCTCGGCCTCCGGCCCGTTGCCCAGCACCGCGCGCGCTTCCAGCGACAGCACGCCCGGGCCTTCCAGCTCCAGCGCCCAGACGTTGCCCTTCTCCTCCGGGCGGTACCAGGGCGCGTCCATGCCCTCCAGCGCGACCTCGGCGCCGGCGGGACGGGGGCGCGCCACGCGCACCGCCTGACCCCACAGCGGAGACACCAGCGCCCACTCGCGCAGGACCTCCGCCTTGCGCCACGCGTGCACCGCGTCCCGCAGGGTGGAGTCCTTCGGCTCACCGGCCACCAGCTCCGCTTCGAGCGCCGCGACCACGTCCAGCCGGGCGCGCGTGCCCGCGTCGAACGCCAGCGCGGGGCGGGGCCCCTGGCCATCCACCCACTTGAGCAGCGCGTCCCGCATCCGCTCCTCGGTCTTCACCGTGGACGTGGGCCGGGGGTGCTCCACCGTGATGCGCGCGTCCTTCGTCGCCGTCACCCACCAGATGCTGCCGGCGCCCATGGGCTCCGCCAGGTACCAGCGGCCCGGACGCTCCGACACGCCCTCTTCTTCCACGCGCAGGTCGGGCGCGTCCTTGCCCTCGGTCAGCGGCACGCGGGTGAAGCGCAGGGCCCCGGCGGGGCCGGACACGCGCACCACGTCGAGTGGCCCCAGCCACAGCGCGGCGCCCTTCCGGGCAGAGACCTCCAGCGTGCCGGTGGCCTGGGGAACACCGTCAGGCACGTAGGGCGCATGGCCCCGGAGGTCCTCCAGGGCCACGGGGCCCCGGACGGCCCTGGGCTGCCACGCCATGCCCTCCTCGCGGCGGGCGATGACGGACGGCTGCGGAGCTGCGGACTGCGCGATGACGGGCAGCGCAGCCAGCGCTCCCACGAGCAGGGTGAAACGGGCGCGGCGTCGAACGGGAAACATCGGCGCTCAGTCCTCCAAGGGTGCGAACAGAATCTGGGCCAGCCGCTGCAATCGCGCCGGACGGGCCAGCGCTTTGCGCGTACGGGATGACATTTCCAGGTGCAGGAAGCGGGCTCCGGCGTAGTTCTGGAGCAGGCGGGCCTGGGCGTTCTGCGTACCGCCCAACACCTGCGCCCCTTCCGGGAAGAGCTTCACGCCCGGTCCCAGCGCTTCTTCCATCGGTGTGACCAGCCGCCGCGCCCACGTCCCGGGCGTGCGCGAGCCGTCACTCACCACGACCGCCAGCGCCTCGCTGCGGCCCTTTTGAATCTTGGATTCGCCGAAGCCGTGGAGCTGCGTCACGCGCGGCCCGTGCAGGGAGCGCGCGGCCAGGTCCGTCACGGTCTGGAAGAGGTGATCCGGGTTGTGCGCCACGTCCGCCGGGTGCTCCGGATCCTCGGGCGTCTCGCCGGGCGTGCCGTGGTAGCGGTGCGCGGTGGCCGTCATGAACAGGCGCGGCGCGCGGCCTTCCGGCGGGCAGGAGAAGAGGGCCGAGCCGATGTCCTCCGTGCCGATGTCGTAGTAGGGGTGCGGCACCTGCACCACGTCCTCGGTGGCGTCACCCGTGCGCACCACGTACGCGCCCGCGCCGTGGTAGCCGTCCGGCCGCTCGCGCAGCACCCAGAAGGTGTCGCGCGGCGTCGTCCACGTCTCCAGCAAGAAGCCCACCGACGCGGCGACCTCCTTCAGCTCCGGCGGCACGGTCTTCTGCTTCGGCGCCGCCGCCAGCAGCGCGGGGATGAGCCGCGTGAAGGCGGCGCGCTCCACCAGCGTCGTGGGATGGAACGTCACTGCGTCCACGCGAGGCCACAGCCCGGAGAAGCGCGCGTCCACGCGGCACCGCGGGTTCGCGGGCAGGCTCACGGTCGGATCCTCCTGGGGGGCCTTGTCGCGCGGCGTCTTCGACACGGGCTCCCGCGCGGGCCGCGCCGTCGCATGGGCGTGCATGCCGGCCCGGGACTCCTCCGGGGACGGGGCCTGCTGGGCGAGGGCGCCGGGGGGGAACCCCAGCGCCGACACGACCCCCGCGGCCACGAACGGGCGCCACGACCCGGTCCTCCAGGACGGACTCACAACGTGTCCTCGGGCTGCCAGCCACCCCGGTTCCACTCGCGCGGGGCGGTGTTCTCCAGCGACTGACCGAAGACGAAGAAGCGCGCCCACAGGGGCTCCGTGCCCACCGCCTGGATGCGGACGGTGTGCAGGCCCGGCGCGATGTCCTCGCCCAGCGTCACCGGCACGGTGCGCGCGTACCAGCGCACGCCCGGACGGCCCGCAGGCATGGCCGGCTCGCGCGTGGAGGCGGGCAGCAGCACCGTGCGCTCGGCGCGGGTGACGTGCGGCACCAGCACGCTGGCGCGGCGCACGGGGTTGCCGCCATCGATGGTGACCGACAGCCGGGGCTCCTTGGAGCCCTCCGCCACCGGCGTGTAGACGACGACGTTGAGGGTGACGGTGCCCGGGCCTGTCTTGCGCACCGGCACGCGCAGGCCGCTTGGGCCCACCGGGTACACCGTGCGCGAGCGCAGGCCGCTGCCCGCCGCGGGCGGCCGGTTGAGCATCGCCGTCAGGCCGGGCGCGGACGAGCGCAGCAGCACCTCGTGCTCACCGGGCGGCAGGGGCGGCAGCAGCTCCCGCGAGCGCGTGGAGCGCACGGTGAAGCGGTGCAAGGGCTCGCCGTCGAGCAGCACCTCCACCTCGTTGCCCAGCGCCGCGGCGTCCTTCAGCGACAGGCGCACCTCCGGGCGGGTGGGCGTGCGCGCGTCGAACTGAGCCCGCACCGCGCGGCCCGGCTCCAGGAAGGTGGAGACAGCGCGCACCACGTCCGTGCTGTCCGCCTCCGCCGCCTCCAGCACCTCCACCACGGGAGGCGTGCCGTACGGGCGCACCACCACCGCGTCGCCCGAGGGGCGCAGCGTGTCGGTGTCCGGGCCCACCGGCTCCAGGCGCACCTGGCTGAGCAGCTCCATGCGGGCGCCGCCCTGCATCAGCGCTTCCAGGTTGGCCGGACGCATGGGGTGCCACGAGCGTTGATCCAGGGGCGCGTTGCGCCAGCGCACGCCGGTGAGCGCCGCGTCGGTGTAGGGCGGCACGGCCGTCAGCGGCTGCGTGCCGGACAGGAAGCTGTAGAGCTGCACGATGGTGGTGCGCGGGGCCTCCACGCGCAGCTTGCGCGCACCCGCCGGGAGGAAGAGCCGCGCGCTCGCCACCTGCGACACCCAGGCGGGCAGGTCCGTCACTTCTCCAGTACTCGCGTCCGGGGTCCCCGCTGCCGTCGCCACGGGCGTGCACGGCAGCGCGCCGCCCGGCAGCGGCACCAGGTCCGCGCTCTCGAAGGGCGCGGGCTCCGCCATGGCGTCCAGCTCCGTCTGCCCCAGCGGCTGGCCCTGCGCGTCCAGCACCGTGAGGCTCAGGCGCAGCGGCTCCTTCGAGGGCGCGCGGTCGAGCGTGCGCGCGTCGATGCGCACGAGCCGCCCGGAGGCATCCATCCGCGGATCCAGGTCCAGCTCCAGCACGGGGCACGCGGGTCCGGTGGCGAACGCCTCCGTGCGGCGCGTGTCCGGCAGGAAGGCCACGTGGCCGCCCGCCGCGGCGCCCGGTACGACGGGACGCGAACCCACGGGCAGCAGCCACGACTCGAACGGCCCCTCCACCGTGTAGCGCAGGTCCTCCTTGCCGTCGTTGCGCACCGTCACGGTGTGCACGCCCGCGGGCAGCTCCAGCGGATGCGACATGGGCGAGCCCGCGACGGGGCCCGGCAACTCCAGCGTCTGCGTGACGCCGTCCGCGGACAGCGTCTGCACCGTCACGGGGCCGTGCGGCTGCGGGTGCATGCCCGCCGCGTCGCTCCACAGCCACAGCAGCGGCTTCGCGGGCCCGGTGACGTTGAGGGCCACGGCGCGCCCCGCGCCCAGCCGCTCCTGCACGGACTCGGTGGCCTCCACCAGCGGCAGCCGGAACGAGGTGCGGTAGACGGGTTCAATCTGGTAGTCCGTGCCCGCCTCGCCCTCGGCGTTGAGGCGCTCCCAGTGCTCCTCCGCGAGCCAGCGGCGCGTCTCCTGGGAGAGCTTCTCGAAGGGCTCGAAGGTGGCGCGGCCGGCGCGCACCTCCGCGCGGGCCTGCGCCAGCTTCTGCGACGCGAGCAGCGGCAGCGTGCGGTGCGCGCGGACGTAGACGCGCGCCAGCAGCGTGCCGTGCGCGCCCGCGGGCCGCAGGTACAGCACGGAGTGGTCCGAGCGCTCCTTGGGCAGGCGCAGCACGAACTCGCGCTCGTCCGTCACCTGGGAGCTGGCGTGGGTGGTGAAGGCGCTCTCCTCCAGGAAGGTGCCGTCCTCCTGCGGCTGGCCCTTGCTCTGGCGCGTGCGCGTGAAGATGGAGCGCTCCAGGAGGATGCCCTCCGGCGCGCGCAGGATGGCCTGCAGGCCGTACTGGTACTGCTTCTCCGGCGCGTAGGGCGTGCCGTCCGGCAACAGCTCGTGCGTGACGACGAGCAGCTCCTCCGCCTCGATGGGGACGCGGACGCGCATCTCCTTGCCCGGCTCCAGGCGGTAGAAGATGAGGCGCTCGGCGTTGATGAACTTCGCGTCGCGGCGCGCGGTGGGCGTGTCGGTGTTGCGAAGCACGGCGAGGCTCGCGCCCCAGACGAGCGCGAGGCCCGCCGCCAGACCGAGGATCGCCAGGAGGGCGCGGTTGCGGGTCTTCATCGACGGGCCTCTTCGCGGGAGACTTCCCCGGTCAACACCACCGGACGGCGGTGGCGCAGCGCCACGTCCACCGCGCTCGCGAGCTCCGCGTCACCCGCGGTCAGCTCCGCGCGCTGAAGCGGCGACGGGTGCTGCTGAAGGAAATAGACGGCCCGCAGCACCTGCCGGCCCTGCCGCGCCTCCACGAGGAGGAAGGGCAGGCCGTGGTCGGCGCTGAAGCCGGACTTCACCTGCTGCGTCACCGGGCCCACGCGCTTCGCCTGGGACAGCGCGCGCAGGTCGTGCACGTTCTGCTGCGCCAGGTAGCGCTCCGCGCTGGCGGTGAGCTGCGCGAAGTGCTCCTTCAGCACCGGGGACACCGGCTGCGAGGGCGCCACCAGCCGGTCCGCCAAGAGCGCGCGCTCGGGAGACTCGCGCGGCTCCTCGGGCGTGAGGCCCGTGAGCGCCAGCTCCTCCGCCGCGAGCCTTGGGCCCACGAAGGCGCCGCGCAGCGGTTCGGACAGCCACAGCGTGGCCAGCTTCGCCCCGCCGAAGGTGCGCGAGAACACCTGCTGCGGGCTCGCGTCATTGAGCCCCGCGAGCTCCGGCGAGCCGTCGTGGTAGCGCACGCGCTTGCCCAGCCAGCCCAGCGGACCGTCCTGGGACAGGAGCCGCTCCAGCTCCGGGGGCCGCTGCGCCGGGGTGAGCACCGGGCTGCCCACGTCCACCAGCACGTCCGCCTCCGCGGAGGGCCGGCCGGAGAAGCCGCGCAGGTGCAGCACCTGGGCCTGCTCCTTCGGCAGCGCGCGGTGCACCGCCTGGTGGAAGGCCTGGAACGCGGTGCGCAGCTCACCGAAGGTCGCCGGGTTCGGCGCGTCGGGAGAGGCAGCGGCGAACACCAGCGCGGTGGCGCCGGCCTCGTGCCACAGCTCCGCGGCCACGGGCAGCGTGCCCGCCTCGCGCACCGGCGAAGGCACCTCCAGCGCGAGCGGCGAGCCACCCGGACGCACCAGCAGCCCCGCGCCCAGCCGGCCCGGCGTGGCTTCCGCGTCCGTCACCCACCAGCAGTCCTTCGCCCCGCCGCACTCCGTCACCGGGTGCACGCGCAGGCCCAGCAGGCCCGCCATGGCCCCGGCCCAGCGCTCACGCAGCTCCGCGGGGATGCCCTCCGTCCCGCCTCCGAGCAGCGGCGTGGCGACCTGCTGCTCCAGCACCAGCAGCTCCGCGTCCGACGGCTTCACCGTCGGCGTGCGCGCCGCCTCCGCCGTCACCATCAGGGTGCCCAGCGCGTCGCGCTCCGTCACGGGCGCGGCCAGGGCCGGCGCGTGGGCAAGCACCAGCGTGGCCAGGTCCGTGGGGTGCGCGCGCAGCACGCTCAGCCGCGCCTCGCCCCAGGTGTCACCGGGCTCCGGCGGCGCCTCCGCCGTCACCTTCGCGTCCGGCCACAGCGCGGCCAGCGACTCCGGTGCCTGACCGTTGGGCGTGTGCAGCACCACCTGGCCCGGCTTCAGGCCCGCGTCCACGCGCACCTGCACCCGCTCCCTCGAGGACAGCGCGTCGTGGGCGCGGCGCAGCGGCGTCTGCGCCTGCGACAGCGCGTCACCCAGCACCAGCCCGGCGCGGTGGGAATCCACGCCGCTCACGATGATGGCGCGGCAGTGCACGCGCTCGCACAGGAGCGCGGCGGCCTCGGCGCTCGGCGCTTCGGTGAGGGGACGCGGCACCTCCAGCACCGGCCCCTTCGCGCCGGGCACCAGCAGCGACGTGTCCCAGCCCGCCTTGCCCTCGCCGTCCACGCGCTCCACCAGCGCGAAGCGCGCGGGCGCGCCTTCCTGTGCCGGCAGCTCCCGCAGCTCCAGTCCCAGCGCCACGGCCTGCGTGCGCAGCGCCGCCATCCCCTCCGTGTGGCCCGTCTCCAGCCACGCGTCCAGCTGCTGCCACAGTCCGGTGTACGTGCGCAGGTCGCCGTGCTTCTGCCGCAGCGACACGCCGCCCGCGTCGCTCTCCCGCGCGGTGGCGCGGCCCATGGCCATCAGGCCCAGCGGCGTGCGGTCCAGGCCCAGCCCGGGCACCTGTTCACGCGGGGCCTCCGCGGTGAGCGCGGTGGCCGGACGCGGTTCGATGAGCGACAGGCCGAAGCCCGCGAGGCTGCCGATGAGGAAGCCCGCCAGCGACGTGTGCAGCGTGGCCAGCAGCACGCGCGCCACCACCTGCTTCTGGAGAATCTTCACGGCCAGCAGCGTGGGCACGAGGTAGCCGAAGCCGAAGAGGTCCGTCACCTTGAGGCCCGGGATGCGGGCGCCCATGGCCCAGCCGATGGTCCACTTCACGAGGAAGCCCAGGCAGAAGACGAGCACCGTCTTGCGCGGGCCCTCCAGGTTGAGCGTGCGCAGCCCCGGCACCGACAGCACCGCCTTGGCCGCGAGCACCAGCAGCAGCACCTCCGCCAGCGTGGCGGCGAGCTTCAGGGGCTCCAGCCACGTGAGCGCCAGCAGCGCGGGCACGAGGATGCCGTTGAAGTCCCAGCCGTACTTGAGGTTGAAGCGCGCGGCGAGGAACGCCGTCGTCAGCAGGATGATGTAGGCCTTGGGGCTGGACAGGAAGTCCTGCGCCACGTCCTCGTACATCAGCTCCAGGCTGCTGAAGGACAGGTTGGTGCCCGGCAGCAGCACGAAGCGCAACAGCAGGTACGTGAGCACCACCGGCACGCCCACCTGCCACAGCCCGCGGCGAATCTTCAGCTTCCAGAACGCGTTCGCGGTGAGCGGCACCAGCACCAGACCGATGCTGTGCAGGCTGCGGTCCACGATGAACGACGTGCCGTAGCGATCATCCATCCACCGGCCGAGGACGGGCAGAAGCCACGTCTCGCTCACCGCGCGCACGAGCACGCTCGCGAGCACGATGGAGAAGAAGCGGTCACGGCCGAAGAACTCGCTCCAGGCCCCCGTCCGGCTCAGGCCGCTGGAGAGCGCCAGCGCGAGTCCGTACGTGAGGAGCGATTCGGCGACGACGGTGCACCCGGCCTCGGGGTGGATGACGAACACCGAGGCCAGGTAGCCGGGGACGACAAGGCCTACGAACACCCACCCCAGCGTCTCCGTGAGGAGCGCGAGGATGAGCACGCCGACGAGCACCGCCACGAGAATGGAGGTGTCGAGCGAGTAGGCCGGAAACAATGTCAGGGTCGAAAAGAGCGCCATGGTGGCTGCGCTCGAATCTAGGGAGACTCCTTCACCCGACCAGGGTTGCCCCTCTCAGGGCCTGAGAAGCGTCGGCTGCCCAACCGATGATCCGGACCGTTAGTCGTTGCGACTGCCCACGGCCAGACATTGGAGTCGGACCGGATGACAGCCCCTTGAAGGGGCTTCCCTCGGGAGTTCACCCCGGGGGGCAGGCCCGCGCACCGTGGGTGCGGGGCCCGGGGTGTCTGCTCAAGGACAGGGCGCCTGGGCGACCACGACCTGGCAGCCCAGGCCGGAGCCGGTGAGCGAGCAGGGGACCGTGTCCGCGAGCGCCTGGATCACCGCCTTGGAGGACGCGCCGGTGCCGCGCAGCGTGGCGGACTGCTCCAGGTGGAGGAAGCGGTCCGTGGGGGCGGCGGCCTCCGTGAAGCACGCGTCCGCGGCGCCGTTGTCGATGCGGCCCTGCACGTTGCTCGTGCCGCAGAGGGTGCGGTGCTTGCCGGCGTCGTCGGGCGCGTTGCAGGAGAAGGCGCGGCGGGTGCCCACCAGGTGGGTGTTGAGCGCGTCGCGCAGGCGCACGGAGAGGGAGCCGGGGCGCTGCAGGCGGGTGCCGTCGCTCACCACCGCGGCCTCGGGCCCGCTGCCCGCGTCCATGCCGTGCACGCTGACCGCGATGCCGTCCGGGTACGTGTCACGCAGCGCGCGGTGCGCGGCGGTGAAGAAGTTGTTGCTGTAGTGCGCGGCGTCGGAGATGCGCAGGCCCTTGGTGCCGCACACGCTGGTGGTGCCGCTGCACGGGCTCTGGGCGGTGACAGCGCAGCGGTTGCTGCCGGTGAGCAGCAGCGCGCGCGCGCCCAGCGTCACCAGCTGTTCGGCCGTCTGGCGCAGCGTGCCCTCGTCGGAGTCCGCGTGCGGCGCCTCCAGCCACAGGTTGCGCGCGGGCGACAGGTTCAGGATGAAGGTGCCGCCGCCCCGGGACAGCAGGCCTGACTCGCGCACCACCAGCCACGCGTTGCCGTTCTCGTTGCGGAAGGTGGCGACGCCGAAGCCCAGCGTCCCCAGGTCCTGCACCACCTGCGGCGTGGGGCCCTCGGAGAGCATCGCGCGGAACGCGCCTTCGAACGCGGTGAGCTCCGTGCCGCCCGGCTCCTTGAAGCCGCCGCTGTCGGGCGCGGCGATGGAGGCGCCCTGGAGCCACGTCGTCAGGTTCCCCTGGACGGTGGCCAGGGAGGTGAGCGGCGCGCACACGCTCGGGGAGGGAGCAGGCGCGGTGACGACCGGCGTCTGCGTCTCCGGGGGCGGCGCTCCCTCCGGCGCGGGCGTGGATTCCGGCGCCGTCGGGCTCACGTCTCCCGAGGGAGCCGAGGGCGACGTCGGCGCCTGGACGACGCTTCCGGGCGACTGCGAATCCGGCCCTCCCGACAGGGCATCAGCGGGACCGGCGACCGCGCTGCTGCAAGCGGCTGCGAGCAGCAGGAGGCAGAAAAGGGGCGTGCGCAGGGGGGACGGGGACATGTGCCGTCCCGAACACCACGCCTTGTGCACGCATTCTCATGTCGTCAATCCCGGATGACAGGCGGGGAAGGGCCCGCGTGCCTGTCCGCCCCAGGCTGCCTGCCCGCTAGGGCAGGGTGCGCAGGAGCCCGTCCGCGTCGGGGGCGCCCCAGCCCGTCGGGATGTCCCAGCCCGGCCCGGCTTCGTACTGACGGTCGGTGACGCCGACGGTGATGTCGCGGAAGGAGCCCTGCACGGCGGGCAGCGTGTAGAGCTGCGAGTTGAGCCAGCCCACCGGCGGCTTCGCGTCCTGCGCGCGCGCGCCGTTCACCACCGCGATGAGGCCCGCGAAGATGGGCGAAGAGAACGACGTGCCGGTGTTGGGATAGGTGACGCCCAGCCACGTGTACCAGTAGCCGGTGTCCGCGTTGAGCGCGACGTCCACCACCGCGCGTTTGGCGGGCAGCGGCACGATGCCCTTCTGCCATTCCGGGGTGGTGAAGGTGCGGCTGATGCCGGAGCCGGAGTAGTACCAGGCCGTCTCACCCGTCACCGTCATGCCGTTCATCTTCAGCTGCGTGCCGCCCACGGCGGTGACGTAGGGGCTGGAGCCCGGCGTGTCCACGCCCGCGGAGTCGCCGCTCGCCGCCGCGACGGTGATGCCCAGCGCGGCGGCCATCATCCCGGAGGCGCCGTACTGCTCGTGCACGGCGCGCGGTTCGGAGTCCTCGCGGTGCGCGAAGGACGTGGTGATGACGGACACCTCGCCCCGGGCAATCGCTTCGTTGAAGGTGAAGAGCATGGACGTGTTGCGCGCGTCCGGGCCCATGTAGACGATGACGTCCGACTTGGGCGCCATCGCCGCGGCCCACTCCACGTCGAGCGTGCCCTCGCGGTAGCGCGTGACGGGCGGCTCCATGGTCTGGATGATCTTGGGATCCTCGCGCTCGATGTCCCACATCTTCCAGAAGGTGCGCACGTCCTTCCACCGGAAGCCCGCGCCAATCACCACGCCCAGCTTCACGCCCTGGCCCTGGTGGCCCCTGCTGTAGAGCGTGTCCACGCCGTACGCGCGCGCCACCTGCTGTGGGGTGAGGCCGCGGTTGACGGGGTCGGGCTTCTCCGTGGAGGGCTGGCCGAACTCGCCCGGCATCTCTCCCACGCCCGCGGGCAGGTCCAGCGCGACGATGGCGGACACGCGCTGCTGCACGAACGTGGGCGCCTTGATGCCCTCCGTGAGGCCGTAGACGTCATGCGGCTCGTTGCCGCCCTGGGGCGACTTGCGCGACAGGATGCGGATCTTCACGCCGAAGGCCTTGTTGAACTGCCCCACCGTCCCCACGAACTGCACCAGCAGCCGGTTGGACGCGACGCGCGGGGTCTGCAGCCCCTCGGACTTCATCCAGTCCGTGACGAGGGTGATGTCCTTCTCCAGCGGCGCGTGCTTCTCGTTCCACTCCGCCGGCGTCATGTACTTGCGGAAGCCCGAGCCCCCCGGCTTGTAGATGTCCTGGATGCGCTGCTCGAGCGCGGCCCGGTCGCGGATGGGGAAGGCCACCAGCCCGCGGATGAGGTCCGTCTCCGGCGCCTCGCCCTTGTCGGTGTACACGCCTGGCAGCGGGCCGGGCACGCCGTCCGTCGTGGGGATGGGCGTGGGATCCAACACCTCCGTCTCCGGATCCGGCGGCGGGGTCACCACCTCCGGCCCGGGCTTCACGGGCGGCGGCAGGGTGGTGTCGGAATCGGGGAGGG